>CAVEFV010000011.1:0-39286 GCA_963615025.1 Firmicutes bacterium CAG:95 | reverse complement strand
CCCACTGTAGAGCCATAGCGTGCTATGGCTCTCAACTCCACTTCAAAGAACAAACAACATGTTCCCCTCAAACCTCCCTAACCTCCACCAATGCACAACAATTAACGACGCAGCCTTCATGTATACTGTAGAGCCATAGCGTGCTATGGCTCTCGACTCCACTTCAAAGAACAAACAATATGTTCCCCTCACACCACCATAATCCCCACTAACACGCAACACTCAACGACGCAGCCTTCATGTATGCTGTAGAGCCATAGCGTGGAAGGGCTTCTAACTCCTCTTCAAAGAATAAACTATATGTTTCCGTTTCCCCTATATTATCAACCCCCGCCAACTCCAAACCAAAATCAAACCAATTCCAACAAAAACCCGTTCCTTTAACCTTGCGATATTATCGAAATTATACTACTTTTGCCAAGTATTTCGCAAACAAGAAACAAGTATTACACAATAACGCTCTAACCTATGGCAAAAGTACAACTACCCGAAAACGCCAATCGACCACTCAAAGAAGGAGAAAAGTACCAACCTATTCTACCTCCACAAGACAATCCCAACGAAGTAACACCCTATTCCGTTACTATGGGCGTGCTTATGGCAATCATCTTTTCTGCAGCCGCAGCCTATCTCGGACTAAAAGTCGGACAAGTATTCGAGGCAGCAATTCCAATCGCTATTATTGCGGTCGGACTATCATCCGCAACGAAACGAAAAAACGCACTCGGAGAAAATGTAATCATTCAAAGTATCGGGGCCTCATCAGGAGTAATCGTCGCAGGAGCCATCTTCACACTGCCTGCACTCTACATACTACAAGCAAAGTACCCGGAAATAACGGTCAATTTTATGCAAGTATTCTGTGCAAGCCTGCTCGGAGGATGCTTGGGCATACTGTTCTTAATCCCATTCCGAAAGTACTTCGTCAGTGATATGCACGGCAAATATCCCTTCCCGGAAGCAACAGCGACCACACAAGTACTCGTCAGCGGAGAAAGTGGCGGCAAACAAGCACAGACACTTATATGGGCTGCAGGAATTGGAGGACTCTACGACTTTCTTGTTTCCACCTTCGGACTATGGACCGAAAAACTAAGTACACGCATGCTTGCTTTCGGAGAGGTAATTGCCCAAAAGTGGAAACTAACCTTCTCCATCAATACAAGCGCAGCCGTATTAGGCTTGGGCTATATAGTAGGACTCAAGTATGCATCCATCATCTGCGCAGGCAGTTTGTTCGTATGGTGGTTCCTCATACCGCTATTAGGCATGACTACACTCGACATCGTTATGCTCAGCCAGAAAGACCCACAGTGGATCTTCGCTAATTACGCACGATATATAGGGATCGGCGCAATTGCAATGGCGGGACTGATAGGCATCGTAAAAAGTTGGGGCGTCATCAAAGGAGCCTTGGGTCTGGCAACAAAAGAACTCAAAGGAAAAGGAAAGCAAGTCGCAACACAGAGCCTGCGAACAGAGAAAGAACTGTCTATGCGCTTCCTGCTTATCGCCATCGTTGCTGCACTCATATTGGTATTTCTCTTCTTCTGGTTAGGAGTAATACACAATGTATGGCAGGCACTCATAGCATGGATAGTGGCAGCAGTCATCATCTTCCTCTTTACAACCGTAGCGGCTAACGCAATCGCTATTGTAGGCAGCAATCCGGTAAGCGGAATGACACTAATGACGCTCATCATTGCAAGCGTCGTACTCGTAGCAGTAGGGCTCAAAGGAACAAGCGGCATGGTGGCAAGTATGGTGATAGGTGGGGTCGTCTGTACGGCTTTAAGCATGGCAGGAGGATTCATCACAGATCTAAAAATAGGCTATTGGATAGGCTCCACACCACAAAAACAAGAAACATGGAAGTTCTTGGGTACATTGGTAAGTGCTGCTACTGTGGGCGGCGTTATAATAGTATTGAACAAAACCTACGGCTTCGTAGGAGATAACGCACTCGCAGCACCGCAAGCCCATGCAATGGAGGCGGTAATAGAACCCCTCATGATGGGACAAGGCGCACCATGGCTACTCTATGGCGTCGGAGCAATCTTGGCTCTGTTGCTCAACTTGCTCGGAGTACCCGTATTAGCCTTTGCCTTGGGTATGTTTATTCCGTTGGAGTTAAATACCCCACTCGTAGTAGGTGGCTTCATATCATGGTTCATGCAGCACGCTTCAAACAAAGAGTTAGCACAAAAACGCCACGAAAAAGGGACACTCATTGCAAGTGGCTTCATTGCAGGTGGCGCACTCATGGGAGTGGTCAGCGCAATACTGAAATTCGTAGGAGTAGATTGGTATATGCAATCGTGGTATGCATCTCCTTATGCAAAGGGATTGGGACTAATCATGTATGCCGCCTTGATACTCTACTTTATCTTGGACGGTAAACGGGTAAAGAAATAAACTACCACGCACCCGCAAACAACAAAGGTTGAGGTTACTTGTCAAATAGCGACCTCAACCGTTCTTTTTTGTGTAGTCCGTCCAAACTGAACAGAGCCACCAACTGTTGCTGATGCTGCAACCCGCCTTGCGGAGTATAATGCATATTCCAAGAGAAATAACAGTTGACAAAACCTTTACGCACCAAGTAAATATAAAAGTCCGTCCGATTGTAGAGAGGCGATTGATAGAAAGGATCTCCTTGATTAAGGTCTGTACCAAACATCCCGTAAAGAGGCATAAGATTATCACCTACATAAAAGGTATTTTTCACGCCCAAGAAACGCCACGAGAGCATAAATTCAAGCATAAAGCCTTGAGGCTGATAGAGTGTATTGGTCTCCCTGTATCGTTGGTATCCGTATATATAATGCGCACGCAATAGTATAGTGTCCAATGGTGTAGGCGCAGCAAAATCAATGCCGATGTTAGGAGAGATATACGCATCATCTGCCACGCCCTCTCGAGGAGTAGGCGAGCCATAATTGGCCTTGTGATTAAGTTGCGCTATACCACCTGCGAAATAGCGGAAAAGATGCCGGTAGGAATATTCGCCATCAATAGTAAGACGGAACATCTCTCGTCGGACGGGCGATTGTAGTCCGCGCCAGTCACACATAAACTCTATAAAACCATGCTTCGACTGATATTGCAGCAACGCACCCTGTATGTTGGGGTAGGAATATGCAATCGAATCATAACGCAAGTAATCAGGTAGTTGGCGTATAAAATGTTTATAGGGTATTTCTCCAAAGTGTAATGAAAATCCCTTGTACTCATATTGGTAGAACGCAATAGGGTTGATATGTATATCTCGCCAGTTCCCACCCATTGGCTGCGTGTAATGTACTCCTGCTAATACTTGATGCTTCCCCCCTTCTTTATCTATAAAAGATACACCTATCTCAGGCGATAGACGCAGGGCGAAGATAGTTTGCGCATACTGATAAGGCTGCCTGTACTCACGATTATCAAAATAGGTAGCAAAATCAACATTATATCGGAACTGCGCTTTTTGAGCGAAAGTAACAGCAACCGCAAAAGTAGATATGACGAGAATGAATATGCGTTTCATTGATAGTGGAATCGTTTCCCTGCAAAGATACTACAATTTACGAATACACACAATTTATCGAAATAACAAGGAACAGATAAATACAGAATAGGGTTGGAGTATGTATTATCCAACCCTATTCTATTAGTCATTATAAATAACTATTATTCTGCTTTACCGTCGGAACCAAGCACATTGATGATTTTATGCTTGTAGAGTTCTTCCATCAAGTCGCGAGCAGGACCGCAGTATTTACGGGGGTCGAACTCTGCAGGCTTCTCCCAAAATACTTTGCGTACTGCAGCAGTGAATGCCAAACGACTATCAGAGTCGATATTAATCTTGCAGACAGCACTCTTGGCCGCTTTACGAAGTTGCTCTTCAGGAATACCTACCGCTGCTTCCAACTTGCCGCCATAACGGTTGATCATATCTACATACTCTTGGGGTACAGAAGATGAGCCGTGTAGTACGATTGGGAAACCTGGTAGTTTCTCCATAACTGCGTCGAGGACATCAAATGCCAATGGAGGAGGTACGAGGCGACCTGTTTTAGGATCAATAGTACATTGCTCCGGCTTAAACTTGTATGCGCCGTGACTTGTACCGATGGAAATAGCGAGTGAGTCACATCCTGTGCGTGTGGCAAAGTCGATTACCTCTTCAGGTTTGGTATAGTGGCTTTCTTCTGCGGCTACTTCGTCTTCCACTCCTGCGAGTACACCGAGTTCTGCTTCGACGGTTACATCATATTGATGTGCGTATTCAACGACCTTGCGTGTGAGAGCGATATTCTCTTCGTAAGGCAGAGCAGAACCGTCAATCATAACACTTGAGAAGCCGAAATCTACACAACTTTTGCATAGTTCGAAACTGTCACCATGATCCAAGTGCAGTACTATCTGCGGGTTTTCCCATCCTAATTCTTTAGCATACTCTACAGCCCCTTGTGCCATATAGCGCAGTAGGGTTTGGTTAGCGTAGTTGCGTGCGCCTTTACTAACTTGGAGAATAACAGGGCTCTTTGTTTCAGCGGAAGCTTTTACTATAGCCTGCAATTGCTCCATGTTGTTGAAATTAAAGGCCGGTATTGCATATCCGCCTTTGATAGCCTTAGCAAACATCTCACGGGTGTTTACCAGACCTAATTCTTTGTAACTTACCATAATATAATTTGTTGTTATGTTTGTAACTTTATCTGCTTTGTTTGCTCCGAGCAAAGTGCTGCAAAGATACAAAAAATTATTGAAGTCCGCAAATGTATATCTTGTTGTGCGTTGTTTTCGTTATTTTCGTTAGTGGGGGGAATGGGAACATATAGTTCTGTCTTCGAAAGAGAATTGAGAGTCATAGCACGCTATGATTCTATAGCGGGCAATAAACAATTAATAATTAACAATTAACAATGAATAGTTAATACAGGGAGATGGGTGCGTTGTAGGTAGTTTGTAGGTTCTTCCTATATTCTTCCTATATTCGTCTTATATTCATCCTATATTAAACCTTCGGAATAGGTAGGAATGATGGGGCTTGGCGGAAGAGAGGTTTGAGGGATTGGGAATTTAGGAGGGAGGAATGAGGATTAAAAGTGGAGCGTTGAAAGTTAATAGTTGATAGGAGTTGAGTGTTGAGTAGGTGAGTGGGGTAATATCAGGTAAAACGGTAACATATTGTTTAGTCTGCGAAAGGGAGTTGAGAGCCATAGCATGCTATGGCTCTACAGCGGGCATAAGCGTCGGAGGAAATATCGGCGAGGACATGAGAGCCATAGCACGCTATGGCTCTACAGCGGGCATAAGCGTTGGAGGAAACATTGGCGAGGAGTTGAGAGCCATAGCACGCTATGGCTCTACAGCGGGCAATTAACAAGTAAGAATTAACAATTAACATACAGAGAAAAATTGAGAGTTATAGTATGCTATGACTCTACAGCGAGCAATTAACCGTTAGTGATTAGCCATTGGGTTGCTGTGGGGGTGCAAGGCATCGTTGAATTGAGAAGTTTTGGGGTATCAATTATTATTCGTTGCGGGTGTTTACTGATTTCCAGATAATAATTGTATCTTTGCAGCATTATTGTTGCCCTCTGTCTGCAGGACGGGCTGAATGTTGGAAAATAACAAGACAAAGAAACGATGACAAAGCGATATGATGTACTCATTATTGGCGGCGGTGTAGCCGGTATGAGTTTCGCATTGAAGATGGCAAGAGCAGGCAAGTATAAGATTGCCTTGTGTTGCAAGACTACCTTAGACGAAGCCAATACAGCGAAGGCCCAAGGGGGTATAGCCTCTGTAACAGACCTTCTTTTAGATGATTTTGAAAAGCATATCCACGACACTATGGTTGCAGGGGACTGGATTAGCGACCCAGCAGCAGTGGAACAGGTAGTTCGTAATGCGCCCAAACAGATAGCCGAGTTGGTTTCTTGGGGCGTGAATTTTGACAAGAAGCAAGACGGCAGTTATGACCTTCATCGCGAGGGTGGTCACAGTGAGTTCCGTATTCTTCATCATGCCGACGATACAGGCGCAGAGATACAACGGGGGTTGATGCAAGCTGTCAGACAACATCCTGATATAGAGGTATTGGAAAACCACTTTGCAGTAGAGATTATTACCCAGCATCACTTGGGTGTTCGTGTGACCCGCAGAACACCAGACATAGAGTGTTATGGTGCTTATATACTTAATCCGAAGACGGGTAAGATTGATACCTATCTCAGTAAGATAACGCTAATGGCTACCGGTGGTACGGGTGCGGTGTATGCCACAACGACCAACCCGAATATAGCCACAGGTGACGGTATTGCCATGTTGTATCGTGCGAAGGGGCAAGTGAAAGATATGGAGTTTGTACAGTTTCACCCTACAGCCTTGTTTCATCCCGGTGAGACGCATCCTGCCTATTTGATTACAGAGGCCATGCGCGGCTATGGAGGTATATTGCGTTTGCCAAACGGGGAAGAGTTTATGCAGAAGTATGATGAACGCTTGTCGTTGGCGCCACGCGATATTGTAGCAAGGGCAATAGACAATGAGATGAAGATACATGCGTTGGACCATGTATGTTTGGATGTAACACATAAAGACGCAGAAGAGACAAAGCATCATTTCCCGAATATCTATGCGAAGTGTCTGAGCATAGGGATAGATATTACGAAGCAATATATTCCTGTGGCTCCTTGTGCACACTATATGTGCGGGGGTATAAAAGTTAACTTGGATGCTCAATCGTCGATCAACCGGTTGTATGCCGTTGGTGAATGTTCCTGCACCGGACTTCATGGCGGCAATCGTTTGGCAAGCAACTCACTGATAGAGGCAGTGGTTTATGCAGATGCCGCAGCCCGACACGCGATGAGTGTGATAGACACTTATGATTTCAACGAGCGTGTACCGGAATGGAACGACGAGGGTACGATGACGAATGAAGAGCAAGTGCTTATC
This sequence comes from Firmicutes bacterium CAG:95, assembly GCA_963615025.1. GTDB lineage: Bacteria > Bacteroidota > Bacteroidia > Bacteroidales > Paludibacteraceae > Colicola. The sequence continues at coordinate 32,329 of CAVEFV010000011.1, read as the reverse complement.
AATCAGGATGTGAAAGAAGTGGGGCAGATAATGAGTACCTACGTTGGAATTGTTCGGAGCGATTTGCGTTTGCACCGTGCATGGGAAAGATTAGACCTGTTATACGAAGAGACAGAAGCATTGTTCAAGCGTGTCCGCCCGACGAAAGATATATGCGAACTGCGCAATATGATCAATGTAGGGTATCTGATTACCCGTCAAGCCTTAGAGCGTAAAGAGAGCAGAGGACTGCATTACACGATTGACTATCCGAAGAACCCGAATAATAACACTCAGGAAGTTTGGTAAAACGAGTATATCATATAGCATTGTACATTGTGGCTCTTGCCACTTGTCTTCCGATATATGGCAACGAACCTACATTGGCTTTTCCTACTGCGGAGGGGTTTGGCAGGTATGCAACAGGAGGCAGGGGCGGCAAAGTTGTTACCGTTACCTCTTTAGAGGACTACACTTCTGCAGAGATGCCCATTGAGGGGACTCTTCGTTGGGCGTTGGAGCAATATGTTCACAAGGAACTCAGACCGCGTCATTTTATCAGTAGCAACGGAGAAGATTCGATTGTAGAAAGTGAGGTAACTGTTTATGAACCGTTGACCGTAGTATTTAACATAGCGGGTAATATCTGCTTGAAAGAAGACTTGAAGGTGAAGCGTGACTACCTTACCATAGCAGGGCAGTCGGCACCTGGCGATGGTGTGTGTATTACGGGACATAGTATGCTGTTTAACGGAGCAACGGGCGGCGAGTTATGGTATTGGGGTCCTCGAAGGAAACATTTGATAGTACGCTATATGCGTTTTCGTCCTTCCACCCCTACAGCCGATAATGTTTTTATAACCTACGGTACAGATGTGGAGAATTACGAACATGTCATCTTTGACCATTGCACGATGAGTTGGGCAAATGAGGAGTGTTTAGCCATTTACGACAACAAGTACACCACCGTACAATGGTGTATGGTAGCAGAAGGGTTGTACAGTGCTTTTCACCCCAAAGGTACTCGCTCGTATTGTGGTGTGTGGGGTGGACAATTTGCGACGTACCATCATAATTTGGTGGCACATAATAACAGCAGGAATATACGCTTCAACGGGGCTCGTGCGCACGACACAATAGCCGTAGTTGAATATCGGAACAATGTAGTATATAATTGGGGAACAAACAATTCGGGGTATGGTTTGGAGGTGGAAATAAATGCAAGCGAGGTGCGTAATGAGTTGAATATGTTTAACAACTACTACAAACATGGTCCTGCTTCAGGCAATACGAGCAGCAAAGCATCGCCTACCAATAAAGTGAACAGGCTTGTTCGAATAGACCAGAGCAAGAGTAGCGTGGAGGCAGGATATTTGTCGCATCATTTTATAGAGGGTAATTATCTTACTCATTATCCTGCTGTGACGGAAGATAATTGGTTCTGTGGGGTGCAATATGCGGCTTATTCTGATACGGCATTGGCCAAGTCGTTGTTCCGTTCTATGAGTTTATCGCCTGAGATAGATATACTACTTGATACGATAGAGAGTGCCGAGGAGGCGTATTCTCGTGTATTGGAAGGTGTAGGCGCCAATGTACCAAAGCGTGATATGCAAGACAGGCGTATTATAGAAGAGACGAATAATGCTACTGCCTTGGGGATAGGTAAATTGGGTAAAGGTGGTATTATAGACGACCCGATGAGCGTTGGTGGTTGGCCGATGCTGCAAGGTACGCCTTATGTTGATAGTGACTTGGACGGTATTCCTGATATTTGGGAAAGTGAGAATGGCTTAGATGCGAACAACCCGAATGATGGGTGTATCATTACAGAGAATGGGTATTCAAATTTGGAGATATATTTGAATAGCATAGAGCCTCAGCCTACATCGGTTCGTGCGTGCGAGGAGGATAGTAGGCATGCCTATAAAAGGATGATTGATGGGGAGTTGTATATCTTCTATGATAATAAAGTGGTTAATATATTGGGGGTTGAATTAAAGAATAACCATTAGTCGTGGGTCGTTAACTTATCGGTTAAACTTAAAGAGGCTGTCTGATATGTTCAGACAGTCTCTTATTTTATTGATGGTGGGAGGAGGAAGTATTGAATATGATGGGTTCAATGAGCGTAAAAATACCTATTTTTGGTTATTGGTGGTTTGTGGATGTAGGCGTAATTTTGCAAGGATAAAAATTAGGTAATATGGAAGAGAAGGCTCTTACATTAGCGGATTTGCAGACCAATGAGCGTGGAATGATTCTGAAAGTACATGGTCATGGTGGTTTTAGGCACCGCATATTAGAATTGGGTTTTGTTAAAGGGGAGGTAGTTCGTGTGATTAAGAATGCTCCATTGTTGGACCCTGTAGAGTATGAGATTATGGGTACGCATGTCAGTTTAAGGCGTGCAGAGGCTCGTAATATAGAGGTTGTTTCATTGGCTGAAGAAGCTCACCCTGACAATGATTTCTATGGTACGATAGAAGAGCATGTCCGTGCTGAAGTAGAGGAATTATCGAGGAATGTTACAGTAGCGTTGGTTGGTAATCCTAACTGCGGGAAAACAAGTTTCTTTAATTATGCTACGGGTATGCGAGAGAAAGTGGGTAATTATAGTGGGGTTACGGTAGATTCGAAGATAGGTACTTTTCACCATAGGGGTTATACGATTAATTTAGTTGATTTGCCAGGAACATATTCGTTGACCGAGTATTCTCCGGAGGAGTTATATGTTCGTGATTTTTTAGATAACCAGCCCTTAGATTTGATATTGAATATAGTTAATGCGGGCAATTTAGAGCGTAATTTATTTCTGACGACCCAACTTATTGACAGGAACCTTCCTTTGGTGATGGCCCTTAATATGTATGATGAGTTACAAAAGACGGGGGATCAGTTGGATTATGAGTCATTAGAGAAGATGTTGGGTTTTCCGATTGTTCCTGTTATTGCCCGTACAGGTTGGGGTATAGAGAATGTGTTGGAGGCGATAGTACAAGTGTATGAAGGTAAGTCGAAGGTGCAAAAGCATATCCATATCAATTATGGGACTCAGATGGAAAGTGCCATTGCAGAAATAAAGCAGTTGCTTAATCGGAATGATGATATAAAAGACTTGTATCATAGTCGTTATGTTGCCCTTAAGTTGATTGAGAATGACAGAACGACAACAGAGCAGTTTAAGAAACTATCTAATGGTGAGGATATTGTTTCGACGGCGAAGCGTTATCGTGAGCAGTTTGAAAAGGAGTCGGGAGAAGATATATCGTCTTATATATCGGATTTGAAATTTGGTTTTATTCGTGGTGCATTGAGTGAGACATTAACTCACAATAAGCAGAATGAGAAGAGGACATTAGGTTATGCGTTAGATAAAGTACTCACGAATAAATGGCTCGGTTTTCCTATTTTATTCCTGTTTCTTTTTTTGATGTTTGAAGCGACCTTCGTGTTAGGTGCGTACCCGCAACATTGGATAGAGTTGGGTATAAATTGGTTATCGGATTGGGTTAGAGACAGTTTTCCTGCGGGTGTATTGACCGACCTTGTCGTTGACGGTGTGATAGCAGGTATCGGTGCCGTATTGGCGTTTGTGCCACAGATACTTATCCTTTTTATCTTTATTTCGGTATTAGAAGATACAGGTTATATGTCGCGCGCGGCATTTATTATGGATAAGTTAATGCACTGTATGGGTGTTCATGGTAAGTCGTTTATACCGTATATCATTGGTTTTGGTTGTTCTGTACCTGCGGTGTTGGCGTCTCGGACATTGGAAAATCCGAAGGACAGGTTACTTACCATCCTGACTGTTCCTTTTGTGTCGTGTTCTGCCCGTTTGCCTGTATATATCATATTGGTAGCAGCGTTTTTTCCTCATCATCAGGCTATTGTATTGTTGTCGATATATCTTATCGGTTTGTTGATAGCGATATTGACCTCTCTTTTACTAAGCAAGGTAGCCTTCAAGGAGAAGAGCAATCCTTTTGTGATGGAGTTGCCTCCCTACCGTATGCCGACCTTCCGTAATGCCATGATACATACTTGGGACAAGGCCAAAGAATGGTTCTCGCGAGTTGTGACGATTGTGTTGTTGGCATCTGTTATTATATGGGGCTTGGGGTATTTTCCGAGACACCATGATGAGTTGTCGCACAAAGAACAGTTGGAGCAGTCATATTTGGGTACCTTAGGCAAAGTGATAGAGCCTGTGTTTAAGCCGTTAGGTATTGAATGGCGTGCAGGTGTGAGTTTGGTAGCCGGTTGTGCGGCAAAAGAGGTGATTGCGTCTTCTATGGCTGTGCTTTATGGTGATGATGACATAGATACAAGCGACGATGTGTCGGAGAAGAACGATGAAGGTATTATCCCTTTGGCAGAGAAGTTGCGTAGTTTGCGTGATGACGCAGGCAAGCCGTTGTACACTCCGTTGTCGGCTTTCTCGCTGATGTTGTTTATTTTGCTTTATTTCCCATGTATTTCGACCTTAGCAACTATACAGAAAGAATCGAGCGTGAAGTGGATGTTGTTCTCTTTGTTTTATTCGACGGGTATAGCATGGTTGCTTAGTTTCTTAGTGTTTCAGATCGGTTCGTTGTTCTGATGCAGGAGGTAGTTGTTTATATTGTTTTGGGTATTGCCGTTGGGGTGGCTATATTCTTGCTTATTCGTGCATGGCGTAAACCGGAGAAATGCACAGGTTGCGAGAATTGTCCTCTCATAGACAAGTGTGAAAAGAAGGATAAGGCAGATAAGTCGGTAAAATGACAGAACAACGGAAACAGATTGTGAAACTGACAATCGAACATCTTACGAATTGACTATTTGCAATAGATAATTAATAATTGACGATTAGCCGTTAATATTCCAAGAGGGGTATTTGGGATGTTTTTGGCAGGTTCTTCCTATATTCATCCTATATTCATCCTATATTCGTCCTATATTCATCTTATATTCATCCTATATAGATCCTTTGGAACAGGTAGCATTTATCGAACTTCAAGGGGAGTCGATTTATGCTTTAGGGAAGGGCAGGGAATTGTTAAAACAGGCTCTTCGATATAAACTATCTTTCTTACTTTAAGGATAGGGGTTCCATACCCTTTTTTACGCGTACCTTTCGTTTATGGCATTTTTTTTGTACCTTTGTAGGCGATAGGGCGGACAGGGTATTCCGTTCTACCGATTAAAATGTAATATCTATATCTATGTATAATAAACACATTCTATACCAACTTCTTCCCCGTACTTTTAGTAATTATTGCGAAAATCGCAACCACAACGGTACGATAGAGGAGAACGGTTGCGGGAAGTTTAACCGTATTACCACGAAGGCACTTCGTTCGATTCGTCAACTTGGAGCGACGCATGTATGGTACACTGGTATTATAAGGCACGCGACGCAGACGGACTATAGTGATTACGGCATTCCAAAATGTTCGGCAAGTATAGTGAAAGGCAGGGCGGGTTCTCCGTACGCTATAACGGATTACTACGATGTAGATCCGGACTTGGCAGAAGATATTCCGAACCGTATGCATGAGTTCGAAGCGTTAGTGGAACGGACTCATAAGGCGAATCTGAAAGTAGTGATTGACTTTGTTGCGAACCATGTAGCCAGAGAGTACCGGTCGGTTATGAAGCCCGAAGGCGTGATTGATTTGGGTGCGACCGACAATCCTAATTGGGCGTTCTCGCCATTGAATAACTTCTATTACTTTCCGAATGAGCGTTTTTCGCCGTTGTTTGAGGTAAGCGATTACGAAGAATACCCTGCCAAAGTGACAGGCAACGACTGTTTTACTTCGTCCCCTTCGAGGAACGACTGGTATGATACCGTCAAGTTGAATTATGGGGTATATTATCAGGGTGGTATGGAAAAACAGTTCAGTCCTATTCCTGATACCTGGCACAAGATGCTTGAGATTCTGCTTTATTGGGTGGAGAAGGGTGTTGACGGATTTCGTTGCGATATGGCAGAGATGGTGCCTGTGGAGTTTTGGCATTGGGTAATACCTCAGGTGAGGGAAGCAAATCCGAATGTATTGTTTATTGCAGAAGTATATAATCCGCATCTGTACCGGTCGTATATCTATGAAGGCGGATTTGATTTGCTATACGACAAGGTAGGTATGTATGACTATCTTCGTGGCGTGACGAGCCGTGATTTCTCGGCAGAGGGTATCACGCTGCAATGGCAGGCAAATGATGATATACACGAGCATCTGTTATACTTTTTGGAAAATCATGACGAGCAGCGTATTGCTTCGGGTTTCTTCTGCGGGAGGGGGATATGTGCAGAGCCTGCCGTGATAGTGATGTCGCTATTGAATACGAATCCCGTGATGATTTATGCGGGTCAGGAGTTAGGAGAATTGGGTATGGATTCGGAAGGTTTTTCGGGTGTGGACGGCAGGACTACGATATTTGATTACTGGGGTGTCCGTTCGTTGCAGCGATGGGCGAACAATGGCAAATATGACGGTGCGCTATTGTCGGACGAGCAGAAGGAATTGCACGAGTTCTATCAGCGGTTGCTCCATATTGCGAGAAAGGAAAAGACCGTTACGGAAGGCAAGAAGTTCGACCTTGTGTATGCCCAGCGGGAAGGATTCAACAAGAACAAACAGTATGCTTTTATCCGTGGGTACAAGAATGAATTGCTGTTGGTTGTTGTAAACTTCGACGCTCATCAGACGGATGTGGCTCTAACGATACCTCAAGAGGCCTTTACTTATTTCGGTATGAAGCCACAGAATACGCCTATTGATTGCACAGATTTGCTGAGTGGTCGAAAGTATTCGATCGCTATGTCGCCAGATACTCCGATCAATGTAGAGATACCTGCATGGAAAGGTTTGGTATTAAAAATGATATTCTAACTCCTATACCCCTTTTATATGAAAGCAATGTTAAAACTTGTCCGTTGGCAAAACTTAGTCTTCATCATGTTCATTATGTGGTTGATGGAGAAGATGGTGGCGTTACCTATCTTGAGTGTATCGATGTTTGATGAGCAGTTACCGACCTATCTGCTTTGTCTGCTCATTACTGGTGTGGTGTTTATCGCTGCAGGCGGCTATGCTATAAACGACTATTTTGATGTACGGATAGACGCTATAAACCGCCCTGAAAAGCAGATTGTGACGCGCAGTATCAGCAAGCCTACGGCAATGCTCTGTCATCAGATCATGACTGTGATCGGTGCGTTATCGGGTATTGCTGCCGCCGTGATAGTACGCAGTTGGTCATTGGGATTGATTTTCATCTTTACGCCCGGTCTGTTATGGTTCTATTCTTCTGCATACAAGCGTCAGTTTATCTTGGGTAATCTGATAGTGAGTGTGGCAGCAGGATTGGTGCCATTGGTGATTGCGATTGCCAATGTGGCTATGCTAAAACATCGTTTCGGGGATATACTTCCTTATACCCATCTTGTGCATGACATCTATTTGTGGATTGGTGTTTTCTCGTTGTTTGCCTTTCTGATGACTCTCATTCGTGAGATAATCAAAGATTTGCAGGATGAGATGGGTGACCGAGAGTTAGAGTGCCATACCCTGCCTGTGAAGTTAGGGACGACTTGGACCAAGGTGATTGTTGTGGTGCTTATAGTGATTGCGTGTTGCGGTATGACCTATTTTGTGTATCTCTTCTCTAACAGGATGGGCGTGGTGAGTTGGAAGAGTCTTCCTTACAGATACTTGATATTTGGAATGCTGATTCCTTGTTTGTGCGAGATTGCCCTTGTTGTCAATGCCAAGATTCCGTCAGACTATCGTGCAGCACAGCAAATGATGAAGTTCATTATGTTTTTGGGTGTGCTGTTCAGTGTGGTTATCTTCTCGATGGTTCATTGAGGTATAAGGGAGTTTTATAAGATTGGATATGAAAGTATTATTAGGAAGTAATTCACCAAGAAGGCAAGAGTTGTTGTCGGGTTTGGGAATCCCGTACGAGGTGGTGCATATTGATTGTGACGAGCATTTCACAGATGGTTTGCAGGGGGAGGAGATACCCCGTTACATTGCCCGAGAGAAGGCTGAGGCTTATCATAAATTTCTACGGAAAGATGAGGTATTGATAACAGCAGACACTATTGTTTGGATTGACGGCAGGATGTTGGGGAAGCCGAAGGACAAAGATGAGGCAAAGCAGATGCTGAAAATGCTTTCGGGACATACACACCAGGTTTATACGGCAATCTGTCTGAGAACAGACCAACAGGAAGAGGTGTTGTCTGACAGGACAGATGTAACATTCAAGAATCTGACCGACGAAGAGATAGATGAATATGTTGAGAAATATCTACCTTTGGACAAGGCCGGTGCATACGGTGTACAAGAATGGATAGGCTATGTGGCAGTGGAGAAGATAGATGGTTCGTTCTATAATGTTATGGGTCTTCCGACGCATCTCTTGTATGAAGCCTTGAAAAAACAGTCTAACAACCCATGCAGATGGAAGTGATTTTATGTTTATTGGGCGGTATGATAGCAGGTGCTATGATAGCCGCAGCGGTGAGTTGTTACTTTGGTCGCAGCAACAAGCGTCACGCCGTAGAGGCTGCTCTGCACGAGAAACAGATAGAGATGGAACGCATGCGCACGGAGGATGAGTACCGTCAGCGTCAGATAGAGCAATTGCAACAAGAGAAGAATGTAGCAGAAGAGGAGAAGCGAGCCTTGCAGGATAAATACAGCAGTTTGGAGAAAGAAGCATACCAGTGGAAGTCGAACTCGGAGAATGCGACGGCGATGCTTGAAGAGAACAAGAAGCGTTATGAGAGGGAGAAAGAGGAGGAGAAGCAGAACCGTGAGCGATATGAACAGAAACAGTTAGAACTACTTTCCGAGAAGTTTGAGACGACCTCGCAGCGACTATTGAAAGAGCGTTCGGAAGCGTTGGGAGATGCGAACAAACAGAGCGTCGGGCAGTTGCTTGACCCTATTCAGAAAGAAATGGAGAATGTACGGAAATTGATGACCGAGACCCGTTCTTCGAATGAACAAAGTAATGCCACATTGCGTGGAGCGATAGAGAGTATTGTGAATCAGACACAGCAATTGGGGAAGGATGCAAATAACTTGGCCGATGCTTTGAAAAACCGAGGTAAGGTACACGGAGATTGGGGCGAGCAAGTATTGGAAGATATTCTACAAGGTAGCGGCTTGCGTGAAGGGATAGAGTACTCTCGTCAGGAGAGTTTTGTTGGCGACAAGAACCATGAACTGCGTCCGGATGTTGTTGTGAATTGTGCCGATGGGAAACGCATTATTATCGACTCCAAAGTATCGTTGAAAGACTATACAGAAGCCTTAGGAGCAGCGAACGAGGAGGAGAGGCAGAATTCTATCCGTAAGAACTTTGAGTCTGTTAAAAAGCATATAAAAGAACTCTCGGAGAAGAATTACCCGAAGTATGTTCCTTCTTCGATGAACTATGTGTTGATGTTTATACCAAACGAGGGGTCATATATTATGGCTATGAATTATAACCATTCGTTAGTACAAGAGGCTTTTCGTGCAGGGGTTATCATTGTTAATCCGACTAATCTGATGATGTCGTTGCATCTTGTGTTGCAGACTTGGCATAACACCAGGCAAGAGGATAATTGTAAGAAGATATTGGAATCGGCTGCGTCGTTGTATGAAAAGATAGTAACGGCGGCAGAAACATACGATACATTAGGTAAGCAATTGCAGACTGCCATGTCTACTTATCAACGCGGGAAGGTTCAATTGATAGACGGTCAGGGTAATGTGTTGCGTCGAGTGGAGAAGTTAAAAGAGTTGGGTATCAGTAGTACAAAGAAGGCTAAACTGAGGACGGTGGATGCTTTTGAGCAGGAAGAAGCAATGCCTGCAATAGGGTCGGCAGAGGAAGAATAGATGTTTTTGAGAGATTGTTTCTTTGAACAATGCGGATTGGAGATAGGTTGTTCTGATGATTAGCGATAGGTTGGGGTAGGACTGAAGGCCTCTTTTGTATGGCGGATCTCTGCATTGTCGTTGCTCAGTACTACGGCGATCACATCAAATCGCGCCTCATATTGTTCGGAGAACTGTTGCATATAGGCGTTAGATGCTATGGTGATGCGTCGTTGTTTGTGCGTATCAACCGCCTCTTCCGGTGCTTGAAATATTTCTGAAGAACGCGTCTTGACTTCTACAAAGACTATTGTTTTCTTGATTTGGGCAATGATGTCTATTTCGATATTACAGATTCTGTAGTTTGTCTGTAATATTTTGTAATGCTGTTTCTTAAGGTATTGTTGTGCCAACAGTTCTCCTTTTTTTCCTATTTCATTGTGTTGTGCCATTATTCCAAACGCTTTCTGACTAATTCCTTTACTTGTTGATTGAACTCATTCTTTTGGAGTAATTCCTCGATTGTTATATGCATCCGATAGCACCAGAAGTGGTGTGGATTATCGGGTATATTTATTCTCTCCGCATGTGCATCTTTCAACCGTACATCTTCGTTGATTGCCATCCAGTCTTGCATAGGTAGAATGACCCATATTGCAGGACTGTAGATATGTTGATTCACTATGAATTCTGCGATTTTGCCAGACATTACCTTCGGTGCTTCTCCTTGCCACCCCATTTGTTCGTTGTAGAATCGTTGCGTCATCTCTTGATTTTCTTCCCACCATGCCCGTATTGGGTTCATATCATGTGTGCCTGTGGTACAAACACTCAAGTAAGGTGCATCGGCCGGATGAGCAAAGAGTATATTCTGATTTTTGGGCATTCGTTGTATCTCCAAAGACAAGATATTGAGTTTGTGTATAACCTCCGGTACGCATGAAGGCACCATGCCAAGGTCTTCTCCGCATACAAGCATATCGGTGGTATTGATGAGCGACGGTAGTTTCTTCATCGCCGATTGATACCAGAATGTGTTATGACGGTAGTAGAAATAGTCGTTGTGTATATCTGCCAGTATCTTCTTTTGATCGTCTTTTAATTCACTATAACTGTAGGAGTTAAATAGTGAGATACGAGGATGTAATACATTCGGATTTGATTGGTCGCGGATAAACAGTACCTCGCAATGCAGATAATAGAGCGCATCTCGTAACTTTATGCTATGTTCATCCGTCAGATTGTTCTGCCGGAAATATAGTTGCACTTTCTGTTGTGTGTCGAACTCGTCTTTGAGCCAGTAGATATAACCATCGTTGGTATTCAAGAACTTTCTTTTAGCATACTCGGTATGCTGACCGAAGATGTCGTTTAGAAAGTTGGAGCGTATATATGGCTTTGTCAGCCGGTCTTCGTCTAATGTTACGCCCATATTCCACAGATCCTGCATTGTGTATGGTATAGCGGGAGAAAAGTGTCCTAATAGTCCCCATACGGCAGATTTAGGCATTTGCCATATACGAAAGAAGCCCAAGATATGGTCGATGCGGTAAGCATCGAAGTAGTTTGCTATTTTATGTAAGCGTTGTCTCCACCAATAGTAATTATCTTTCTGCATTATATCCCAGTTGTAGGTAGGGAAGCCCCAGTTTTGTCCTTTGATGCTGAAAGCATCAGGCGGTGCTCCTGCAGAGGAGTTGAGATTAAATAACTTCGGATTAGTCCAAGCATCGACAGAGTCGGGTGATATACCTATAGGGATGTCCCCTTTAAGTACTATGCCTTTGCTATGGGCGTAGTTGACTGCTTGGGACAGTTGTTTATCGAGATGGAACTGAAGAAAATAGTAGAATGCTACTTTGTCGTATTCTTTTGCGGATGGTTGTGACAAGCGTTCGACATCTTTTGGGTGGTATATTGCATAGTGCTTCCAACTATAGAAATGTGGTGTACCATATTTGTCGCGCAGGTAGCAAAATACTGCATAAGGCATCAGCCATTCACTATTGTTCTTGAAGAATACTTTGAACTCAGGTGAGGAGAATACGGTATCTTTCTCTGTCTTATAAATGGCTTTGAAGTATTTCATTTTCTCGTTATATACCACCTGGTAATCTGCAAATTTCTTCTGATTAAATATCGTTTTTGTAGCCAAGTACTTTTTCTTTAGTGCCGGTGTGAGTTGTCCCATATTCTCTATATTGAGGTAGATGGGATGTAGGGCGAACACACTTACTGCATTGTATGGATATGAGTCTTGGTCAGTATGCAACAAGGTCGTATCGTTGATTGGCAGGGTTTGTATCAACTTTTGACCTGTCAGGAACGCCCAATCCACCAATAGTTTCAGGTCGAGGAATTCTCCTATACCAAAACTATCTTCTGTGCGTAGGGAAAATACAGGTATTGCTACACCTGCACCTTTCCATCGAGGTTTCGTGCGTCGAAAACAACGGTCGTTTTGAATAATCGTCAGTTGATTTTGCAATCCCCATACTTGACGGTTTTCGCCACTTTCGATGTCGATTACATCGCCAGACTTCAAATCGTAGATGATGTATTTATATTCTATTACCTCGTTTGTTTTGGTGTGAATAGCACCTGTCCATATAGGAAAATGCGTGTCGGAAAGAATCAATTTATGATTGATATCCCATTTACCCAATTCCTCTGAATTACCAATAATGGCGACACCTTGTGTGGGCGATATTTGAGGGATATCGATAGAAAAGCGTACATTATCAGGTTGCTGTATGTCTTGTATGACATTCTCTCTACGGAAGAGCGTTCTTGTGAAGGCTATTGAACGAAATACTTTTTCGTAGTCATCTACCTGCCAAAAATCGTGCATCACGACATGTTTATCGGTAGTTAATAGATCGACCGTCCTGCTTTTTCCTGCTTCGTAGATCAGATTGCCATCTTGAGAAAGTATGGCATAACGATAGTTTATTTTATTCAGAAAATCGGGTATGGGTATAGTTACCGTCCAATAATCGATACCATAGCATTGCAGATACAATGGTTTCTTATCGGTCCATCGTAATATATTGTCGTTGGATACTATACATAATGATTGTCCCCACTCTGTTCGATAGTTGATACAGAAAGTTATATTCATTTTATTGCTATCAATTTAAGGTCTTGTTAATAATCTTATAGCAGACAAGTATGTTTATCGCAAGTGCGAAAATACAAGTTATTTGTGATATTTGCAACTTTTTGGTTCTATTTAAGGCTCCAATCGGTTCTATAAGCGGGTGAGGATGAATAAATGAGAAAAGTATTGTTGGTATTCATTATTTGTATTATTTTTGCAAGGAATGGGAATGTGTGCTTTTGAAAGCAATTCAATTTATAGCATTAAACAGTAATCATTGAGTATGGAAAAGCGATATAGTATATTAGCAATCAGTTTGTTGATTGTCAGTGGCATCAGTTTTGCACAGGATATGACCGATAACTACAATGTATTTGACAATTATGCTGTTGATGAGAAGAAAGAAAAGAAGTCGGATGATTATTCTTTCTCTACGACATACAGAATAGAGGCAGGATATACGCAAGACTGGTATAATAGTAAGAGTACATCTTACGCCGATACATATCTGCATGGGGCTAAAATAGGCTTTACAGTTGATTTTAATTTGCCTTACCATTTATCCGTTCAAAGCGGATTGTTCTATCAAATTACCTCCGGGAAAAATGAACAGCATTGGGCAGGGGTGAATGCAGAATATACGACTGAGGAATATCTTGAGCATAACCTGTTAAAACAGTCGATAGTTGTACCGATATATGCTACTTATACTCAGAAACTATGGAAAGAATTGTCTTTGTATTTTTATACAGGTCCGCAGTTTGCAGTGGGTATTGCACAGAAAGACAAGATAAAATGCACTGTTTCAGATGAGACAAAAGCATGGTTAGAGGCAAATGAAATCCCTACTCAATCATACGAAAAATATAGAGCAGGTGAGTTGCGACGCTTTAACTTGCAATGGGGTTTAGGCGGTGGTATTCAATGGGCAAAGTATAGAGTATATAGCGGTTATAACTTTGGGTTGAATAATCTTGTTAAATCAAATAGCGAATACCTGAAAAATAGTAATTTGTGGGACTGGAATTGGTTTGTTTCGTTCTCTTATGCATTTTAAGATGAAAGTAGTGTGTATGAGATAAAAGAAAAGGATAATTAATAATTAAAGATTCTTATTTAATTTACGGAGAGTGCTGTTTTCTATGTGATTTGTAGGTTCTTCCTATATTCATCCTATATTCGTCTTATATTCGTCCTATATTCATCCTTTGAAATATATAGTAAATACTAACAAAAACAGAGGTTACCCGAATGGATCAGGCAGCCTCTGTCGGTGGAATTATTTTAATATTAGAACGGTAGATCACTCCCGTCATCCATAGAATTGTCGGCAGCGTCGAATGATTGTATATTCGTATTAGGAGCAGGTTCTGCTGACGAAGGTGTAGAAGCAGTAGTGGCTGCTGCAGGAGAAGCACCTTCTCCTTTGACTACTTTCCAAGCGCGTACGCTTGTATACCAACGACCGTTGAACTCTCTACTCTCCAAATCGTAAGAGACGGTTACCAATTCGTCGATCTGACAAGAGTTATTTTTGATACGGTCTTCTCCGAATATCTCAAAGCAGACCTTTTTTGGGTATTGCTCTTGGGTTTCAAGTACATAACTTTGCAATTGCCAGGGGTTACCTGCTTTGCTTGTTCCTTGCTGCAGCGGTAATACAGCGATGATTTTACCAGATATTTCCATTGTTTTATCCTTTTATTGCGGCGATGCCCGGTAATACTTTTCCTTCGATGGCTTCCAATAGTGCGCCACCTCCTGTTGAAATATAACTTACCTTGTCTGCCATACCAAACTTATTGATGCAGGCTACTGAGTCTCCTCCACCGATTAAACTATATGCTCCTTTTGCCGTTGCTTTTGCAATGGCCTCAGCAATAGCCTTACTGCCTGCTGTAAAGTTATCGAATTCGAATACCCCTGCAGGACCATTCCACAGAATAGTTTTTGCATTTTCAATTACTTCCGCGAAGGCTTTTTGTGTTTCGGGACCTGCATCCATACCTTCCCAACCATCCGGTATTGCTGAAGCGGAAACTATTTGTGTGTGTGCGTCATTCGAGAAGTTGTCGGCTGCTACACAATCGCTTCCCAGAACCAAATTGACACCTTTCGCCTTTGCTTGAGCTATGATATCGAGTGCTAAATCCAACTTATCGTCTTCGCAAATGGAGTTACCAATTTTGCCACCTTGTGCTTTTGCAAAAGTATAGGTCATACCACCACACAGGATGAGGTTGTCCACTTTATCCATCAGATTTTCGATGATGCCTATTTTTGTGGATACTTTACTACCTCCCATGATAGCAGTGAACGGGTGCTTTATATTGCTCAAGATATTATCTACTGCTTGCACCTCTTTCTCCATCAAGTAGCCCAACATCTTATTGTCTTTGTCGAAATAATCGGCAATAACGGCAGTTGAAGCGTGCTTGCGGTGTGCAGTACCGAACGCATCATTCACATAGCAGTCTGCATAATTAGCCAAGGTTTTAGCGAAGGCTTTTTGCTTCTCTTTCATTTCTTGCTTTGCTGCCTCGTAAGCAGGGTCTTCCTTATCAATTCCTACCGGTTTTCCTTCTTCTTCGGGATAGAAACGGAGGTTTTCCAAGAGCAACGCCTCTCCAGGTTTGAGTGATGCTACTTCGGCTGAGGCTTTTGCACAGTCGGGAGCAAATTTAACTTTCACTCCTAATAAGTTTGAAACAGGTTCTACAATCTGACTGAGTGATAATTTAGGATTAACTTTTCCTTTAGGTTTACCCATGTGACTCATTATGATGAGTGAACCACCATCATTCAATATTTTCTTTAATGTCGGAAGTGCGCCCTTAATACGAGTGTCGTCGGTTACTACTCCATTTTCGTTAAGAGGTACATTGAAATCAACTCGTACAATAGCCCTCTTACCAGAGAAATTGTATTGATCTATTGTCATAATACAAGTTTTATTTAGTTGGTTAAAAGTCGGTGCAAAATTACGAAATTATTTGCTCATCGCAAACATTTTCTCAATGGGAATAATTGCTTTTTTGGCTATATCCTTATCTACATTTATTTCGTTGGTTTCATCGCGGAGGCAGATATATAGTTTCTCAAGCGTATTCATACGCATAAAATTACATTCGTTGCAAGCACATGACTTGTCTCCTTCTGTTACATCGGGTGGTACAGGGATGAATGTTTTATCAGGGCATGATTGACTCATCTTATGTATTATACCACTTTCAGTAGCGACAAGAAAAGTTGTATCTTTGCTTGTTATGGCATAATTGAGCAAGTATTTTGTACTCCCTATTACATCTGCGATTGCGATTATAGGACCTTTGCATTCGGGATGTACCAAGACTTTTGCGTCAGGGTACTCTCGTTTGAGTTCCATTAGTTTTTGCAATGAGAATTTCTCGTGGACATGACAATATCCATTCCATAATTCCATATTTCTGCCTGTAACACTATTTATGTAATTACCCAAGTTTCTATCTGGACAAAATAGAATATGTTGTTCTTTTGGTAGTTGTTCCACTATTTTGAGTGCATTGGAGGATGTTACCACTATATCGGTCAGTGCCTTTACCGCAGCAGAAGTGTTTACATAACTTAACACTAAATAATCCGGATGTTTTGTTTTCCACTCTTTCAGGTCTTGTGCATCGCAACTTTCTGCTAAAGAACACCCAGCATTGATATCTGGTATCAGTACTTTTTTGTCAGGACAGATTATTTTGGCTGTCTCTGCCATAAAATGTACGCCACATAGTACTATAATTGAGGCGTTTGTTTCTTTCGCCTTACGAGCCAGTTCCAGACTATCACCGACAAAGTCGGCTATATCTTGTATCGGTGGTATCTGATAGTAATGCGCCATGATGACCGCATTCTTTTCTTTCCTCAGTCTATTTATCTCTTCTATCAATTTCTCAGAACACATATCAACCAAACAATAATATATAATTTATCTTTCTATAATCTTTTGTTTTTCTTATGCCGTTTCTTTTGTTGAAAACTACTTTACCTCTTTTATTATCAGTTTATTATAAATGTTGATAAAATACCTCTCTTTTACGATTTTGTTTATATCGAATAATTAAAAACATTGTTGTTTCAGTTTTCAACACTATTATACAGAGTTTTCAACAGGATATTGTTTATAACCATTTTTTCAGTTTGAATATGCCTAAAACCAGCAGTGTGAATGCTATCATCAAGCCTATTGAGAACAAGTAGCCATGTGTCCAGTGTAATTCAGGCATAAAGTCGAAATTCATACCATACATACTTGCGACGAGTGTGGGTGGAAGAAATATAACATTGACTACGGTGAATATCTTTATAATCTTGTTTTGTTCGATATTTACCAAACCAAGAAAGGTATCTTGTAGATAGTCGAGACGATCAAAACCAAACCTTGTATATTCGAACAATGAGTTTATATCTTTAATAATCATTGTGAGCCGCGGTTGTAGTTCCGATGGTATGAAATCGCATTTCAGTATATTGGATATAACCCGTTGTTTATCCATTATATTCTGACGGATGACAGTTACTTTTTCTTGCAAGTCTTTGATTTGTATCAGTACTTCTTCGTCGACATGATCACTTGTTTTGTTTATTTTGGAGGACAAATCTGTAATCAAGTCTGTTGTATCCTCTATCATATCAGCATCGTATTCCACTCGTGTTTCCATTAATGCTACAAATACATGGTATCCTGTGGGGAAGTTTCGTGTATTGACGAACATTTTTTTGACTGTATCATTAAAAGAATTAAGTTCTGCATCGCGTACGGTTACTAATACTCCGTTTTTTATGATGAAGTTGACAGGTTCGACATCGAAGTTATTTTGCAAGAAGTTAGAGTTAGCAACAATAGAATCATCGGTCTGCATATACCGGCTTGACATCTCGATTTCCTCCATTTCTTCATCTTCCTGTATGTATATTTTAAGGAACTGTTCCAATTCGCTCTCTACTTCTTCCTTCACATCTAACAGGTCTATCCAGATGATATCTTTCTTATCTATTTTCTTCAAAATATCCAGTGTTTTGGATATTTTGATTTTCTCTGTTTCTTTATAGAATATTCTCAACTCTGACATGGTACTATTGTTTTAATTGTTGTGATTCGATTAGATTAGTTAATGCTACAAACTCTTCTACAGACAGTTGTTCGGGTCGTTTGTCGAATATAGTTGCTATACTCTTATCTTTGCTTATTAGCGATTGGAGAGAATTTCTTAATTGTTTTCGTCGCTGGTTAAATGCTGTTTTCACTACTGTTTTGAATAACTTCTCGTTACAATCCAATGTTTTTCTCTCGTTTCTGGTAAGTCGAATTACAGCGGACTTGACCTTCGGCGGAGGTAGAAAGACATGTTCATCGACGGTGAAAAGATATTCGATATTGTAGTATGCTTGGAGTAATACAGACAGTATGCCATACGCTTTTTTACTCGGCTTAGATGCAATGCGTTCTGCTACTTCCTTTTGTATCATACCGACGCAATAAGGTATATAGTCCCGATAATCTAATACTTTGAAGAATATTTGGGAGGAGATATTATAGGGGTAGTTTCCTATGACGCAAAACTGCTGATCAGGGTACAGTTCAGAGAGGTCCAACTTTAGAAAGTCGCCGTATATAAGATTGAGATTCGGAAAATTTTGCTTTAGGTAGTCAACGGATTCGCTGTCTAATTCTATTGCAGTGAGGTCGAAAAGAGGATTTTGGAGCAAGAATTGTGTTAATACACCCGTTCCTGGTCCTATTTCAAGTATTGGCATTCTGGATTCGATTACCAAACTCCCTGCTATGGCTTTTGCAACACTCAGATCCTTCAGAAAGTGCTGCCCGAGAGCCTTCTTCGCGCGTACTTGTTGCATCTTGGTGATAGTCCATATTGTTGTTAATTTGGTTTTCTACTCTTGTTACAGAATTGTTAATCCAACAATTATTAGTAACTTTGCCGTCGCAAAATTACTACAATTATTCTATAAATGCAAAGATTGTCCGTAATAATAACTGATTTTATAGATTTTTTCTATAAACCATTCCGCAAAATCTGTTCTGAACAGTTCTTTCGTTATGGTGTATGCGGTGCCGGTAATATGGTGTTGGACTGGGTTCTTTATTTTATTGTGTATAATTTTGTATTGCGGCATCAGGAATTGCATTTGCATTTTATTACTTTGTCTTCCCATATTGCTTCTCTTTGTATTGTATTTCCGATTACTCTTTTGACCGGTTTCTGGTTGAATAAGTATGTTACCTTTAAGCAGTCTTCGTTGAAGAGTTGGCGTCAGTTGGTGCGGTATATACTGATTGTGGGTGTTAACCTGTTGATAAATTATTTAGGACTAAAACTTTTGGTTGATATTTGTGGTATTTATCCTACTCCTTCTAAAATGATAGTTACAATAGTAACTGTTGCCGTTTCCTATTTCGGACAAAAGTACTTCTCGTTTAAGATGTAGGTGTATGGCAGAAAAACCTGTACCATATCAGAAGATAATCAATGCAGTATTGGTGCTATTGGCATTGTCGTATTTGCTTTACAGGTTGCTAACTTTTGAGGATTACGCATCTTTTGTATCGCATTTCCGGTCGTGTCAAGTTGGTGAATACGGTTTATTCGTATCGGCATTGTTGCTTTTTCCGATAAATATATTGTTGGAGGGGGTTAAATGGCGGTATCTTTTGCGTGGGTTGGAGGATATTTCTTTGAATGAGGCGCAAAGGCAGGTGTATTATGGTTGTGTGGGTGCTTTTGTAACGCCTAATCGGTTGGGTGAGTTTCCTACGAGGGCGTTGCTGCTGAATAATAAGGATAATTATATAGAGGCTGTTACTCTTGGGTTTGTGGGTAGTTTTGCGATGCTTTGTACGATTGAAGGTATCGGAATAGTGGCAGTTGCTTATTTTTTCTTGCACCTGTTGGAGAACAGTTTGCATAAAATTATTGTTTTTAGTATTTATCTGCTTTTGCTGTTGGCGATAATATTGCTTGTGGTATTTTTTCCTCGTATTCAGCAAGTCTGTTCCGTACGCTTGCATGGTAAGATAAAGAGGGTGATGGATGCTGTTGTTCGTATCGGTTATAAACGGTTTGTCTGTTTGTGTATCCTTAGTCTGTTTCGATACATAGTATTTTCTGTTCAACTCTATTGTATTTTTTACTTTTGCGGGATACATTTGACTATTTATCAATCGTTTGTAGCGATACCGACCTATTATGCATTGGTTAGTATTATGCCGTCGATTCCTGTTGCAGATACTATTTTTCGTGGCAGTTGGGCATTAATAGTGTTCTCTTTATTTACGGCGAATGTGGCTGCTATTGCTACTACGGTATTGATTATCTGGTTTATCAATACTGTTTTTCCGATGGTAGTGGGACTGTTTGCTCAAATGAAAGGAATAAATAATTAATAATTTACAATTAATAGTTAATAGATAGAGCAGGCTATTTTCGATGTAATTGGTATGCTCATTCTATACTCATCCTATATTCATCCTATATTCGTCCTATATTCGTCCTATATTCATTCTATATTCATCCTATATAAAACCTTTGAAACAGGTTGTATTGATGGGGCTTGGCAGAGGGTAGATTGGTTGTTTGGCATTGGAAATGACATTCTTTTTGCGATGGGATATATTCATACTATTTAACGATTAGGATGGAATATGTAATGATATTGGTAGGTTAAGAGATAGTATTCGGTTTCGTTTTCCCATTATTTTCTATATCTTTGCAGTTCACATTGGAAACGATATGTATGTAAAGACCGAGGCGGTTGTATTGCACCTGCAAAAACATAATGACAAGACTTGTATCTTGCACGCCTATACGCAGACCGGCGGGCGAATGCAATATATAGTGCATATCAGTAGAAAGGGGAGTATGCTGGCATCGTTGCAGCCTCTTTCGATTGTTGAGATTGAGGCATCTACGAACAACAGGGCTATGCAACTGCAACATATCAAGTCGGTAAGACTGCTGTATGTTCCTTGTCAGAATGATTTCAATCGGTTGAGTGTCAATATATTTATCGCCGAAGTTCTATATAAAATTCTACGGCATCCGATGGCAGATAGTCAACTATTTGATTTCATTGTGGGTGCTATTCAGAAAAATGACAGGCAGCAGTCGGTTGCGAACAGTCATTTACAGTTTTTGGTTCATCTGACTACCTATTTGGGGATTACGCCGAGTATCGACTCTGATGACGATTGGCTCGATATGCGGACAGGTCTAACCTCGTTGCAACGACCTGTTCATCCGGATTTTTTCACGAAGGATGAGATGAGGGCGATAAATGCGTTGTCTTGTTCGCCGGATATTGTTTTGTCACGAACGGAAAGGCAGGTTCTGCTTGAGAAGTTATGCCGATACTACGAACTGCATATCACTGATTTTCATACGCCTAAATCGCTTGATATTCTCAAGGAATTATTCGACTAAAGATGCCTATAGAAAGCCAGATAAGGCTGTGAAGAATGAACAAAATACCCGATGAAATGGTGTGCCGTTTGTTGAAATAATAGGTCAGCAACGCCGTTAGACAGAGGATTGCAACGATGAGGAGCGAGGGATAGTGGCGTGGTGGGAAGAACATCATGACGGAAGACAGGCAGAGGGCAAGACTAAAACAAATAGTGTAGTTTTGTATATTATTTGTTTCGTTTCTAAAACTGAATAGTACATAGCCAATAGCCAAAAGGCTTTCTGTGGCTAATGCAGAGAGGGCGATGATGTGTATGGTGTTGAACGATGAAATACTTAAGCGGGATAGGATGTAGGAGAAAGTGCCTATTGAGATTAAATCGAAGTGATTCAACAAGATAGTGTAGAGTAATACAATCGAAATGGCAATCATTGACGCCAGCCATACACGGAGGTTGAAAGAGTGTTCGATATGCAACATCAGCCAGATCAGGGGTATAAAGAGCAGGATGTCGGGGAAGATGAGACTGACTATGCAGAGCAATATGGTTGAGAGGAAACTTTCTTGGACGGCATGAGGTTTGCGGTAGGTTTTTAGTGTCAGAAGGAGGGCTATCTGGAAGACGATAACAGCCAATTGCGTTTGCCACATTGTGTGCAGTGGGACGAAAGAGCCTACGAAGAGCATGTATAGCGATACCAGGATGGGAGATTTGTTCTTGGTTGTGCCGATGTCCCATGTGATAAACATCAATAATAGTGCGTTTATCAGCATACCTACAAAGGTGCCGAGCAGTGAGGAGATATTGGCGAGTGTGAGGTCAGGACACAGGAAATCGGGTACCCACAGCAAGGTGCAAAGGAGGAGGTAGATTGCTATGAATGCTTTGTTTGTAATGATATGGGAGAAGATGTTCTTCATACTCGGTGATTTATCCATTAGCAGAATAATGCTATTCCGCTAATGGATAATTGGTTGATAGAGTGTCGGTTTGGTTGTCAATCTACCTTTCGGGAGTTATTCTTCAAAGCCAAGACGGTGAAGCAGGTACTTTGAGTCAGCCTTCTTTCCGCGGAACTCTTCGTATAGTTCTTCCGAGTCGCGTGTCCCGCCTTGTTCCAGCAGGTGGCGGAATCTCGCCGCTACTTCGGGGTTGAGTATGTCGCCGGTTTCCTCAAATGCGGCAAAGGCATCCGCGTCGAGCACTGCCGACCAGGTATAACTGTAGTATCCGGCTTCGTAGCCTGTGGTGAATATGTGGTTATAGAAGGTAGAGCGGTAGCGCGTGATTATCTCAGGAATCATCTGCATGCGTGCCATCGACTCTGCCTCGAACGCGTTTACGTCGAAGTCAGCCGTGTCGGTGCGCTCGTGGTAGTCCATATCGAGTATCGTTGCGGACAGCAGTTCCGTTTCCACAAATCCCTTGTTGAAGGTCTGTGCGTTGTTTATCTTTGCCACGAGCGAGTCGGGGATCAGTTCGCCGGTCTGATAGTGGAAGGCGTAGGTTTTCATTATCTCCGGGCGGTAGCAGTAGTTTTCCATAAACTGCGAGGGCATTTCCACGAAGTCACGCGGTGTGTTCGTTCCCGAAAGAGTGCGGTAGGTAGCCTTCGAGAGCAGTCCGTGCAGTGCGTGTCCGAACTCATGGAACAGCGTCTCCACGTCATCCATCGACAGCAGCGACGGGTTGCCTTTGGTGGGTTTGTTGAAGTTGCCCACATTGATAATCACGGGTCTGTGATCCACGCCATCCGCATCCACATATTGGCTGCTTATGTTGTTCATCCACGCGCCCGGACGCTTGCCTGCACGGGGGAAGTAGTCGGTGTATAGGATGCCCACCAGTGCGCCTTCCGAGTCGGTCACTTTGAATACCTCCACTTCGGGGTTGTACACCGGCATATCTTTCAGCGGCTCAAAGTTCAGCCCGTATAGGTTGTGAGCCAACTCAAACACGCCCTTGCGCACATTGCTCAACTCAAAATACGGTTTCAGTTCTTCCTCGTTGAGGTCGTATTTTTGTTTGCGCAGGCGCTCAGCGTAATACCACCAGTCCCACGGTTGCAGTTTCTCGCCGGGCAGGTCTTGTTCCAGCAGTTCTTGCAGTGCCGCAGCCTCTCGTTTAGCGGCTTCCAGACTCGGTCCCCACACGGTTTGCAAGAATGCATCCACCGTCTTGTGGTCGTGCGCCATGCAGTCCGCCAGTATATAGTCAGCGGGGCAGTCGTAGCCCAGCAGATGGGCTTTTTCCACGCGCAGGCGCATGGTCTTCACGATCACCGCTTTGTTGTCGTTTTCGTTGTCGTGGTTGCCGCGAGTGGTGTAGGCCATCAGCAGTTCACGGCGCAACTCACGGTTCTCGCAGTATTGCAGCACGGGCGTAAAACTCGTGCGTTTCGGGGTGAACAGCCATGCGTCGGGTCGTCCGGCAGCCTGTGCTTCCTCTTTTGCAGCGGCTTTGGCGCTTTCTGGCAGTCCTTTCAGTTCGTTCTCGTCGGTTACAAACAGTTGGTATGCATTCGTTTCTGCCACCACATTGTTGCCGAACTGCAGCGATAGCAAGCCCAGTTCCGTGTTTATCTCTTTGAGTCGTTCTTTCTTGTCAGCGGGCAGGTTGGCACCGTTGAGAGCAAACTGCTCGTAGGTTTTCTTCAGCAGTTGCATCTGTTCCGCGTTCAGTCCCAGTTGTTCTCGGCGGTCATATACGGCCTTCACCCGCTCAAAGAGCGTATCGTTGAGCAGTATTCCGTCGCTCAGTTCCGACAGCATGGGCGACACTTTTTCGGCAATGCGGTTCATCTCGTCCGTGCCGTCAGCGTCGAGTATGTTGAAGAACACGCCCTGCACCTTTTCCAGCAGCAGTCCGCTGCGGTCGAGAGCCACGATGGTGTTGTCAAAGGTCGGTTCTGCCTCGTTGGTCACGATAGCGTGTATTTCGGCCTTATTTTCGGCGATTGCCTGCTCAAAAGCGGGCAGATAGTGTTCAGTGCGCACCTTGTCAAAAGCAGGCACGCCGTAGGGCGTTTTCTGTTCGGTGAGCAATGGATTTTGGTTATTGCAAGCCATAAGCGTACAGAGCATGATGCCCATTAAAAGAGAATTATTTTTCATTGTTTTCCGTATTTGCCGTTTCGTTTGTATCGTCTGTTTCCGCATTTTGCGCATCCGATTTTATTTTCACGTTTTTGCGCATCGAGTTGCGAATGATCTTTCGCATGTTTGCGCTTTCCTCATCTGTTTTTCCGTGGAAGTGAGGCTTGAAATCTTTGGCGTATTTACACTTGGCAAGTTTTATTTTCAGGTCGTCTTTGTTGCCTGATACATGCACGCCGAGGTAGATAGGCGACAGCACATTGATGTCGTAGTTGTAGGTCATGTCCAGCGTGTGTTGTCCGCCGAGAGCCACCATATAGTTGTCCATCGACACGCAGAACGGATACACATCGATTTCCTTTTTGTAGACCGTTATTTCTGCCGATATGCTATCCACTTTGTTTTCGGTTTTCTTGTTGAATAGCAGCAGTTTCGATATTTTGCTGAAGGTCTCGCTATCCATCACCACGAGGTCTTTTCCGTATATGCTGCAAGCGCCGCGAAGGGTCGATGGCTTGAGTTCGTATTTTGCATTCGTATAGGTTTCCGCCGCCAGGTGGAATTCCGCTGCGCCCTTGAAGGATCGAAGCATCGGCACGATCGAATCCAGTTGCGGTATCATGCGTATCAGTTCTTCTATGTTGATGTCTATCATGTGGTAGTCAAATCCCACATAGATATGGTTGCGTCGCGGTGTGCGATACATGGCGGTCAGTTGCAGTTTGGCGGCGTCGCACACAAAACCCATCTCGTCGAGCACCAGCACGCCGTCTTTGATATACAGTTTTCCTTTCAGGTTGTGCGCCGTTTCGTTGAATACCACCGCTTCTTTTATGTGCGTGTTCAGTGCCACATCCACGCCTGTCGGCACGAGGAACGGATTGGCTTCATCCGTACTCGTTTGCGGGGTCGTAGCAACCGCCGTAGCGGCCGGTTCGTTCCCTTCTTTGGCGGTAGTGGCTTGTTCCTCGCTGCCCGAGTCCGCCGAGCAGAGGGCCATCAGTTCGTTCACATCCGTGTGGTCGGACACAAAATCGAGTTCGCCTACCATCGTACCTTTTTTGCGCAGCCATTCGCCGATGTTTTTCACCTCGCCCGACAGCGCAAAATCGGATTTGCCTACCCGTATTTGCGATTTTTCGATCAAGAAGTCTTTGTTCGAGTACGAGAAAGTGATCTGCGGTACATACACTTTCTGTGTCAGCGATGCCAGTTCCGCCTCGCCGTCGGTCAGGCTCACATCCAGTTTCGGATTCCATTGCAGCAGCACATTTTCGCCCTGTTTGTTGTACCGAGCCGCCGCGGCGATGCTCAGTGCGCCCGTTTTGGCTTTCAGGTCGTTGCCCATGGCAGCGTCGAGCGAAGCCGTCTGTATCGCTGCTTTCAGCCGGGGCGTGGTCTTGTCTTTCTTGCTCGGTCGCAGACTTGCTTCCAATGTTGATTTTGTCAGATGTGCCACGATGTCCGTGTAGCATCCTTGCAGGTCGGCAAACGCCACTTGTGCGTTCAGCACGGGCACGGCGGTCGTATCTTTCGTGTCGTATTCGGCGTAGGCTGTCAGTTTTGGGGCTTTTATGGTGGCTGCCATGCTGTCCATCGAAGCGACCAGCGGGTCGTTCGATTGCAGTCCGAGTGTGGCGTACCATACCGGATTTTGCCCGAGTATGTTGCTTGCCTCCACGCTCAGATTGGTCTCGCCTAGTGTGGCTTTGGTGCCGTCAGCCATGCCGAAATCAAGCGATTCGAGGGCTATCTCGCCTTGCAGCCACCCAACCGTCTTTTTCGTGGGTTTGGGGTTGGGGATACGGAATTGCAGGCGGTTGTCGGGCAATTTTGCCTGCATGCCGCTCATCGCATAATCGATGTCGGTCAGGCAGAGGTCGCCGCTTATCTGTCCTCGTTCGAGTCGCAGGTTGGTCAGGTCGTCGAGTCGGATGCGTACCCCCACTTTCCCGAAGCAGCGCCCTACCAACTCCATGCTGTCGGGCAAGAAGTACGCCATATCCGCCAGTTGTATGTCGGCGTTTGCCTGCAAGTCAATGAGCATATCGCCCATCAGGTCGCTTATCTGCCCCGTAGCGTTCAGTTTGGTGTCCTTTGTCTTTGCCTGCAGTCGGTGTATCGCCACCGTGCTTGCCGCCTTTTGGTTCATATCGATGACCGCATCCGCATCCAGTTCCATGTCGGTCAACTGATAGGGCAGCCCCGCATAGTTTCCTTCGCCGTCTTCGAGTTCGATGTGTGCGGTCACTTTGGGCATACTTGTTTCGCTGTATATGCCCTCTATGTGAGCCGTGAGCGACGCTTTTCCATCCACTTCTATCTCTTTGAGCGACTCGGTCAGGTTCTTGGGCAGCAGGTCGAGTAGCGGTCGAATTTGCCATTCGTTGGCCGCGATGTCGAGGTTTAGTGCGATGCTGTCGCCTACCTCGGCTTCCCCGTCAATACCGATTGTGTACCGGTCGGCCCGAACCACTGCCTTATGTAGACGGAAGTCCATCCTTTCGAGGTCTATGGCAGCCGGCAGGTCGAGTTCTACCTCCAGCCCATTGGCGTACTCGGTCGTCCCCATCGTTGCGCTGACGCTCTCGGCGTTCAGCCGTAGCCGCACCTCGTCCCAACTTTTTGCCGTCAGACTAAGGGTCGTATTTTCGAGCGATGCATCTATGGAGTCCTTCCTATCCACGAAGGAGATGTGCCTACCCTCCACCGATGCCGCATCGATGCGTATGTCCTTAAATGGCAACCCGCTCGAGGTGGTGTCCGTTGCAGTCGTATCGGTTGAGGTTACGAACACATCATAGTTGGTCGAGCCGTCCGCGGCGATGTAGATATTTGCCACGGCATCGGGCAGTGCCAGTTCCCGCACCACCAGTCGGCTGTTGTTCAGGTATTCCCGCACATTGACGGTAGCCACCACTTCGGGTGCATAGAGCAGTGTATCGTTTTGTGCGCCCTCTTTGGGATTGACGAGGCACACGCCGCCTATTCGCAGTCCGAATTCGGGGAAGGTCGAGAAGAAAGTCAGTTCCACATCGCCTATTTCGTGTTCGCACACGATGTATTGGTCAGCCACTTGCCGTACAACAGGTGTGAGCCGTGAGGGCGTGAAGACGGCCCACACGACGATTCCGACCGCGATACATCCGATGAGCAGCACGCCGCCCACGACGGCCGCCGCCGAGATTCCGAATATTTTCCAAAATCGTTTCATAACTACTCTAAACTTACTACTCTAAACTGCACTAAACACTCAACCCTCAACTACTCAACTTCTCTTAACACTCAACGCTCAACTTCTCTCAACACTAAACCTCTCTAAACTCTCAACTAAATTACAAATTAAACATTACAAATTAATCATTGAACTCTCACCGCACTACTTTCTTGAACGAGAACTTGTTGTTTTTGTGTTCTTTCTCGTAGTAGTTGAGTTCGGTGTCTGTCAGTTTGGTTACGACATAGTTCTTGGGGATTTCTGAGCCGTCGTTGTCCATCAGGTTGATTTCCAGCAGGTCGCCTGTTTTGGAAGTGAATTGCCACTTAAACCATCCGTTGCCTTCTTGGTTTCCCGACACATCTTCTTCCGTTATCTCATCTGCCTCGTCCCATTCGTATCCCAACTGATATTCATCGCTTTTCCGTGAGTCGGTGAAGCGTACATAGTGTTGTGTTCCGTCCTCGAGCCAATATCCGTATAGGTTGCTTTCCGAGAATCCGAGGTCTTCGGTCGAACAAGCGGTGATAGCGAGCCCCACCAGAGCCGCCATCGCCAAGCGTACAAAACTCTTTTTCATTATTTTCCGTATTTGAATGTATTATGCCTTTTCAATTCGTATATTTACGCTGTACCCGTCCATGTCGAGCGCTTGTGCTTCGCCGACAGTGTCCACCAGTTGGAGCGAGGTTGCCAGCACCTGCGATGCGATATACTCCCCGCAATGCTCCACGGCGGCGGCTATTTCCTCGCGTCGTTCTATTTCGATGGCGATGCGGTCGGTTATCTCCATCCCGGAGGTCTTGCGCAGGTTCTGAATACGATTAATAAGTTCGCGCGCGATACCTTCCTCAATCAGTGCGTCGTTCAGTTCTATGTCTAGCGCAATGGTCAGCACGCCGTTGTTGGCTACGAGCCATCCCGGCATATCTTCCGTGATGATATCCACATCTTCCGCCACCAGGTCTATGTCGAGCAGTCGGAATGTCCCTGCAGCCTCAAACGCAGCGATGTCTTCCTGACTCATTTGCCCGATAGCAGCCGCCAGTTCTTTCATCTTGCCGCCCACTTTTTTGCCCAGCACCTTGAAGTTCGGTTTTATCTTCTTGACCAACTTCACGTCCGAGTCCTCCGCACGCACGATTTCCAGTTCCTTCACATTCACCTCTGCTTTTATCAGGTCCTGTACATGGAGCAGTGCTGCCAGTGTATCTGCATCCGGCGCAGGAATCACTGCTTTCTGCAGCGGCTGCCGTACATTCTTCTCGGCACGCTTGCGCAGGCTCAGTATCATCGAGGTGGCTTGTTGAGCGAGATACATCGAGCGTTCCAACGGCTTGTTTATCAGCGTTTTGTCAGCCTTTGGCCAGTCGCTCAGATGTACGGTCTTGCCCGTCAGGTCACGATAGAGTCGGTCGCCGAAGAACGGAGCATTGGGTGCCATCAGTTGTGCCACCACGCGCAGGCACTCGTAGAGTGTGCTGTATGCAGCCTGCTTGTCCGCATCCATCTCGCCGCCCCAGAATCGTTTACGGTTCAGTCGCACATACCAGTTGCTCAGGTCGTCTTGCACAAAATCCGAGATGGCACGCCCCGCCTTGGTGGGCTCGTAGGCCTCGTATGCAGCCGTCACTTCCTTGATGAGCGAATTCAGTCGGCTCAGCACCCATTTGTCTATCTCCGTG
This sequence comes from Firmicutes bacterium CAG:95, assembly GCA_963615025.1. Lineage (GTDB taxonomy): Bacteria > Bacteroidota > Bacteroidia > Bacteroidales > Paludibacteraceae > Colicola. The sequence continues at coordinate 2,929 of CAVEFV010000011.1, read as the reverse complement.
CGTTCGCCCACAGCCGCCGTGTCAGCCTCCCAGCCGTCCACATTGGCGTACAGAGCAAAGAAACTGTAAGTATTATAGAGTGTCCCGAAGAACTTCCGACGGATCTCATCCACTCCTTCCGGGTCAAACTTCAGGTTCTCCCACGGGCTCGAGTTGGTCAGCATATACCACCGCACGGCGTCTGCTCCGTATTTGTCGAGTGTCGAGAACGGATCGACCGCATTGCCCAACCGTTTCGACATCTTGTTGCCGTTTTTGTCCAGCACCAATCCGTTCGAAATCACATTCTTGTATGCCACCTTGTCCTCTATCATAGTGTGGATGGCGTGCAGCGTAAAGAACCACCCTCGTGTTTGGTCAACACCCTCGCTGATAAAGTCCGCAGTGCGTGGAGCATCTTGATTCTCAAACGGATAGTGGTTTTGTGCGTAGGGCATTGCACCCGAGTCGAACCACACATCTATCAGGTCGAGTTCCCGTTTCATGGGCTTGCCGCTCTTCGAGCAGAGAATGATGTTGTCCACGTATGGACGGTGCAGGTCGATGACCGACGGGTCGTAGTTTTCTTTCGAGTAGTCGCCCGGTTTGTGATTCGGCCACGGGTTCTCTTTCATGAATCCCGCTACCACTGCCTTATCTATTTCCTCAAACAGTTCTTTTATCGACCCGATGCAGATCTCCTCCTGCCCATCTTCGGTGCGCCAAATCGGCAGCGGCGTACCCCAGTAGCGTGAGCGGGACAGATTCCAGTCGTTCAGGTTCTCGAGCCACTTGCCAAAGCGTCCCGTACCCGTCGATTCGGGCTGCCAGTGAATGGTCTTGTTCAGTCGAATCATCTCCTCGCGCGCCTTCGTGGAGCGAATAAACCACGAGTCAAGCGGGTAGTACAGCACCGGTTTGTCCGTACGCCAGCAGTGCGGGTAGGTGTGTATATGTTTCTCAATGCGGAATGCTTTGTTGCTTGTCTTGAGTACCATGCAGATTGCCACATCCAGTGTTTCGTCCTTGTCCGTCAGTGCGGGGTCGTAAGCGTTCTTCACGAACCGCCCTGCCCACGGCTTGTAGGCCTCTACATCTATGTGTTTTGCCACGAAATCGGGGTCAAGGTCTTCCAGCAGGAAGAACTTACCCGTCATATCCACCATAGGCCGTTGTTCCCCTTTCTTGGTCAGGAACACCATGCCTGCGATGCCCGCTTTCTTGGCCACAAACGCATCGTCTGCACCAAAAGTCGGCGCAATATGTACAATACCCGTACCATCCTCGGTGGTCACGTAGTCGCCTGCAATCACACGGAATGCATCCCCGTCAGGTTTTGCCCACGGAATCAGTTGTTCGTATTCCAGTCCCACGAGGTCTGTTCCCTTACCTCGCCATAGGATCTCCGAAGCATCTCCCAGTTCTTTGCTGTATGCGTCCAACCGAGCCTCAGCCAGCAGGTAGAGTGCCTCTATTTTGGTGTAGGGATTCTCGCCTCTCACCACCACATAATCTATTTTCGGGCCCACGCACAGAGCGGTATTGCTCGGCAGTGTCCACGGTGTCGTCGTCCATGCCAACGCATACAGCGGCAGACTGCTCTCAATACCAAACTTGCCATTCGTAATTCGTAATTCATCATTCTTAATTAAGAATTGCGCAGTACAAGTGGTATCTTTCACATCCCTGTAGCATCCCGGCTGATTCAGTTCGTGCGACGACAGTCCCGTCCCCGCAGCGGGCGAGTAGGGCTGAATGGTGTATCCTTTGTATAGGTATCCGTTCTCGTAGAGTTTTTTGAGCAGATACCACAGGCTCTCGATGTATTTGTTGTCGTAGGTGATGTACGGATTTTCCAGATCCACCCAGTAGCCCATTTGTTTGGTCAGTGCGGTCCATTCTTTGGTGTATTTCATCACCTCACGGCGGCAAGCAGCGTTGTATTCATCCACGCTGATTTTCTTGCCAATGTCCTCTTTCGTTATGCCGAGCATCTTCTCCACGCCCAACTCCACGGGCAGTCCATGCGTATCCCATCCGGCCTTGCGTTGCACCTGATAGCCCTGCATCGTTTTGTAGCGGCAGAAAGTATCTTTTATCGTGCGGGCGAGCACATGGTGAATACCCGGCATGCCGTTTGCCGAAGGAGGACCTTCGAAAAACAGGAACGCAGGATGCCCCGCACGGGTTTCGATACTTTGGTGGAACAGGTCTTCTTTTTCCCAGTCTGCCAGCACCTCACGGCTCATTTCCGGCAGGTTCAGTTGCTTATACTCTTTGAATTTCTTCATATTCTTATGGTTCACACATTATTCTCATTGATTCAACCTCTATGAGAGAGGAGTATATTCAGAACCTGCAAAGGTACTATAAATCATTGGTATGGGCAAGAAATGAAGCACTTTTCCTACCAAGATGTCTATAAACCATTGAAAAAATAACGACAAAGGCATCCGTATGCAAAAAAAGCCGTATCTTTGCTTTGTCAATCTTGAAGTATTACCGAATCATTACCGAAGCATAACCGAAGCATAACCGAAACATAACCGAAGCATAAATATACTTTCTCTATACCTTGAAGCAATGGCAAAGTACTGTCTTGTCCTAAATTAGGTTGACTATTTTGTATGGTATGCCGGAGTTAGGTTGACTCGGTGTTAAACTTAATCCGAAGAGAGGTTGACTATTCCTTTCGGAAGAGAGTGTTCTTCCTGTGTCAGGTGTCCGCGGGCACCTGACACAGGAATGGTTTCCGTTTTTCGCCTACCTGCTCATCGTGTACCTATTTTGCATGCAAAAGTACATATCTTTTTGCACATTACCAATCATTGTCTTACATTGCCAATCATTATTGCATATTACCAATCATTGTCTTACATTACCAATCATTATTTTACATTGCCAGTTCTTTAATCGCATTTTCACGATAACTGTGCCAACATTTCGGTAT
>CAVEFV010000010.1:0-41408 GCA_963615025.1 Firmicutes bacterium CAG:95 | reverse complement strand
TTGACGCACCGACCCAAGGCCGAAAGTAGTTGATAAGTTGATAGTTTGGAGTTGATAGTTGATTAGTGGTGATTATGGAGGTTTAACGGTAACACACTGTTCTGCCTGCGAAGTGGTATTGAGAGCCATAGCAAGATATGGCTCTACAGCGAGCATGAACGATGTTACATCCGACGGGCAAACGGCGATTGTGTGAAGAGAGCCATAGCACGCTATGGCTCTACAGCGAGCATGAACGATGTTACATTCGACGGGCAAACGGCGATTGTGTGAAGAGAGCCATAGCACGCTATGGCTCTACAGCGAGCATGAACGATGTTACATTCGACGGGCAAACGGCGATTGTGTGAAGAGAGCCATAGCACGCTATGGCTCTACAGCGGGCATAATGTCAGCAATAAACAAGCAATTAGCGGGTAATTAACAATTAATAATTAACAATTAGCGGGTAATTAACAATTAATAATTAACAATTAACAGTTAATCATTAATAGATGGAGAGGGGTGTTTGGGAGGGGGATTGTAGGTGGTTTGTACGCTCATCCTATATTCATCCTATATTCATCCTATATTCATCCTATATTCATCCTATATTCGTCCTATATAAATCCCTTGTAATATATAGTATTTATCGGGCTTGGCGGATAGGAGTTTTTATGTATTGCTATCGGAAAAGGGTGCTTCTGGGAATGGAAGATATTTGTATTATTTAACCAATTGGTATGAATATCTTATTATTTAGGAGTGCAAGTATTGTGCAGGGTCTATCCAATTGTATTTGCTGTGCCATTGGCGGAGTTGTTCGGAGAGATGTTTGAGGAAGCGTTGATAGTCGGCGGTGTCAGGGTGCAGGGGCGTATGGTGCAGTCCTGTATATAGTTTTTGCAACGACTGCATATCCTTGAGGGTATCGCAGGAGAAGTATGTTTGTGTGAATCTCTCCCATATATACTCTACTGCCCTTTCGGAGGGGTGAAGCATGTCGTCGGCATAGAATCGGTAGTCGCGTAGTTCGTCTAACAGAATCTCGTAGGAAGGGAAATAGTCGAGGCAGGTGGGTTGAATGTTGTTGGAATAGTTTTGTTGTTGGTTTTGCAGGTCAGCGATGAGTTGGTCGATAGCGAGCAAAAGGACGCTTTTGCTGAGTTGATTGGCATGGAGTCCGTCGTTCAGATGGCGTATGGGCGAAACGGTAAAGATGATGTGTTTATCTTGTAACAACGGGAGTTGAAGGATGGTATGATAGAGTGTCAGAATCTCCTTGACAGACAGACAACGGCGGTTGAATTGCGAAGCGGGGATTTTATGACAGTTGCTAACGACTGCCCCGTTCTGCTCATAGACCCACGCCGTACCCCAAGTGAGGATGAGTACATTGGCATTGGACAGTTGTCCTGCTCCATGTTCAAGACTTTGCGTGATACGGAGCATCAGGTCGTCTTTGCTGTTGGTAGAGAAATCGCCATGATGAAGCATAGAGTGCCACAGTCCGTTATGTCGGGCAAGTGGAATGGACGACGCCACTTGGACAGGGGAAGTGTCGTGGGTTTGCTGCAACAGTTGCAGGCAACGGGCGATGCTCGCAGAGTTATAGAGAGTGCCAAAGGGATTGCTTGACACCTGAAAGAACGCCGATTGGAGGTGTTTGGTTATGCTGTCGGCAAAGCAAGAACCGAGCAAGAGAATTTTGTCCTGATAGGTTATTTCTTTGCAGGTATGGGGAATATCAACGGGAGTGGTGAACTGCATAGACGGTATTTATTCGAAGTGCATTACCTTGGCAGGTGATATGCGGGTGATTATAGAGGACGGGGCAAGCAGAATGAGCATGGATATGAGGAAGGTGCCTATATTGAGGACAGCCCACCATCCCCAGTTGAAAGCAATAGGGACGAAGTTTACATAGTACGCCGTCGGGTCGAGGGGGATGATATGGAAGAAGTATTGCAAGGCACAGAGGGAGAGTCCCAAGATATTGCCCCATAGCATGCCGTTGAGTATCAGGAAGCCTGCCCGATAGAGGAAGACGCGTCGGAGGTAGGCGTTATCGGCTCCGAGCGCCTTCATTATGCCTATGAATTGCACTGCGTCCAAGATAAGGATGAGCAAGCCGGAAATGATGTTGAAGCCAGCCACACAGAGCATCAGAAGAATGATGATGACCACATTCATATTTAACAGTTCAAGCCACGAGAACACATTGGGGTTCTGATCGATAATGTTCTGCGTATAGAGGAAATTGCCGTCTTCGTCGGGATGGTTAGCGACCCTCATCCAGACGGCATCGTAGATAGGACCAAGTTGGTTGAAATCGTGAATATGGATGTCCACTCCTGAGATTTGGTCGGGTTGCCAGTTGTTCAGGCTCTGCACTTGACGGATATCGCCCAAGACAAAACTCTTGTCGTAATCCGCAAAGCAGGTGTTATAGAGTCCGACAACAGTGAATTTGCGTGCGCGTACTTGGTCTTGTATGAAATATGCGAAGAAAGAATCTCCGAGATGTAGTCCGAGCAGGTCAGAGACAGTGGTGGAGATGAGTACATCGTTCTTGTTTTGCGGGAGGTGTCCTACAGTCAGATAGTCAGCGAAAAAGTCCCAACCGCCGGGTTGTTGGGAGACGGAAGACGAATTGATGGGCAGTCCTTTGAAGATGATGCCCTGAAAGGCCGAATCGGTTTTGAGCATACCAGGTTTGGTGGCGAAAGGTTGTATGTAGTCGATTCCTTTGAGTTGTTGCAGGCTGAACATGAGGGAGTCGCTGATGGAGATAGGTTGCATCTCGTAGGTGTTGTTGTTGTCGAAATTCATTATCTGTATGTGCGCTCCAAAGCCTGCCACTTTGTGCTGAATCTCTTGTTTGAAGCCTATGACGACAAAGATGGTGATAATCATTACCATCATGCCTACAATGATTGCGGTGAGTGCGACCCTTATGGCAGGCAAGGACATTTTCTTGTCTTCATCCGTCGAAGTATAGTACAATCTTTTGGCTATAAACAGTTCGTTACGCATAGCGGTCTGATGCTCTTTTCTTGGTCGTGCAAATGTACAAGAAAAATCGTAAAGACACAATACCTATCCGACAGGTGTTTGGAATGAAGATAATGGGGTATTTATAGTTTAATGCGCCGTTATTGTAGTCAAGATTGGTGCAAATGCTTGTGTTATTGAGATATTGTTCGTACCTTTGCTCACTTTTCTTAAAAACTGCATTGCTATATGAGAGAATTAGAATTCAAGGCAAAGGTAACGGCATACCAAGCAGACGAATTACCTGAAGAATACAAGTTGTTGGTTAACAAAGCCAAAGAGAGTACGAAAAACTCCTACAGCCCTTATTCACATTTTGCGGTGGGTGCTGCAGTGTTGTTGGAAGACGGTGAGATATTGTGTGGTGCGAATCAGGAGAATGCAGCGTATCCGAGTGGATTGTGTGCAGAACGCACCGTGTTGTTTTATGCGAATGCGAGTCATCCGCAGACGGCAGTGAAAGCACTTGCCATAGCGGGTTATACGAACGGTCGTTTTACGCAAGAGCCTGTTTCTCCGTGCGGGGCTTGCAGGCAAGTGATGGCAGAGACGGAACATATATGGGGAAAGCCTCTGACGATATTGTTATACGGAGAGAAAGAGATTTATGTAGTGAAGGGAGTGGAAGGTTTGCTCCCCTACTCTTTTGTGAGCGACAATTTGGAAGGATAGGTGTGCGCCTGTGAAGAGATTAAACTTTGGCATAAAGAAGTTAGATGTCTATATTCTCAAGAATTTCTTGGGTCTTTTTCTGATGACCTTTCTTATATGCATCTTCATTCTGCTGATGCAGTTTCTTTGGATGCATGTGAAAGATTTGGTGGGTAAAGGTGTAGGGCTTTCGGTATTGGCGGAGTTCTTTGTATATTCGACCATCTCAGTTGTTCCGTTGGCTCTTCCGTTGGCAATACTGTTGGCTTCGTTGATGACCTTTGGGAATTTGGGAGAGAAGTTCGAGTTGACAGCGATGAAGTCGGCAGGTATTTCTCTTTTTCGTATTATGCGTCCGCTAACGATATGCATTGCTTTTGTTTGCGTAGGTGCTTTTTTCTTCTCCAATTATGTAATGCCGAAGTCACAAGTGAAGTTGTGGACTCTTATCTTTTCGCTACGGCAGAAGTCTCCGGAATTAGACATTCCAACAGGTGAGTTTTATAGCGGTATCAGCGGTTACAATGTGTATGTGCGGCATAAAGACACGAAAACGGGACGGTTGGAGGACCTTATGATATACGACTTCAGTGAAGGATTCCGTAATACCAAAGTGATGGTGGCAGATTCGGGGCGTCTTTATTTTACGGCGGACAAAAAGTATTTGATGCTTTGTTTGTACAACGGTGAATCGTTTGAGAACCTTACTCAACAGGGTTCGACATTGTCGAGCAGGGACAGGATACCGTACAGGCGTGAGACATTCGTGCGCAAACAATTGCTCATTGATTTTGACTCGGATTTCAGTCGTTACGACGAGTCGGTGTTGCGCGACCAACATGTATCGAAGAATGTAGGTGAGTTGGTTCATTCCATAGACTCGGTCCGTATGATTGCTCATTCTCGTTCAAGGAGTCAGAGTGAGGAGTTGGTGGAACATCGTTACTTCGGGAGAGAGCGGGTGAGCGACCGTCAGTTGACGGCGATAACACAGGATGAGCAACGGGCATACGATATTGATTCGTTGTACGCCTCTCTTCCTGTGGCGGGGAAAGAGAGAGCGGTTCGTCTTGCATACGAGAAAGGTCGGAGCGCGAGTGATTTGGTAGAGTATAACGCATTGTTGTTAGATGATTCCCAACGCTATATCCGTAAGCATGCCATTGAACTTCACAGGAAGTTTACATTGTCGTTTGCTTGTTTGATATTCTTTTTCATAGGTGCTCCGTTGGGTGCCATTATCCGCAAGGGAGGTTTGGGTGCGCCTGTTGTTATCTCGGTGGTTATGTTCATTATTTATTATCTGATCGACAACACAGGTTACAAGATGGCTCGTGAAGGGTTGTGGCCAGTATGGTGCGGTATTTGGCTTAGCAGCAGCATATTGTTGCCGATCGGTATTTTTTTGACTTACAAAGCGGCAACCGACTCTGCCCTGCTAAATCCGGATGCATGGTTGAAGCAGTTTGAGAGATGGAAGCGTTCTGCGATTCACCTTGTACGGTGCTTTCGGAAACGATTTTAGATTGAAATTGACAGCCAGACACCTTCTATGAGGGTGTCTTTTTTGTGCTGTTTGTTTGGAAGTAGTTCGGTAAGGTATTGAATGTTATATGATTGCGTAATGGGTGTGTTAGAGGCATGAATGGGACTATTACCATATAGTATTCTTTGTGCGTAGCATGGAGGCAGGTTGATTTGTACTGCCTGGCTCGTCGTTTGTGTCAGCGGTAAAAAGAATTTGCAGGGAGCGGGTAAAAAAGATAGAGGTGAATTTGTTTATTTTTATAAAAAAGTGTACCTTTGCGGGTTGTATATAGGTTGTATAAAGGGTTTAATTATTAAGCGCGATGAAAGAAAGTGATCTTACACCTCAAGAGGAGAAAGTCATACAGCAGGAGTTTGAGGGCTTGTTGGATGATTATAGTCGTACGCTTCATCGTCAGAAAGTTGAACTCATTACGAAAGCCTTTCAGTTTGCCAAGCAGGCTCATCGTGGTATTCGTCGCCGTTCGGGTGAGCCTTATATCTTGCATCCTCTTGCCGTTGCCCGTATTGTGGTGAAAGAGATCGGTTTGGGAAGTACCTCTATTTGTGCGGCACTGCTACACGATGTGGTAGAGGATACGGAGTACACGAAAGAGGACATTGAAAATCTGTTTGGTCCAAAGATAGCGGATATCGTAGAGGGCTTGACTAAGATTTCAGGCGGGGTGTTTGGAGAGCAGGCATCAGTTCAAGCGGAGAATTTCCGTAAGTTGCTACTTACGATGTCGGAGGATATCCGTGTTATCCTAATAAAGATAGCTGACAGGTTACATAACATGCGTACTCTTGCTTTTCAGCCTATAGAGAAACAGTATAAGATTGCCGGCGAGACGCAATATATTTATGCGCCATTGGCATTGCGGTTGGGTCTGTTCCCTATCAAGACAGAGTTGGAGAACCTTAGTTTCAAGTATGAACATCCTGAGATATATGAAGATATAGAGCAGAAGTTGCAAAGCGTCAATAGTGAACAGATGGAGTTCTTTGAGACCTTTGCGGCACCTATCCGAGAGAAATTGGAGAATATGGGGTATGAGTTCAATATCAGTGCCCGTATCAAGTCGGTATATTCCATCTGGAAAAAGATGCAGACAAAGAATATATCTTTTGAGGATGTTTATGACTTGTTGGCTGTTCGTATTGTCTTTACACCTCATACAACGATGAGTGAGAAAGACCAGTGTTGGATGATATATTCGGCATTGACAGAGGTATATAAGCCTCATCCTGAGCGTATTCGTGATTGGATATCTACGCCGAAGGCAAATGGTTATGAGGCATTGCATGTGACGGTGATGGGTCCGAATGGGCAGTGGGTAGAGGTGCAGATACGAACGGTTCGTATGCATGATATTGCGGAGAAAGGTTTGGCTGCGCATTGGAAATACAAGTTGGGAGAGTCAGATGAGTCTGAATTAGACAAGTGGTTAAAGACAATAAAGGAATTGCTTCAGCATCCGGAACCTAATGCTCTTGATTTTTTAGACACATTCAAACTTAATTTGTTTGCATCTGAGATATTTGTCTTTACTCCTCGCGGGGATATAAAGACGCTTCCACAAGGTTCGACGGCGTTAGATTTTGCTTTTATGCTTCATACGGAATTGGGTCTTCATTGCATGGGGGCAAAGGTTAATCATAAATTGGAACCGTTGAGTTATGTATTGCAAGGCGGAGATCAGATAGAGATTATTACTTCTCATGCGCAGCATCCACAGGAGGAGTGGCTTAAGTATGCGGTAACAGCAAAGGCTCAGACAAGTATCAAGAACTTTTTCCGTAGGATGTATGCTCAAGAGATGCAGGATGGTGAACGCCGTTTCCGAGAAGCAGTGTCCAAACTCGGATTGGAGAATCAGTATAATACTGTTTTGCAACAAGTGTTGACCCATTATCAGTTGCAGGAACCTATGCAATTGATGCTACGAATAGGTAAGGGTGATATTGATTTGGCGGAACTATCGAAGATATTGCCACAGAAGAGCAAGAAAAGTTGGTTTCATTACTTTACGAAGTCGAACACATCAACAGCATTGCCAGAGGCGAAGAATCAGAATGCTGATGGGGATACAGGGGGTGAGAAGAAGCATCATATTATATTAACGGAAGATAACCGCGACAGTGAATATCAGTTGTCGCCATGTTGCAATCCCATACCTGGTGACGATGTGTTGGGTTATTTGGATGAGCGTGGTATGATAATGATACATAAGTTGAATTGTCCTTTAGCCGATAAGTTGAAATCGAGTTATGGTAATAACTTGTATTCGGCTACATGGAATATGCATCATGAACAGACTTTTCTTGAGACGATTGAGATACGAGGGATTGATAAGGTTGGTATGGTTATTGAGATTGTGCAGATAATATCTAAAAAGTTTAATTTGAATATCCATGATATTCATTTTACGGCAGAGGGTGGTATATTCAACGGCACACTACAGTTGTATGTACATGATACAGAAGAATTGCAGACGATATGCAACACATTGCATAAGGTACAAGAGATAAAGTCTGCACAGCGTATTGAACATTGAAATTGATAGATATAAAATAGATAAGGTTATGAAGAAAACATTATTTCTAAGCACACTGCTGATTATGGCAGTTACTGCGATGGCACAACAACCTGTCATCAGTTTTAGTAAGATAGAACATGACTTTGGGAAAATAAATGAGTCGGACGGTCGTGTTACTACCATATTTGAGTTTAAGAATGATGGTATGGAACCCTTGGTATTAAGTAATGTACGTGCCAGTTGTGGATGTACTACTCCTACATGGACCAGGACACCTATTGAGCCAGGAGAGAGTGGCAATATCACTGTTACTTATAATCCTAATGGTAGACCCGGTAAATTTACGAAGACTATTACTGTAACGAGCAATGCTTCTAAACCTACTACCAAACTGACGATCAAGGGAGAAGTTATTCCTAAGCAGGCTAAGCCCGTCAATAAATACACTATTGCTATGGGTGACTTGAGCCTTAAGAGTACCAATATGGCTTTTGGTACGGTGTTTAAGGGCAACAATGTAACCCGTTCGTTAGAGTATGCCAATCTTACCGATCATGAAGTAACCGTAGAAATACTGCAAAATGACCGTGATAATATGCTCACAGCCGTGCTTTCGCTAAAGACATTGAAGCCGCAAGAGATAGGTACGCTGAGTGTTAATTTTGATGCCAATAAATGCAAGCAATGGGGTTCGAACACCTATTATCTGTATTTGATGGTAAATGGCAAGCGCATTATTTCAGATGAGTACAAACTGACATTATCCGCTGATATTGAAGAGGATTTCAGTAAACTCACGACAGAAGAACAACAGAATGCTCCTATATTCGAGATAGCAGAGCACAATATTAATCTCGGTGTAATTCCATCGGGTGCCAAATATGTCAAGAAGGTAGCCTTTAAGAACATCGGAGAGCGTGCGTTGGAAATCCGAAAGGTTACAAATTCTAATCCTGAAGTTGTTCGTGCGAATGTAGCAAAGGCAACTGTTAAAGGTGGTAAGAGCAGCGTAATAACCATTGAGGTACTACCTAATGAGGAAACAGTTAAACCCGGTACTTATCGTCGCCAGATAGAATTGCTGACTAATGATCCAAAGAACACGAAAGTCCGTTTGAACATTAGTTGGACTATTGCTGAATAATCAATAACCCTTCTTAAACCGAAAGTAAGACAAGATACATCCGTATCTCATGTACTTTCGGTTTTTTTATTATTCGAGTATGGAACATCATCATCACCCCGAAAATGATAACCAATACAAAGGTTTGACCGTTAATGCAGGTATTGAGTCGATGCCTAATGTCAACCCTTATGCTACCTTTCATCGTAAAAGGTGCAGGTTAGAAACAGAGGACTATGTTCGTGGCATCTTGCAAGGTAATGTTTCTATTTTAGGGCAAGCGGTTACTCTTGTAGAGAGCAATTTGCCTGCAGACCAAGTGATTGCACAAAAGGTGATAGAAGCCTGTTTGCCTCATTCGGGCAACGCCATACGCGTAGGTATTACGGGTGTACCGGGTGCCGGTAAATCGACTTTTATTGAGGCATTGGGTATGGAACTAACAAACAAGGGCAAGCGTTTGGCTGTGTTGGCTATTGACCCGAGTTCTGAACGCTCGAAAGGTAGTATTTTGGGCGATAAAACCCGTATGGCCGAATTATCGACTGCGAAGAATGCTTTTATTCGCCCTTCTCCATCTGCGGGTTCTCTTGGCGGTGTTGCTCGTAAGACAAGGGAAACTATTATACTCTGCGAAGCTGCAGGGTACGATACTATATTGGTGGAGACAGTAGGTGTGGGGCAATCAGAGACGGCCGCCCATTCTATGGTTGATTTTTTTCTGCTGTTGCAAGTAGCCGGTACGGGCGATGAACTGCAAGGCATCAAGCGTGGTATTATGGAAATGGCTGACGGCATTGCTATTAATAAGTGCGATGGTAATAATATCGAGAAAGCACAAGTGGCTAAGACTCAATTTTCCAATGCACTTATGTTGTTCCCTCCTGCTCCGTCGGGGTGGAAACCGTCGGTTGTTACATGTTCGTCGGTTGAACATACAGGTGTAGATGATGTATGGAAGATGATAGAGGATTATATTGCTTTTACCCGTGAGAATGAATACTTCTACTATAAGCGTCAGCAGCAATCGAAATACTGGATGTATGAGACTATCAATGCACGACTGTTGGGTCATTTTTATCAGAATGAGGAGATAGCCAAGTGCCTTAAACGGGCAGAGGAGAAAGTATTGTCGAATCAGGTCAGTTCGTTTATGGCGGCAAATAATTTATTGGAAGCGTATTTTAAGGGAGAATTTGGGAATAGTTGAGGATTGAATGTTGAATTAACAATAAAGAACTAACGATTAATATATGAGAGCCATAGTATGTTATGGCTCTATAGCGGGCATAAACGATATTACATTTGACGGAGAGATAACGATTATACAATTGCGATGCATTGAGAGCCATAGCACGCTATGGCTCTACAGCGGGCATAAACGATTTTACATTCGACGGGTAGATAACGATTATACAATTGCGATACATTGAGAGCCATAGTATGTTATGGCTCTACAGTTGGCATAAGGATTTGATAATCGGAAAATTTTCGATTTGACAAGCATTGATTAGACAGCCTATTTCGTCACTGATTTGTATATACCTCGTCACATCAAGGTATATTCATCCTATATTCGTCTTATATTCGTCTTATATTCATCCTATATAAAACCTTCGAAATACATAGTATATAGTGGGGTTAGCGAAGGGCAGTTTTTACGGAGAGAGAATGAATGCCGTATTCATCGGTAGTTTCAAGGGTTTCATCTTTCCTGTTTTTTGATATGGCTTCCATAGTTAGAGAAAAGGCAAGTTTGCACAGACAGTATTTTTTGCCTATCTTTGCGGCGTAGTATTGAAGAGGACGAAGTTCGTAAGTATTAGCCCAATTGGTCTGTCGCTCGAAACATTGTTTTCGCAAGAAGGCATAAGTTCGGGAGGAAAGTCCGAGCAACAAAGAGTACCATACCGATTAACGGTCGGCGGGCAGCAATGTTCGGTAGAAGGCACAGAAAATAACCGCCTCTTGCAAGAGAGGTAAGGGTGAAAAGGCAGGGTAAGAGCCTACCGGTCTTGTTGAAAGGCAAGGCGTCAAGTCGTCCTATGGGTTGAAAGTTCAAGTAAACTGGTGTTTGGTGTTATCACCATGAAGAGTTACTCGCTCGAGCCAGAGGGTAGAACGATAGAGTCTATCAGAAAGGTTAGACCACAGATTAATGACAGACATTCCCTGAAAGGAACACAGAACTCGGCTTATAGATTGGACTACTGCTTACGAACTTTATTTATTCTGACAATTGTTACACGAGGCATTATTGTATGTTCAAAAAGATATACCAATTTATCCGACACGATGTTTGGTCTTTAACGGGGACGGAATTATCGAAGAGTAAGAAAATCATGTATATGGTTCTGAAGACTATCATTTTGTCTATCAGGGGATATGCTGAAGATGAACTGAATACCCGTTCGAAGGCTCTTACCTACTCTATGGTTTTCTCGGTTGTTCCTGTTTTGGCAATGGTACTTGCTATCGCCAAGGGCTTTGGTTTTGAGCAAGTGATAGAGGAGAAGTTACATAGTATTGCCATATTGGAACAGACAAACATGGTACCGGAGATAATGGGTTTTGTGGAGCGTTATCTTGCGACCACTCAAGGCGGTTTGTTCTTGGGTATCGGTATCATTATTCTCTTATGGTCGGTGAATTCATTTTTCCGTGACATTGAACTCTCGTTTAATCGTATATGGAATGTAAAGAAATCGCGCAACTCTGTCCGGCAGTTCGCTATCTATATCACGATCCTAATAATGATTCCTATACTGATAGTGTTTACGAGTGGTTTCTCTATTTTTGTCCATTCGACGATAGCAGAATACTCCTTGTTTGATTCTATGCCCTACTTCAAAGAGTTCTGTATCAAGTTTATCCCCTTTGTAGTATGTTGGTTGATATTCTCCTATATGTACTATGCTATTCCGAATACGAAGGTGAGTTTTTCGGCAGCCATTGTTCCCGGAGTGCTAATAGGGACATTGTTTCAGGTATTGCAACTGCTCAGCGTCTATATAGTTCTCTTTCTTTCGAGGACAAACATTGTTTATGGTGCTTTTGCCGCCATTCCACTTATCTTGATGTGGATTTATTGGTCATGTCTGCTGACTTTGATAGGTGCAGAGATGTCGTACGCCATTCAGAACAATGAATACTTCGAGTACGACGCAGACATGCAGCATACATCGCGCCGTTACCATGATTTTATTACAGTGTATCTGACCTATTGTGTGGTCAAGCAGTTCGAAGAAGGGGCGTTGCCACAAAGTAGTTATCAGATAGCAAAAAGTACCAATCTGCCTATCCGCTTGGTGAATGAAGTGATGACACAGTTAGTGGAGGTGGGTATATTGCGCGAGTCGTATATAGAGGAGAATGTAGATAAGACCTATATGCCCGCAATGGATATTCATAAACTGACGGTGGACAGGGTAATCATCCAGATAGATAAGCAGGGTAGCGAGGGTTTCATCAAGAATATTCCCCCAGAGGTAGAGGAGATATGGAAGAACTGGATACGCATCAAAGAACATCGCTCGGATGTAGATATTTCGCAGTTATTAGTAAAGGACTTCGCCAAGTGCAGCAGGGACACAACTGAGGAGCCGTTACAATGACGATTACAGACGGTGCCGACGGTCGGAGGTAGATAAAATTAGTAAGAGATAATCGTTCAATCCATGCAGTTGCGTAATAATAAATGGATTATAGCAGGACCTTGTAGTGCAGAGTCGGAGGAACAAGTTTTTGATACGGCTGTTGCATTGCAGGCGACAGGGATTTCGACTTTTCGTGCGAGTTTGTGGAAACCGAGAACCCGTCCTGGTTGTTTTGCCGGCGTAGGAAGTAAGGGTCTTGCCTGGTTGCAGCGGGTGCAGAGAGAATTGCATCTTTCAGTTGCGACGGAAGTGGCGACCCCTGAACATGTTAGTTTGTGCATAGAGCATGGGATAGATGTTTTATGGATAGGCGCACGCACAACGACTAATCCTTTTATGGTCCAGCAAATAGCCGATGAGGTGGGACATTACGAGCAGAAACCAATAGTTTTAGTCAAGAATCCGATAAGCCCAGATATTAACCTTTGGCTCGGTGCGATAGAGCGATTTGAGAAGGTGGGAGTGGAAGAGATAGGTGCAGTACACAGGGGGTTTTACAGTCCCTACTCTGCTCCGCTGCGTAATATGCCGAATTGGTCGGTGCCTATTGAGTTGAAGCGAAAGATGCCCCATATCCCTATTATCTGCGACCCATCGCACTTGACGGGTGATGCAGCCATGGTGGGAGATGTGGCGACACAGGCTATACAGATTGGTTTTGACGGTTTGATGATAGAGTGTCATATCCGCCCACAGGAGGCACTTTCGGATGCAGGGCAGCAGATTACACCTTTGCAATTGGATAATCTCTTAAAATCGATAGAAAGCAAGATGGGAGGACATTCGAAGGAAGAAGGTGCCACGACTGCGTTATTAGCATGGCGAGAACAGATAGACGAGATTGATAAAGAGTTGTGGCAACTTATCGCCAAACGATTAGATATAGCGCATGAGATAGGGCAAATAAAACAACAATATGGGCTACCTATTCTGCAGTCGGAACGCTACAATGATATCTTGCAAAAGCGTTTGCAATGGGCAAGCGAACACCATATATCGGCGGAGGTAGTGCAGAAGATGGTGGAGATATTGCACGAAGAGGCTATTCGCAGGCAATTGTGAGTTATCAACAACTCATTCCGCCACAACAATGGATGACCTGTCCTGTAACATAGGATGACAGATCGGAGGCCAAGAACAGTGCGACCTTTGCCACATCTTCGGGTTTGCCACCACGACGCAACGGAATAGTTTTCTCCCAGAAGGCTCTTACATCATCCGGCAGAGCGTCAGTCATATCACTGATGATAAAGCCAGGTGCGATAGCATTAGCACGAATACCGCGACTACCCAACTCTTTTGCTACGGACTTGGTAAGACCAATGATGCCGGCTTTACTTGCAGCGTAGTTGGCTTGACCGGCATTGCCTGCTACTCCGACAACAGAAGATATGGAGATGATAGAACCACCGTGTTGCTTCATCATAATAGGCGCACAGGCATGCATATAATTGAAGACTGACTTAAGATTGACTGTTAATACTTCATCCCATTGACTCTCTGACATACGCAAGAGAAGTCCGTCTTTTGTTATACCCGCATTGTTGACTAAAATATCAATATGTCCAAAGTCGGCCACTACATTGTTTATTACTTGCATTGCGGCATTGTAGTCGGCAGCGTTGCTACCATAGGCTTTCACCTTTACTCCGAGTGCTTCAATCTCTTTTAGTGTCAGTTCTACTGTATCGTTCATCTCCAAGTCGGTAAACGCTATTTGGCAACCTTCTGCTGCAAAACACAAGGCAATAGCCTTGCCAATACCACGCGCTGCCCCAGTAATGAGCGCCACTTTGTTTTCTAACAAGTTCATAGTTTCTATACTTTTATTGCGAATTATCATCCTTTATGGGAAAGACACCCTGTGGATGAAGAATGGTGTACTGAGTCATCTCTTGGTTGGATTCAAACCCCACCCCAACAATGACAGAGTTTTCTCTTGTGACGGTGATTGCAGAGTCGGAGTAAACTCTGCCCGTCTGTTGATTCCAAAATAATTGTTGCGTATCGAATCGTTCTCCTTTGAGGTTCATTGCTTTTACATTCCCATCGAGTTCCCATATCTGTGCCACATCGTCGTAGCGAGCATAGTCGGAGCGAAGAGATGCCTCAATCTGAAAATCTTCGTTGAACTTTTCGAGGTATATTCCTTCGGAGAATTCCCAATAAGAAGGCACTGCCTTATCGTAGATATCCCATTTATGTGCAGTGATGCGATAACGCGTTATGCCAGAGTCGGAGATTAGCGTTGTTACGGAATCAGTATCAAGTATGGGGATAAGAGTACGGTCAATGATAGCATCGATTTGCTCCTTATCGTTGCCTTTGCACCCTGCAAAACACAATATTCCTATAAGGATAGACAAATGCCATCCCCATTTACCTATACGGTTAAGTAGTGAGAATGGCATTATCCGTTTCATATTATACAATTTATAGAGATGATATAAGCCGTAGAAGGATTAACGGCAGACGGTTGTTTCACCTATCCAGCCTCCTACCGTGAATGCCTTGCCTTTAGCCAAGCCATTTCCTGCATAGAAGAAAATTTCTTCGTGGGTCGGGAAATACTGTGAGTAAGTATTTATCAAGCGTTGTGCTTCATCGGCACATGAAGGGTCAACTTGTTTAGCCTTAGCAAACTTATCGCATGCTGCCCAATATACTGTTTTGTTCAGTACTGCATCGTCGTAAGGTTTAGAGGCAGCATAAAGTGTTCCTATTAAGATATAACAACGCCCCTGATCTGCTTTGTATTCCAAAGATTTGCGGGCATATTGACGAGATAACGAGTAATTCTTCAAGTTGGAAAAATAGATGCAGGCAATGTAGTATTGATAGTTTGCTTTGTCCTCGTTGTTTTCTGCATAGGTGGTTGCTTCGTCGTAGTATGCAACAGCGGCACGATAATCATCTTTCTTTAGGCACATTTTGGCGCATCCTGCTGCAGACTCTTCATCGGGTTGTAATTTATGTGCAGCCTCTGCTGCAGCAAAGTAAACTGAAGATTCTACGCAGTTTACACGATTATACAACTTCATTATTTTGGTGAGCATATCCAAGTTCTGCAAGTTAGCATTGACAAGTGAAGCATACAGTTCGTCCAATTTATCACAGTCGGCTGCTCCTGATACTGCGAATATATTATCAATGTAATCTTTCAGTTGTTTGGCATATTGAGCCGATTTATTTGTTGAGTCATTGCTAATGGTAGTCAATAGTTCGGATACCTTTTCGTAGTCTGCGATATATTGCTCTCCATACTGCTCCGGATTGCTCTTATACAGGCTATTAGACAACTCGGCATATTTACCAATTACTTCCATAGTACTCTTCGTATCCATGCCTAATACAGACTCTTTGATCCATTGATATGCGGGGAGTTTCGTATTATCTTCTGTGAAATAATCGCAGTAGTCTAAGCCTTTCTGTCCCAATATATAAGCCGATGGGTATCTGAGGTTATCGCCAAAATACTTAATGCGTTTATCATAAACTTCCATTAAAAGGTTGCGTAGTAGTGCTTTCTCCTCTTCTGTTTGTGCTTGTGATATTTGCCAGGCTACTATTCTTGTACCATAGACATATATTGCGACATTGGCACTTGGGCAGGTGTTATATACCCTATACCAAGGTTCTACAGCATCGGCATATTGTTTGTTTTTGGCAGATTCGGAGAATAGACTTATATCTTGGATACATTCTTCAGTGATGACCGGTGTTTCGTCGATGGTTTGCAGATTGTCGGTGGTTGCAGTAGTGGTGTTTTCCACTTCTTTGGAAGGTGTAACCACTTTTTTACTTTTGGCCACAACAGTCGTAGGGATGATGGTACAGACAGCAAGTATGGTTAGTAGTCTGCTTGCACTTAATACTTGAAATATACGCATATTCATATTCGATAACATTATTGTAGTAAAACAGATATATTATTCTTTTTTCTTTTAGAGTTTTCGCTTGAAGAACCAATTCTCGGATACCGAGGCATTGATTGTGAATTTGAAATAGTTCTCTTCTAAAGTGCCTTTCGTTCCTCGATGCCCATATTCCACAACAGTGTTTATTACTGTAGCTACATTGCGTAGCGGGAAGCCCACACCTACACTGACCGAAAATTCTTTAGCATTGATATTTGTCAAGTATGGGTCAGAAAGGGAATACCCTATTCGGAAAGGCATTCGTTCTACATACTTACGCCCCATAGGGTTATGACGATATTCGAAGCCCATTGCTAGTTTGGAGCGGTTACGGAAAGCACCCTTATTACCGAAATAGAGAGCATCTGCCCAGTTGATAGCAGAATAGTCTATTGCAAATGTCATTCTGTCAGCATAGTTATAAGAGGCTCCTATGCCCCACGACATTGGTAACTCAAACCCTGTTGCGGTGTTCTGTACTGTATCGGTTGTGGTTGTTTCGATTTTGCTAAATCGTCCGTTTAATTTGGTTTTATTCTCGAAAGTTGCTCCAAGTACTACTGTATGTTTCTCGGCAAAGGTGTGGAATAATTGTGCTCCGTATCGCAAGCGTACATCGCTTATATGCATAGTAGAGACCTGAGATACTTTATTAAAACCTGATTCGGTGAACGAAAGAGTTTTGTTATTCTCTATATCGCCGAACATATAGTAAACATTCATACCTAATGCAGCCCAGTTCATTATATTGAATGATATGCCTGCATAGACCTCTGATATACCGCCTGTGCCACTATAATTTCTTTTATAGGGATGGATGAAAGAAGCAACAGAATCGGTCATTTCGTATCCTACTGCAGAATAGGGCATGATACCTAATGATACCCCTATATATTTCCATACAGGAAATTGCAGAGTTAAGTATTCGAGATTACCATTTCCTTTTGTTCTCCTTCCTGATGCGTCCTTGTAGGTTGATACCATTGCGCTTGCTGCCAAGTCGAACATAAATGTGGTATTATCTATAGCACTATAGGATGCAGGTTGTGACGGGTTAATAACGGTTTTGGAACGCATTCCTATTGATACACCTCCGAGTCCCCGATATGCACCCGGTACATTATCGTTGAGTTCGCCATAACCGAACATGGAATATGGCGAGGCGGTAGAATTTTGTGCAACTATCCAAGTGGTAGTTGCAGAAAGCACTAACAGCGTGACTAATATATATCGAGTTGCATGATGCATAGAGGTATGCTTTACGATTCTGCAAAGGTACAAAATGTTTGCCATTTTTAGAAATAAATCGCCTTTTATTATTCTGTTGTTCTATTTTCCATTACCATATTGCAATATACGGTTCAGACCTTTTAGTACCAAGTGTTTTTCGGTCTGCACTTCTCCTTGCAGATTAGGGTAAATAAGCGGTGCATTTCCTCCGGTCAATATAGTTTGATAGTGTTTGACCCGTTCCTGCATGGTTCTCATATACCCCTTCACTTCGAATATGACGCCACGAAGTACGCCTGCGGCTATAGCGTCGTGTGTATTATGTCCGAAGAGGGGTATTAGTTGTCCCTCTTCTATTTCGACCATAGGTAGGCGTTTCGTCATTTGTCGTAGTACCATTAGACGCATTTTTATGCCCGGAGCGATATTGCCTCCTACATATTCGTTGTTTTCGTTGAGGAAATCATAAGTAATAGCAGAGCCTATATCAACGATAAGGACATTTTCGTCGGGGTACAGAGCATTGGCTCCCACAGCAGCGGCTAATCTGTCTTGTCCTAATGTTTGAGGTGTGTCGTACAGATTAGCGATGGGGATGGGTGTTGTATGGTCGAATAATACAAAACGGTCGCATTGTCGGTTGAGTGCATTGAGTACGGCCGGGTTAGTATGTGCTACAGAGGATATGATACAATTATGAACAGGGTATAAGGAACAAAGTCGCTCTGCGTCAGTTGAAGAGAATGATTTATAGACGAACGCCTTTATTAGTTGTCCGTCTTCTTCTCGGAACAAAGCAACTTTTGTTCTGGAATTACCCTGATCGATACAAAGATTCATACCTGTTCGTTGTACGGTTGAGGATACTTATTCGCCCATTGATGCAGTGTAGAGGAATCGTTTGATACTCTTTTTAGGTGTCTTTTCGAATTCATGTCCAAACAATCGAATACGCGAGACGGATTCATAAGCCGGTATCATTTTATTCAATTCCTTACGGTTTTCTTCCATAGCAGCAACGAGTGCATCATGTTCCAAGTGGTTAGCATCTACCATTTCGAAATCAGGACATACCAATGCTATGAGTTTGTCGTCATCTTGGAGTACGATACTTTCCATGACATAGGGCATATTGTTGAGTTTTGCCTCTATCTCTTCGGGATAGATGTTCTGCCCAGAAGGTCCGAGTAGCATTGTTTTGCTTCTGCCTTTGATATAGAGATTTCCTTCTGCATCGAGCATTCCACGGTCGCCTGTCCGTAGCCAACCATCTTCAGTGAATATATCCTTTGTGGCTGCTTCGTTCTTGTAGTATCCGTCCATGAGTCCTTCTCCGTGTACAAGAATTTCGCCTATACCATCTTTGTCGGGGTCTTCTATTTTAATCTCCATTCCTGTTACCGCTTTACCACATGAGTTCATCTTAAACTTGTCGGGGAATTCATAAGCGATTAGGGGAGCGCATTCGGTCATTCCATATCCAACCACGAGAGGGAATTTTAACCTATGAAAGAAGTCTTCGACTTCAGCGTTCAACGGTGCACCTCCCAAGATGATATGCCAAAACTCACCTCCAAAAGCGTTAATGAGTTTTTGTCGTATTTGTCCCAGTACGACATCGTCTAAATAAGGTACTTTTAGTACCCAACTGATCGGTTTTTTGTCGAGTAGCGGTTGGATTTGTTTTTTATAGATTTTCTCAATTATAAGAGGCACTGAGAATATAGCAGTGGGTTTAACATCTGCGAACGCCTGTAGTAGTATCTTCGGTGAAGGTGTTCTCCCCACAAACCATGTATGCCCTCCTATACAAGCGGAGGTTAGAAAGTCGAATGCACAACCATAGGAGTGGGCTAAAGGAAGGAAGCATACTTGTCGGCTTCCGCGATAAATGATTTTGGATTCAATACCGAAGCGCACATTATTAGCCAAGGCATTTCCGCTGGTCATGACACCTTTGGAGAAGCCGGTAGTACCGCTTGTGTAATTGAGCGATACCATTTCTTTGTTGGACTTGTCCACATAGCGTATGCAGTATTGGTGGAAGCCTTCAGCATATTTCTTATTGAACAATTGCTTGATATGCTGCCAATCGATGTCTTCTTTATTGAGCAAAATATGTTCTTTTGTATCTTCAGTACCGTCGGGCATTGGTTCGCGAACGGCTAAAGTGGAATAGTCTTTTAGAGAAAAGACGGCACGCACATTGTGAATCTGATCAATATCCAAGTTATCCCATATATTCTCGTCGGAGAATAGCAATATCGATTCCGAATGGTTGACAATATGGATAATGTCGTTTGGTTTAAAGTCTTGTAGAATAGGTACAATGACAGCACCGTAGGTAACTGTTGCAATATAGGTAATTGCCCAGTCCGCACTATTTTTCCCAATCAGTGCAATTTTGTCGTTTTTCTGTACACCGCATACATCAAATAACAAGTGCAATCGTTCAATCTCCGCTGCAGCCTCTCCATAAGTAAAAGTTTTATCCGTACCATAATCGGTGAAGGCAGGCAACTCCCAATTGTTACGGAACGAGTCTTCAAATAGACGAATAAAATTTTCTTTAAGCATAATAATTGTATTGTTAGTTAATAAAATAATTGCGTGAGTATGTATTGTTCTTATCGCAATAACGGAGGTGTGGTGGCCGGTGATACAGAGATAATACTATCGACGACGAACTCACTAACACCTCTCCAAGGTAATGCGCCAAGATATTCTTTGTAGTGCAATTCAACCATTTTCCCGGTGCATCGCATCAGGCTGTCTGCTACCTGTTTGTTTTCTACTGAGAATTTGAATTCATTGGATTGCACAGTTGCGGTAGAGTTTTTGGAGTTGTAGCCCGATTGAATAAGCCTACCTTCATACGTTTTGAAGATATAGCCTTTGTAGGTCAGATAGTTTAACTCTCCTGCTTTTACTCCCTCTCCAAATACGAAATAGAATTTGAAGAAGAACCAACATCCTAAACCAATCAACAGTAACAGGGTGATGATTGTAATGACTTTTCCTTTTGTTTTCATACCAATAGTTTTATTTTGATAAACTTGACAAAAGTACAACAATTCTATGGAATGACAAAATTCGTACCAAAGGGAGATGTTGTTTGGTTGATGAATTGAGGAGTTTAGAAGTTTAGAAGTTGTTTAATGGGTTGAATGGGTTAATTGGGTTTAACGGGTATATGTTGTTTGTTCTTCGAAGTGGAGTTAGAAGTCCTTGCACGGTATGGCTCTACAGCGAGCAATTAACGAGCAATTAACAATTAATAATTAACAATTAACATATATGGAGGCGATGAACAATTAGGAATTAGGGGTTAATGATTAATGGGTGGAGAGGGGTTTGGGGGAGGTGGTTTGCAGGTAGTTTGTAGGTTCATCCTATATTCATCCTATATTCTTCCTATATTCGTCTTATATTCATCCTATATAGAACCTTCGAAACAGACGCTATTTATCGGGCTTGGCGGAAGGGAGTTTTGAGGGATTAGGGAATCAGAAAGGAGGAACGGGGATTAAAAGCGGATGGTTGAAAGTTAATAGTTGATAAGGTTTTGGAAGTTTAGGAGAAACCGATAGGATTGAAAGGGTTAGCCATGTGAAAACGGAGGCATATTGTTTTTCTTGCAAAGGGGTGTTGAGAGCCATATCGATTTGACCATCACACTATTTACGATTTGACGAGTTACTACAGAGAGAAAAACGAAGAGCCATAGTATGTTATGGCTCTTCAAGTAGTATGTGGGTGGGACGGCTATTTGTATATGGGGTCGAAGCCTCTGCCATAGACACCTATGACTTCCGACTGCGAGATGAAGGCATCGGGGTCAATCTCCCTGACCAAAGCGAAGATGCGAGAAGACTCGCTTTTCTTTGCAAGGACCGTTACAACATGAATCTCTTGCTTGGAATACCACCCCTGTCCGTTGAGGATGGTTACCCCACGCGGCATAGAATTGATGGCATTGGCAATCTCTTCGTACTTGGTAGAGAAGATGAAGAACTGTACAGACTGACGCACCTTGTTCATTATCATATCCACAACGCTGGTACACATGAATGTGAAGCAAAGACCTAACAGCACCTTCTCGATACTGCGTACATTGGGCAGGAAATAGGCACTGGAGATGATGATAAGGTCACAGTAGAAGAGTACTCGTCCGATAGGAATATGGTGGTAGCGGTTGACTATCATGGCGACAATGTCGGTGCCACCAGATGTACCATTGTTCAAGAAGACAATGCCCAAGCCACATCCGCACAACATACCTCCTACCACACTTGCCATGAACGGGTCGTGCAGGAGAGGCTCGGAGGCTATTGGCACCACTTTCAGCCAAAAGGTGAAACTAAAGACCCCGAAGATAGTGCGCAGGACGAACCTAATATCAATGAGTTTGAGGGCAATGACAAGCAATATGATATTGAACGAGAGTGTAGATAACCAGATAGGTACAAAGCCTTTTGTGGCAAAATAGATAATCTCGCACAGACCAGTCAGTCCACTGCCGACGATATCACTCGGCACGAGGAGTTGATTGACTGCCACTGCGTAGGGGAACAGTCCCAAGAAGATGAGCAACAGTTCGCGTATCTTAACCACAGGTTTTGCATTATGAAACCTGTTGAAATTGCTTTTCAGCGTTTCAGTTCTTTTCATTTATCAGCCTATTTTAGCAATTAGGTTGCGGTCTCCAAATCCATTATCCACCCGTGCGACAGCGGGCCACAATTTATTCTCGGCGACCCAAAGTAGCGGGTACGCTGCTTTCTGACGGGAATAGGAATGCTTCCACTCATCTGCCGTTACCTCATACTCGGGGTGCGGAGCGGACAGGAGTACATTATCTTTGGAGTCAGCAGCACCCGTAATCACCTCTTCAATCTCGGCTCGGATGGTGAGCATAGCCTCCACGAAACGGTCTAACTCTTCTTTGCTTTCGCTCTCGGTAGGTTCTACCATGAGTGTGCCATGTACAGGGAAGGACAAGGTGGGTGCGTGGTATCCGAAGTCCATGAGTCGTTTTGCCACATCGGTTTCGGTGATACCATACTTCTTGAACTGACGGCAATCGAGAATAAGTTCGTGTCCTACCCTACCGTTCTTGTTGGTATAAACGATGCCGTAAGCATCCGCCAAGCGATGTGCCAAATAGTTGGCATTTAGAATAGCCGCAGCCGTTGCCTTGCGCAGCCCTTCTTCGCCCATCATTGCAATATAGCCATAGGAGATGAGCGCCATATTGGCATTGCCATACAACGAAGTGGAGACGCGATTGTTGTCGGCCGAAGGCAGACTGTCTTGGAGTTGTTTGTTGACGCAGACAGCCCCTACTCCGGGTCCTCCACCTCCATGAGGCGATGCGAAGGACTTATGCAGATTGAGGTGACAGACATCCGCTCCGATTGCCGAAGGGTGTGTGAAACCAATCTGCGCGTTCATATTCGCACCATCCATGTATACGAGTCCGCCATGTTTGTGGATAAGTTGGCACATCTCCATTACATCCTCTTCGAAGATACCGTGTGTGGAAGGATAAGTTATCATACAGCCGGCCAATGTGTCGGAATACATATCGGCCTTTGCACGCCAATCGTTGATGTCGGTGTTTCCGTTCTCATCGCAACTCACAACGACGGGGACAAATCCTGCCTGTACACAGGAAGCGGGATTGGTGCCGTGTGCAGATGCGGGGATGAGCAATACATTGCGTTGGGTCTGTCCTTTGCGCTTCAGATAATCGCGGATGATGACGAGTCCCGTATATTCTCCTGCCGCACCCGATGTGGGTTGCAAGGTGCAAGCATCGAAGCCCGTGATGGCACACAACTGCTTTTTGAGTTCGCTTAACACTTGTTGGTATCCCTCTGTTTGCGAGATGGGAGCCATCGGGTGAACGCCCATAAAGCCCGAGTAAGTGATGGGCAACATGGCAGATGCGGGGTTGAGTTTCATAGTGCAGGAGCCAAGAGGAATCATGCTATGCGTCAGGGAGATGTCTTTGCGTTCCAAATGCTTGATAAAGCGCATCATCTCTGTTTCCGTGTGATATCTTTTGAAGACGGGTGCCTGCAGATAATCGACAGGGCGCACCATTTCTTCGTCGAGCGTCCATAGTCCTTGGAAAGCCGATTCGGATTGCTCCGGACAAGGGTTATTGCCGCTTACGGAGGCGAATAACTCAATCAGGTCGTTCATATCAGTCAGGGAGGTTGTTTCGTTGATACTCATCCCTATTGTGCCATCTTCCGCATAGAAGAAGTTCATATTCATCTCTTCTGCTGTATGGCGGAAGGTAGGTAGCGATACGGATTGCGGTAGGCGAATCTTCAGTGTGTCAAAGAACTGTGCATTCTCTTGGGTATAGCCATAGGCTTGCAGCATTTCGGAGAGGTAAGTGGCTTTGCCATGTATTTCTTCGGCGATGCTCCGAAGTCCTTCCGCACCGTGATACACGGCGTAGAAAGCCACCATCATAGCCGTAAGCGCTTCGGCAGTACAGATGTTGGAGGTTGCTTTCTCACGCTTGATATGCTGTTCGCGGGTTTGTAGCGCCAAGCGATAGGCAGGTTTGTCGTACGCATCCTTAGTAAGCCCTACAATACGCCCCGGCATATCGCGTTTGTATTCACTACGGGTTGCCATATATCCCGCAACGGGACCACCATAGCCCATAGGTATTCCCATACGCTGAGTTGTGCCACAACAAACATCTGCGCCGAAAGAAGCAGGCGAGGGCAGAAGGGCAAGAGAGAGCATATCGGCAATGACGGTTACCTTAATATCCAAGTCGTGTGCATGCTTCACAAAACCTGTATAATCTTCGACAGAACCATCGCTATTCGGATACTGCAAGATGGCACCAAAGTATTGCCGGTCTAACCGAGCGGCAGCATAATCCCCAACAACAATCTCGATACCCTGCCCTGCTGCACGGGTATGCAATACGGACAAAGTTTCCGCAAAGACTTTCTCGTCGACGAAAAGTTTATTCACGCCAAGGCTTACTTGTTCGCGCGAGCGAAGGTTGTGCATCATTGTAGCACTCTCGGCAGCGGCTGTCGCCTCGTCCAACAATGAGCAGTTGGCAAGAGGAAGCCCAGTAAGGTCGGACACCATTGTTTGGAATAGGAATAACGCTTCCAAGCGACCTTGAGATATTTCCGCTTGATAGGGTGTGTAAGAAGTGTACCACACCGGGTTCTCCAGTACATTACGGACAATGACTGACGGCGTTGCTGTATCGTAGTAGCCGTGACCGATGTAACTGCAGACATTCTTATTAAGACCTGCCAACTGCACCATTTGATGCAGATATTCGTGTTCGGACAATGCCTCAGGTAAGTGAATCCGTTCTTTGAGGAAGATATCAGCAGGGAAAACCTGTTCCATCAATTGGTTGATTGATTGGACATTCAGTACACGCAACATTTGCTGCATTTCGTCATCATTCACTCCGATGTGACGAGGGCATAAGTAATCTTGCATAAGGATTATGTTATGAGTATTTGGTGTGTATTCTTTTCAAATGCTATCAGAGTATTAGGTCGCAAAGGTACAGAATAAAATGCATAGTGCAAGAGTAAGACATTCTTTTTTCAATAAAAAGTTACAATCAACTTTCTTGTTCCTTAGCGGGCAAGAGATGGACATAAAATGTTGTTCCTTTCTCTGATGTTACAAATGATATATCTCCTCCGGAACCATCTACGATATTCTTCGAGATAGCCAAACCGAGTCCCATGCCGGTAGTCTTAGTTGTGAAGTTGGGTCGGAATATCTTGTTGCGTGTATCGGGTGCAATACCGCAACCGTTATCTGATATGGATATTACAACTTCCTTCGAGGTTTCTTTCAGGATAACAATAATGTCCCCACCCTCTTTGTTTTCTATTGCCTGCAGTGCGTTCTTTATCAGATTGTTGAATACCTGCGATATTTGCAGTTCATCAGTCATTGCCCATACCCCTGTTTCTGCGCCGATGTAGCGAATTGGTACGGATGCGTTGTTGTTGCGGAAGAGGGTTATGACAGAGAACAGTTTGCTTGCCACATTGACGGGAACAATCTGCAATTCGGGCATTTTTGCGAAAGAAGAGAATGTGGAGGCTATCTTAGACAAGGTATCTATCTGCTCTATAAGCGTTATGCTGGACTTTTCGAAATAGGTGTTGTATTGTTTCAATATCTCTTCGTCTTCCGTTTCTTTTGACAATAGACCTTTGTTCACGAAGGTTTTGGCATGCAATCGTTGCATCTGTTGAATGGTTAGACGCATTGGTGTAAGCGAATTGTTAATCTCATGTGCCACTTGGCGAGCCATTGTACGCCACGCAGACTCACGCTCCGACTTGGCGAGTTTCTCGGTTGAATGCTCTAACTCGTCTACCATCTGGTTATAACGAACAACCAACTGCCCGACTTCATCGGGTTTATCATAGTTCAGACGGTTATTACGCTCACCTATCTTGAAATGTCTCATCTTATCTGCCAAAGAGGAAAGAGGGCGGGTGATACCTTTTGTCATTACTATACTTAACAGGAATGACAGCAAGAAGGCGGCCATAATTGGTGGTAACAACTTGGCAATGAAGGCATCAACCTCTGCATCTACCACCTCTGAACTGACATATAGAGGCACTACTATATAACCTATCTGCAGGTAACTACCATTGTATAGTTCTGTATAGGCCGCCAAATAACTCAGGTCGCCAATATGCTCCTCTTGAATAACATTTGTTTGTTCAGAGAAGAAGGGACGAGGGTCTATGTGGCGGGACAAGAGACCATAGTGGAATACATTCATAGCCGATGAACCTACCAAATTACCCTCCATATCGTAAACATGAATATCCGTTTCGTAGGCAAGTGACAGGTCGCGCAGATTAATGTTCATACCCGGCTCATTCATAGGACCTAACGACATAGACCAGAAGTATATTTCTTGCAGAGACTTCTGTATATAATGGGTTTTCTCTTCCAAAAGAATTCGTTGCCTACCTTCATAACGCTTACGCACATGGCGGGCGGAGATAAAGAAGATATACAAAGAGTTGGCTAATAACAGCATAATGACAAGGTACTGCATCTTTGTGCGCATGGTCATACGCTTGAAGCCCCGATGGTATATCAAGCCTATCAAGGCGATAAGGCCTACTAAAGAGAATAACAGGACACTTAATAAGAGATAGATGCGGACATTTCTATGCGCCTGCAGAGGAGCCATATTCGTATTATCCTGCAATGTGCGATAGGAGAAGGTATCCGACAAGCGCAAGTCAGATGAGGGTTTTGCAGCGATATCCTCACTCTCATCCGGCATCCCGATAGAGAACAGGTAATGCCCATCTGATGAATAGATAGGATACATATCGCTCTTTTTTACCTGTGTGATGACACAAGTATTCGGGAGATGAAAGGGTGTAATAAAATCGTTGTGCAGTTGTTTATTCTCTATCGGATAATCGTATTTGACGGGAATAATTGTGAGTATATTCAGATCGTTCAATGGTGTCCAATAGCAGATACAATGTGCATTATCGAACTTTTGATAGTACCAACGACCATAAAACAAGACACGAACCTCGGAGCCTGCCAACCAATTGTCGGACCAATAAACCATCTTGTGACTATTGAACACATAGAACAATACGGATGAATTGTGTTGGGTCAGTTCCCATAGTGAATCGATAGAGTTATACTGCAACCTATCTATAAACGTTTCCGTCATCTGCTCGGCTACTGCTTCTTGCTTGAGCAAATCGTTCTGGAACTGTTTATGTTCTGTTGAAAAACGATGGCAACCGATTATTACAAATGCTATGAGCAACAGCAATACACATTGACATAGTATTTTATTTACAATATCTTTCATAGCATTTTACAATATTCCAAAAGGATACAAATATGGTTTGCAAAGTTATGACAAATTCTGTACCTTTGCAAACTCTTAAATAATTGGAACGGTAAATATGTTTTTTCAGAACTATATAACTAGTAGTCTCGCATCAACGATGCCGCTACTTACAGCACTTCTACTTGGTCTAATGACCATTATCAGTCCGTGTCCTTTCTGTTCGAATATTGCTGCTATTTCTTATATCGGAAAAGATGTTGATAATAAACATAAGGTCTTGATTAACGGGCTTATTTATGTTCTTGGGAAGGTGGTCGCTTATACTGCTTTGTGTGCGATATTCATATTTGGTGCGCAAATTGAGGGAATACAGCACTTCTTTGAGACATACGGTGAGCCTCTTTTAGGACCGTTTATGATTATCTGCGGAATATTTATACTTGTTGGAGGACATCATGAGCATCATCATGGCGATGAACATCATAATAAGTTTGCTACCCGGTTTACACAGATTGTAAGTACCAAACATCATGTACCGGATTGGATTTGGTCGTTTATTCTTGGTGTGGTGTTCTCGATGGCTTTTTGTCCTTACAGTGGTGTTCTTTTCTTTGGAATGCTTGTGCCTCTCAGTATGGCACAACCAGTTATTTGGAGTTGGGTTATGCCGATTATCTATGCTCTTGGGACAGGTATTCCTGTTATTGTTATAGCGTGGCTTCTTGCTTATTCTGTGGCTACGATTGGAAATATCTATCATAATATTCAACACTTCGAAGTTTGGTTCCGCCGTATTTGTGCGATATTGTTTATTGGTATCGGTATTTATCTCTGTATCGGTATATTTGGTACTCACCACGAACATCACGAGAAGCAACCAACCAACTCCTATGTCTTTTCGTTTTAAGCAATTTGAAGTTAATGACTCGGAATGTGCCATGAAGGTAGGAACTGACGGTGTCCTTCTTGGTGCATGGGCAGAGCCGAACTGCAATACACCTTGCTCGATTCTTGATGTTGGCAGCGGCTGTGGCTTGATTTCCCTTATGCTTGCGCAGCGATTTAATGCAGCCACTATAACAGGCATTGATATAGACGATAGTGCCGTTGAACAAAGTCGCACTAATTTTGCAAATTCTCCTTTTGCAGACAGGCTGCAGGCACATTGCATCCCCTTGCAACAATACAGACTCGAAGACCCGATGCCCTTTGATCTTATTGTCAGCAATCCTCCTTTTTTCCAAGAAAGTTTACACTGCCCAGATGCTAAGAGGACAACAGCAAGGCACACCTCTACCCTTTCATATAAAGAACTATTGCGACATGCTGCCAGATTATTACCCCGAAATGGTTCGCTCCAACTTATTCTGCCCGCAGCAGAAGAGAACGACATTATTTGCTCTGCTGTTCAAGAGAACTTCTTTCTACGACGAATCTGCCGTGTTCGCGGGCGCGTCAATAAACCTTATAAGCGTATTCTATTGGATTTTTCCCGTACCCAAAATAACACACTTATAGAGAGCGAACTTTCGCTTGAGACACTTGATGGCAAACGGACACGAGATTATCAAGAGTTAGCGAAAGGCTTTTATCTTGATTCGTGCGTGCAATAGTGCTTTGTATGAGAATAGCCGTTGTTTGTTTACAGGTGGACGATAGAGGCTTTCGATGGAATTGATATATTACGGAAACCTGCGGTGTAGAGATGGTCTTTATACGCCTCTTGGGCTTCGAGTTCACCATGTACGATAAAGGTATGACGCACTTGCGTTACATCGAGGCTACGGGTTAGATAGTCGATCATTTCCTGATAGTCGCCGTGACCTGAAAAGCCCTCTATTCTTGTTACTTGCGCTTTAATACGATGGTCATATCCAAAGATGCTGACCCATTTCAGATTAGGGTCTTGTATGCGTGCGCCTAATGATGTGGGGGTACAATATCCGACTATCAATATCGTTGTGGTTGGGTCAGAAATGTGGTTCGCTACATGATGTTTGACGCGTCCTGCCTCCAACATACCTGAAGCAGAGATTATAATACAGGGATTGGGATTGTTGTTCAAGGCTTTTGATTCACGGATGTCAGTGATATAGTGTAGTGTATTAAAGCCAAACGGATCATTGTCGAAGCGCATTGTATCTTGCACCTTAGCATTGAGTTGGTCGGTATAGAGGCGGAATATTTGTGTAGCATTGAATGATAACGGGGAATCAACATAGACAGGTATATGTGGCAGGTGCTCTTCGTTATACAGATTGTTCAGTACATAAACTATCTCCTGTGTCCGTCCTACCGAGAAACTTGGGATGATGAGTTTACCCCGCTTATAGACACAAGTGGAATCGACTACTCCCAATAACTCTTCTTCTGTGGCGAGCATATTCGTATGCAAGCGATCTCCATAGGTTGATTCACAGATAAGATAGTCGCATTGCGGGAATGGCTGTGGAGAGCATAATATATGACTTTCGGCGCGACCTATATCGCCCGTATAGGCTATTCGTTTCCACTCTCCATTTTCTTTTATTTCCAAACTACAAATTGCAGAACCCAGCATGTGTCCTGAATTGGTGAAGGTAAGATATACATTGTCGGCTACACGAAAGCGGCGATTATACCCCACTGTGACAAAAAGGTGCATACAACGCTCGACATGGTTGTTGTCGTAAATCGGCTGTATTTTAGGTTTGTGAAGCCTGTTCATCTTCTTATTATACCAACGCACATCCAGTTCCTGTATGAATGCAGTGTCTTGCAACATAATTGCGCACAAGTCGCGTGTTGCTGGCGTAGAGATGATGTCGCCCCTAAAACCTAATTTATAGATATAAGGCAACAAGCCAGAGTGGTCGATATGAGCATGAGTGAGGATGACACAATCAATCTGTTTTGGATCAAAGCCCAAGTCACGGTTTGCCGCGTCGGTTTCCATACCCTTCCCTTGATACATCCCGCAATCAAGAAGGATACGCTTACCCGAATCGGTGGTGATGAGATGTTTGCTGCCCGTTACTTCGTTAGCAGCACCGAGAAAATGAATAGTCATGTTTGAGTTGAGTGTTTCGTATTGAGTGTGTGGTGCCGTTGAGTATGTTGAATAGTTGTTAGCGCAAAGGTAGGATGAAATATGCAGATAAGCAAGATTGTGGTTGTAAAAAAATGTTATTTTTCCTCTTAAAAGTGATGGTTGAGGTATTATGATTTATGGTATTATATGGCATAGATTTTGTATTGAAAATAGTGTATTGATTCAAGGTATTCAATATATAATCCAATTATTACTTACAAAAACATCCTACAAAATGAAAGACTTAAAAGGAACAAAGACGGAAGCCAATCTATGGGAGGCTTTTGCAGGTGAATCGAAAGCACGCAACAAGTACACTTACTATGCGTCGAAGGCTAAGAAAGATGGTTATGAACAGATAGCCGCCTTCTTTGAAGAGACTGCTGCTCAAGAGAAGGAACATGCTAAATTGTGGTTCAAACTGATACACGGCATTGGTTGTACGAAAGAGAATCTGTTGGACGGCATTAATGGTGAACACGAGGAATGGGTAGATATGTATCCTCGTATGGCTAAAGAGGCTCGCGAAGAGGGATTTGATGAGATAGCAGAGATAATGGAAGGCGTTGCTTCAGTAGAGAAAGCACATGAGGAGCGCTATTTGAAATTGCTTAAGAATGTAGAGGATAAGTTAGTTTTCAGTCGTGACGGTGAATGCATCTGGCAATGCAGAAACTGCGGACATCTCCATATCGGCAAAGAAGCACCTGAGGTATGTCCGGTATGCGATCATCCTCAAAGTTATTTCCAACTACAGGAGAATAATTTTTAGACGATTGTGTCCGTTACCTATAAAGTAGGTAGCAATTTATAGATTGGTATGGGCTGTGTAACAAGTGTTGTTATACAGCCCATATTTATTTGTTTATAATGGAAGGAATTTGGTCGTTTTGGGGTATGAGAATTGTATGAAATATGTATGCTCATCCTATATTCGTCCTATATTCATCCTATATTCGTCTTATATTCATCCTATATAAAACCTTCGAAACAGATAGTATTGACGGGGCTTGGCGGAGGGGAGTTTTTATGGAGACAAGAAGGATTTTGTATGCAACAGTTCGGTTATGAAATGGAGCGTTTTATGGAGATGGATTTGTTTTGTACGGATGATTATTGATTGATGATTCCTCCGCCGATGAGCAGTTCGTTCTTGTAGAGAACTACAGACTGTCCGGGTGTAACGCCCCAGACAGGGGAGTGGAATTGTAGTTTGAGCGAGTTGTTTTCTGTGAGTTGTAGTGTTGCAGGGATAGCGGGTGATTTGTAGCGTATTTGTGCTTGCACAGTGGAATCTTTGTCGATCAATTCTCTATCTCGGATGCGTAGATCGGAAGCGCAAAGTGTATGGGTGTAGAGATCATCATGTGCGCCAAGCGTTACCTCGTTGGTATCGGGATTGATGTGCGTGACATAGGCAGGCGTACCTAATGCGATGCCTAATCCTTTGCGTTGCCCTATTGTGTAGTTCGCGAAGCCATTGTGTTTTCCAAGTATATTCCCATTCGCATCAATATAGTTACCAGATAGAAAGGCGCAAGAGGCGTTCGGTATTCCTTGTGAGTGAGAGGCAATAAATGTGCGATAGTCGTTATTGTCGATAAAACATATCTCCTGACTCTCGGCTTTCTGCGATAGTTTTTGGAAGCCATGCTCACGAGCAATGGTGCGTACTTGTTCTTTGGTGAGATCTCCGAGCGGGAATATGGTATGGCGGATGTTATCTTCGGTCAACATCCAGAGGAAGTAGGTTTGATCTTTGTGGGTGTCGACTGCATTGCGCAGGTAATAGTGTCCATTGTATTGTGCTATGCGGGCGTAATGTCCAGTGGCTATCCAATCACAGTCATACTGAGCGGCAGCCTTGCAAAGTTCTCCCCATTTGATATGAGAATTGCATAAGACACATGGGTTAGGCGTTCGTCCGTGCAAGTATTCCGTTACGAAATTGTTAATAATCTCTCTGCGGAAAGTCTCGCGGAAGTCAAGGATATGATGCGGAAATCCTAACTGCTCTGCAAGGTGCTTCGCCTCCATTATAGACTCTATGGAACAGCAGCCTTTTTCTTTCCGCAGGCAGGACTCTCGAATAGAGTCGTAAGTACGAAAGGTGATGCCAACCAGTTCGTATCCTTGCTCCAAAAGCAACATAGCGGCAACTGAACTATCAATGCCGCCACTCATAGCCATGAGTACCCTTTTGTTTTTCTCCATTGCAGTGTTCCCTACTCTATTACGGTTTCCCGTAGTATCTCCGCCACAGTCGGGTGCGGGAATACCACTTGTTGGAACTCTGCTATGGTGTAGCCCATTCGTACGGCGAAGGAAGCCGCTGCTATTATCTCTGAACAGGGGTTTCCTACCATGCTCACGCCTAATATAGTCTGTTTCTTTTGGTCGATGATGATTTTACATAGCCCGTTCTCTGCTTCGTTCTCCGCTACAAAACGCCCAGAGAAAGCCATTGGTAATCTTTTTACTTCGTAGGGTATAGGCAGTACACAGTCTGCTCCTGTGAGGTCTGCTTCTGTCAGGCCTACTGCTGCTATCTCGGGGTTAGTATAGACGACAG
The DNA here is from genome assembly GCA_963615025.1 of Firmicutes bacterium CAG:95. Taxonomy (GTDB): domain Bacteria; phylum Bacteroidota; class Bacteroidia; order Bacteroidales; family Paludibacteraceae; genus Colicola. Next base: position 8,221 of record CAVEFV010000010.1, on the reverse strand, counting down.
AAGGTATGGCGTTGTAGGCTATTCGTTGGAGTGGAATTTGTTTGAGCATTCTTCCTACAGCGACTTCTGCTTGTCGGGTGGCAGTATGTGCAAGCATCAGTTTTCCCGTGACATCGCCAGCAGCGTAGACATTAGGTAGATTGGTACGCATAAACTCGTCAATCTCAATTCCTTTGCGGTTGAGTTGCAGGTCGGATAGTGCTTCCAAGCCGTTGAGATTTGGCTTGCGCCCGACACATACGAGGATGTTATCTGCGGTGAAGGTATCTTGGTCGGTAAAAACTTGATTCCCCTCTACCCGTGTGACGCGGGTGTTAGTGAAGATTTCTACTCCTTCTTTCTTGTACTTTTGAAGGAGGATGTCCACTACTTCGTTGTCGAGATTAGGAAGGATGGTAGGCATTGCCTCAATGACAGTTACTTTGACGCCCAGTTCGTGGAATAAGGTTGCGAATTCCATGCCTATTACTCCGCCGCCGACAATGATGATGGACGAAGGTAGTACGGAGAGGTTCAGTGCATCGGTGGAATCGAGTACGAAAGGGTTATCTTTAAGTCCAGGGATAGGTGGGACGAAGTTAGTTGAGCCTGTGCAAATCAGCAGGTTCTCGGCTTCGTAGTCGTTTTCTGCTGCACGGATGATGATTTTATCGTCGGTTCGGGAAACGACGGACGCCGTTGCTGCCACAAAGGTACACAATGGGTTATTGAGTTTTGCCCGAATGCCAGCCGACAGTTTTCTGATAATTTTTTGTTTGCGTTGTTGTATCTTGGCATAATCGAACTCCACACTTTGTGTGATGACGCCATATTTGGCAGCATTCGCTGCATTATGGTAGGTTTTAGCACTGTAGAGCATTGTTTTCGTGGGGATACAACCTACATTAAGGCATGTTCCTCCGATGGCGTTTTGTTCGAAAAGTATTACTTCTTTTCCTGCCTTAGCAACTTGAGCAGCAGCAGTATAGCCTGCAGGTCCTCCTCCGATGATAGCCAAATAGTACATAGATATATGGTTTTATTATAATAGATTTTCGCAATAAAGTCTGACGGCCGAGCGTACCATCTCGACACAAGGTCTTTTCTTGTAATAAGTATCGGTGCGCTTTTCCGGTTCTGCGGATTGTTCGGGCTTGGCGAGTCCTAAGAGTTCGGCACATATAAGCGAGCCGTTTTCTTGTTTGAATTGTTCAGCGAGATTCCGGACTGTTTGGTAGTTTTTCATTTTACCGTCGTTGTCGTGAGGTGTGGTGCTACCATTGTGCAAGCCTGCAAGAAGGAACATACCACATGCAGCGCCGCAAGTTTGTCGCATTCTGCCGATTCCTCCGCCGAAGGATGCACCAAGTCTTAACGCAAGATTGGTGTCGATTCCATAGATGTCGGCACATGCAGCGACGACCGATTGTGAGCAGTTATAGCCTTGTCGGAAGAACTGTTCTGCTCGGTCTTGTCGTTGTATGATTTCGTTTTCGCTCACTTGGGTACCCCTTTTTGAATACGCAGGCAAAGGTATATATTTTTGAATGATATTACAATATGTTACGATTAAAGTCAGAAAAATGGTGGAATGAGGGTGGATTTTGGCTAAAATGCACGAAAAATATGTTTTATAACATAGTTTTTGCTATTGCAGCAGTAGAAAAAAGGGATTACCTTTGCGTCGTGATTGAAGGAAACAACACAATCTTTTTTGTACCTTAACAATTTAACAGACTAATACCTTATAGTAGAAGGGGCTTCGTGAGATGCCCCTTTGCATTTATATGGGGGTATGGTGTGGTGTTGGGAGGTGGAATTTTCGTTGGACTATGGAATTGGGTATGGATTTGTGCGATATTTGAGAAGGATATGATAGGTTTATTTTTGCTTTTTCATTAAGTAATCACCCAAGAATCACCCAATAATCACCCAAGAATCACCCAAGAATCACCCAAAGAGATTAGTCATTGTTACATTAAAGTGTATAGAGAGTGTATAGAGAGTGTCCTGCGATGCTATAGGATGGAAAGCATCGTGAAAAAGAGGTCTATCCCGACGGATAGGGTTATGAAAGGTAGAGATAAGCGGGATGCAGGCTTTGGATTATTGTTTCTTATTGCGGCGGCACACATCGCATTGCCCACAAGGTTGGGAATCGGTCTCTCCAAAATAGGACAGCAAGACTTGGCTTCGACAGAATTGGTTCTGCTCGGCATACTCCACCATAGCCTTCAGTCGTTTGACATAAAGCGTTTTTCGCTCTTCGTAAACTTTTTCGGTTAGTTGGAGATAATCAAGTTCGACGCGTTCGGAAATGAAGGTGATATATGGTGTTTTCCTTCGTGGAATATAGCGTAAGACTTTCTCTTTCGCCAGTTCGACTAAAATCTCGTTGAGTTGTTTGGATTGCAAACCTAAGTTCTTAGCCATCGTGGCATCGTGGATATAGATCGTGTCGGCGAATACGCCCGTATAGTTGCGCAAGATGTAGTAGATGACCTTCTCCTGTTCGGGCTTGAGGTCTTGATGGTACAAGTCCTCTCTTGAACAGATGAACTGTATGCGCGGGGAAGTTTCTGTTTCTTCCTGATATGCGAGATAGCCTGCCTGACAGAGGATTTGCACTGCACTGAAGGTAGGCAGCAGGGGAAAGTGATATGCGTTTGCCAATTCCATAATATGGAAGGGAAAACTATGTCCCATACCCGATCCGATACCAATCTCGTAGAAGTTGCCGAGTGCTTCGTAGACTTGTTTGACGAACTGCTTTGTGGGATAAGTGTCGGACACACGCTTCTTGACTTTGGTTTTGTCGGTCTCGTTATAGAGCAAGATTGCGTACGCCTTGTTGCCGTCTCGTCCTGCCCTACCCGCTTCTTGGAAGTAAGATTCGATGGTGTTAGGCAAATCCCAATGGATAACGACTCGTACATCAGGTTTATCGATACCCATACCAAAGGCATTGGTAGCCACCATAACCCTTATTCCTTGCTCGGAGGTAACGGAATAGTCGGTCCATTGTCGTTGTGCCTTGTCTTTCTCGTTGGTGCTGAGTCCTGCATGGTAACAGGTAGCAGATACGCCTTGTTCTTGTAGCCAATCGGACAGTTCCTTCGTGCGTTTACGATTGCGGGTATAAACAATGGCACTGCCTTGTACCACCTGCAAGATACGCAGGAGTTGAGCAGGTTTGTCGTCGGTATGACGCACGATGTACGATAGGTTGTTGCGTGCGAAACTTTTCCGGAATACATTCCACTTGCGTGGTGTTTGGTCGGGCATAGTAGGCAGCGACAACTTGTCTTGTATATCCTTCATCACCTCCGGCGTGGCGGTTGCTGTCAGGGCAAGAACCGGTACATCGGGCAAATCTTTTCTTATCTGCGCAATACGCAGGTATGGAGGACGGAAGTCGTATCCCCATTGGGAGATACAATGTGCCTCGTCCACAGCAATAAGATTGACGGGCAGGAGGGACAAGCGTTTGCGGAAAGCCTCGTTCTCTAAGCGTTCGGGAGAAACATATAGGAACTTATAGTTGCCAAACTGACAATTATCGAGCATGACACGAACCTGGTCGCGCGTGATACCGGTGTAGATGGCATAGGCTTTTATATCTCTTTTGCGAAGGTTCTCCACCTGGTCTTTCATCAGTGCGATAAGGGGCGTAATAACCAGACATAGCCCTTCTTTCGCCATAGCAGGTACCTGAAAACAGATTGACTTTCCTCCCCCTGTCGGCATCAATGCCAATGTGTCGTTACCTGCATAGACACTGCTCACGATATCCTCTTGCAGAGGACGGAAAGAGGTATATCCCCAATACTTTTGCAATATATCGGTGAAAAGACTCATCTACACATCTTGTGAAGGCTAAGGCGTGGATGGCTTGAAGGTTCGATAGAGCAGAAAGACAGACCAAGACAACAAAGCACAGGGTTGTTATCGTCTATCCTTCGTTGTCTATTCATCGTCCGAATAGTAATTGTAACTGTCTTTGTTCTTTGAGCCATAGCCGTAACCATACCCATAACCGTATCCGTAACCATAGCCGTAGCCGTACCCATAACCGTACTTCTTGTTTCCGAAACGGACACCTTTCTTCTCGACAGGCATATCGGAAAAGACGAGTTGCACCTTGTCTTTGTAATCGATTTCCAACTGTTGCAGGGTGTTCTTGCAGAAATACTTGTTCGTTTCCATACAGCGTACGACATAGAGGGTCAAGTCTGTCTGCGAGATAAGCGCAAAGGCATCCGGCACTTGCCCGACAGGCGATGTATCGATAAGGATAAAATCGTATTGTTTGCGCAATTCGTCGAACATAGCCACTAACTTGTCGGAATGTATCAACTCTCCGGGGTTCGGCGGTATGGTTCCTGCCAACAAGATATCAAAGTCGTAGGGTGTGTCTTTACGCACGATTTCATCCAACTCGCATTCGCCTATCAAATAGTTCGTTACCCCCAAGCCTGCGTCCAAGCCCAATTTCTCGTGGATGTTCGGTTTGCGTATATCCATATCAACAAGCAGCGTCTTCTTGCCTGTCATGGCGTATAGTGCCGCCAAGTTAGTCGCAAGGAAGGTCTTTCCATCGCCCGATTGAGTGGATGTAATCGCCATCGTGATGTTCGTCTTGCGCCCTACAATAAACTCAATACGCGTCCGTATGGTGCGAAGCATCTCTGCATACGACGATCTCGGATTTTTCTGCACCATCGTTGGGTTCTGCGAGCGTACATGGCGCAAGGAACCAATGAGCGGAAACTTCGACAAACGCTCCACCTCCATAGGAATACGCAACTTGTTGTTCAGGAGTTCCAACAGGATTGCCAACACCAATGGTGCCAGAAAGCCGAACAACAGATACATGGTTGTGGTCTTTCTCTGTTGGTTTGCGTTAGTCACATAGAGCGTGCGCGCTTTGTCTAACACAGCATTATCTGGTGTATTCGATGCTTTCTGTATCTCGGTCTCTGCCCGCTTCTGAAGGAAGAAAGTGTAGTAGTTATCGTCTATCCTGTAGTTACGCTCAATAGCAACCATCTCCAACTCTTTCTCAGGCAAGTTCTTAATATCCTGCTGCACTTGCTTGTAACGATTGTGCAAATCGTTCTTCTCTATCTCTAAAGATGCCCTCATAGAACTGACCACTTCATGAATAGCAGCCGTAACATTCTCTATGTCTTTGGTGTACTTGGCGTAATAGACATTCTTGTCCGACAGTTCCCCACGCTGAATACGCAGGTCGTTCAGTTGCTGCACAAGGGTCATAAGCATCGGCTCATTAAGTCCCAGAGTGGAAGGAGCAATCACACTACCCTCCTCCATATTCGTCTGTAGATATTGCGCCAAATAATCCAAGTAAGTCTCTTTGAGGCGCAATGTCATTTCCTGTGCGTCATAGTCCTCCATCTTCTGCATCAGCGTTGAGGCATAAGACGATACATCTACGAATTTATTCTCCTGTCTGAAGTTCGTCATCGCACTCTCGGAGACCGTAAGCGACTGCTGCAGCACCTCTAACTGCTCGTTGATGAACTTGATGGAATTGTTTGCGACATCGTTCTTGCGGTCCAAGTTATCTTGCAGATACAGTTGACTCAGTTTGTCGATAAACTCACAATCGCGCTGTGGGGTCTCGCTCACCAAACTCAGATTCAACACCGTAGAACCCTCGCTTACGAAGTTAAGCCCTAATCGCGACGAGAACTCATTCACTAACGAGGTCCTATCACGGAAGCGGAAATAAAGTTTACCGCTCTGAACCATGTTCTCGGTTGGCCATACGGTCGCCTCAAACAACGACGACTTGATCGGTTCGCCATAGTGCGCTTCCGTACGGAACGGCAAATCCTCGTTCGTAGAAGCAATCTTCAATAAACCATCCTCCTGTATCTGTATCTCGAAGAGGGTATTATAAGCATAATGTGCTACATTCGCAGGCTCAATTAGGATAGGACTGTTGCGATACAAGTTACGGGTACGGAAACGACCTTGTGTGATGTACTCTACCTGCATAAACGGCAACGAATCCACTACGCGCGTCATCAGGTCGTAAGAAGACAGCATAATAACCTGATTGTTCACATTCTTATAACCAGGGTCCACACCAAAGCCCTGCATCAATGCCTGCGAACCGCCATAAGAGTTGGTGTACTCTTTTATCAGGATCGTACCGGAAGACAGGTACTGGGGTATCCACTTCCGATTCTCGAGCATCGCAAGAGCCAAAGCAATGACAATACCGATAATAAACAGATACCAGTATCGCAATACGCGTAGCACCCACTCCAAAAGGTTGAACGAAGAGCGTTCCTCTTCCATTATGCCAAGAGTCGGCTGTGTGGGCTGTGTGGTAGGAGAATCCATAAATGTATGTAGTGTTTTAGAATACGGATGTATAATTGAGTACGGATACCAACAACGATAACGACGAGGTGATCAATGCAAGGAATCCGCTATACGATGCCACCTTGTAAAAACTGCCTTTCGAACGGGCTACATAGATCACATCGTTCGGATAGACATAATAGTACTTGCTGTCAATCAGCGTGTTCGTGCGTATATCAAACTCCAACACTTCCGGTTCCGCATTGTCGCGGGGACGAATAATACGCACATGCTTTCTGTCTCCCTGATTCATCAAGTCCCCCGACATGGCAAGGGCCTGATAGATAGTCAACTTGTCCTTATAGATCTGATAGGTTCCCGAATTAATATCGCCTATTATCGTAAAGGTCTTGTTATACAATGTCAGTTTGACTGTTGCATCGGGAATAATCTCTCTGAATTTCTCTTGCACCACTGCCTCTGCCTCCTCTATCGTCAAGTCCTTTACCACAATTGGCTCCAAGAATGGCAAGTCAATCGAACCATCTGAATAGACGCGATAAGATTTAACATCCGACAATGTCGAACGGCTCATTCCGTCAGTGATAACCTTTGAGATCGTCTCATCCATTGTAATCAAACGATAGATAATCTCGTCATTGATATGAATACGATAAGGTTCGTACGACGCTCTTTCGTACTTGGGCAAATCTTTCCTCTCCTGCAGTAGTCCAACCGCCCTATGGGAGTAACAGCCCGAAAGAAGCATACCCACCAACAACACCACGCAACTTATATGTATCGTCTGTGCTTTCATCGGCTATTTTTCTCCTTTGTTTTTCACATTCTGAACGATAAACCGGTCAACCAAGGTGTAGATGAATACGCCAAAAGACAAAGTCGTGGCAGCCACCGACACCGCCGCACCGGCAGAGTTGATACCAAACGCCTGCCCCTTGATCTGCTGGATGTAAATAACATCGTTCGGCTCTATATAATAGAACTCCGAATTGATGATGTCTTCCGAACGGACATCAAAAGTCTTGATAATCGTACTATCTTCCTGCTCACGAATGATATGTACCTTCGAACGATCACCGAAGTCTGCTATATCTCTCGCCATGGCTAAAGCCTCAAATATAGTGATCTTCTCTTTGGTGATAGAGAACCTACCCGACGCCTGCGCACCGATCACGGAAAAACAGCGTTGCACAATCTGTACCTCTACCGATATGGTAGGCATCGTACCCTCTTGAACAAGAACGCCCGACAATAACCCTTCCAATCGATGTTTCACCTCTCTCGTTGTCAACCCGCGTACCGGCACCAAACCTATCGACGGAAAGGTGATACAACCCTCATTGTCCACAACATAAGTGTAAAGGTCGGTCGAGGAGTTACCCGCATTGTTGCGCAGTAGTTGTGTACTGTTCGATAATCCCCCGTTGAAATAATTGGCAGTCTTCTCATCTATCGCATACACATGAATATACAATCTGTCCCCTTTCTGCAACTGATAATCTGAATAGTTCAAAGTGTCCGCATAAGAAGGTATTTGCCTGTCGGCAGGCTGCATATAGTTCACCTTGCGAGAGGTTACACACGAGCCTAAACTAACGACTAAAAAGACCGTCAGAAACAAATGCAGTAGATATATCGACCAATCCGTATGCTTCATAACAAGTAGTAGCACTACCCAATAATTCTGCAAAAGTACTGTTTTTTATGAATATCTACAATACTAACACGGCAAATCTATACAAATTGCATATAATTTGCATACAAATAACCACCTACCAGCCCTCAAATAGGCCTCTATTCCCTCTTCAAATTATTAAATTATATAACCCGTTGGCGGAATTAGTTTAGTGCGTATTTAATTCTTCCGATGGGTTTATTATTAACA
>CAVEFV010000009.1:0-41633 GCA_963615025.1 Firmicutes bacterium CAG:95 | reverse complement strand
TGTCTATTACTACCCCTACCGCTCTGTTTTAGGTACAAGAAATGTCTATTAGCCCAAAATTACTCAATCACTTTCAAATCGAAAAATCAAAGAACGCTTATAAACATATAAATATCAACTATTTACAACTGAATAGCGGTAATTTATCGCAACAGTAGTAATTTGATATAAAAAAGAGGCTGTCTTGTAACTGCAGATAGCCTCTTTCTTTGTTGGGTAATAGGAATCTGTTATTCGGGATTCATGACCACCTCAAACATATTGCCTGCATCGACTAGCTGCTTGAGAGTTTGTTGGATGGTTTCCGCCGTGATTCCTTGTACTGCATCCCTGTAAGAAGTGATGTAGTTCTCGCCAAAACGATAGTAGCGTGGGAGTATGGTGGAAGACCAATAGCCATTTTTCTCAAGGTCTTCTTCATAGTCTTTCAAGAACGATTTCTTCACTTTGTCGAGGTCGTCTGCCAAAGGACCATTGTTGATGATGGTTTCAATCTCCTTATGTATGATAGAGATGAGATGTTCCTGGCGTAGAGGGTCGGTGTCGAACATCATAAAGAGTTCGGCACACGGTACGGGGTATCGACTCAAAGAGCCTCGTACTCCGACGCCATAGGAGCCTCCTTCTTGTTCACGGATAGATTCCAAGTAACGGATATCCAATATCTTGCCTATTGCAATCATATTGAGTCGGTTGGACAGGGAGTAGGGGATATTGTAAGAGGTGTATTGGATGTAGTTGGAGGCAGTTCGTGTCTGCATACGCCACGAGAAATAGTTTTTCTGTATTCCTTCGGGGGCTCGTTCGTTGTTATCCACGAAGTTCTCGCGTGCTTTAGAGGTTTTCATACCTCCCAACCACTTGCATACCAACTTTTGGAAGTCTTTGTCGTCGGGATTGATACAGCCCGTGAAAGTGAAGGTGAAGTCGGCTGGATTGGCAAAGCGTTCTGTGTAGATAGCCAATGCACGGTCGAGGTTGACTTCCTGGAGTTTCTCTTTTGTCCAGATGATGGTACGAGGGGAGTAATTGTTTGCCATGATGTTAATGGAGTCGTACCATATTGATTTGGGGTTCTGTTGTTTATTCTCCAACGATGTTTCCAACAAGGAAATGAATGTTTTGAACGCATCTTCGTCGCGGCGAGGTGCGGTGAAGTAGAGATAGTTCAGTTGCAACAATGTTTCCAAGTCTTTGATTGTGGAGAAGCCACTCATTGACTCGGATAGATCACTGATGGAGGGAGTAAGACTGACATGCTTTCCTGCCAAGGCTTTCTGCAAGTCGTTGTAAGAGAAATCGGCGATACCAGAATATGCCACTATATCGGTAGCCAAAGAGGCAGAGGGAATGTCAGATAAATGACTGATAAGGGATGTACCACCGTAAGAATAAGCCGAGAAACTTATTTCGTCCTGCTTGAATGTGGTAGGCTTGAGTATAACCCGTACCCCGTTGGAGAGTGTCCATTCGATAGTACCCAAGATGTCGTTGTGGATGACTTTCTTAATTTTGCCTGCCTTAGGTTCTTTCTCAACCAATGTGGTACGCATTGTTTCCTCCTGGGGTGCCTCTATCAAGAGGGCTGACATTTGTTTGAGTCCGTCGCGTATTTCCTGTTCGGAAGGTAGTTGCGCCTTGTCGGGTGCTTGAATGGAAATAATCACATTGTTGTCGGTGATTAACGCTTGTGCCACAGTGTTGACATCGTTGATACTCAGATTGGGGAGGATTTGCTTTACTGCATCGTATTCCCAGTTGATGCCCGGCATTGTTTCTCCATCCAAGAAATGGCTCTTGCACTCTTGTACATAACTGATATTGCGCGTGCTGTTCCTTTCGTTGTAGGCTTTCTCGTAGGCGGAGAGCGTTTCTGCTTTTACCCGTTCGAGTTCGGCGTTGGTAAAGCCATAGCGACGAATCTTTTCCAACTGGTAGAGCAGGTCGGAATATGCTTGTTTTTCTTTACCTGTTTTAGCGATATAGATTGCATGGAAAGCATCTTTGGCTTTGACTAACTCGCCATAGAAAGCCCCTCCTGCCACGAATGAAGCATTGGGGTCGAGTGCCAGTTCGGACATACGGTTATCGATCATATCGGTGATGAGGGAGTAGGTCAGATCGAGGACATAGTTTATGTCGGTTCCTTTGAATGCTTGGGGAAGAGGGTCTTTTTTGAATATGACTGATATACGAGTTGTTTGCGCTTCGGCATCGGTTACGACAGCAACAATAGGCTCGATGTTATCGTCAACGGAGTAGATGGGTCGTTCGCCACGATTCGTTCGTGCCGGAACATCTGCCCAGAGGGCTTTGATCTTTGCTTCGATAGTATCGACATTGATGTCGCCGATGACAATGACTGCCTGGTTGTCGGGACCATACCACTTCTTATAGTAATTGCGCAGAGCATCGTAGGCAAAGTTATTGATGACGGCCGTGTCGCCTATCACATCGCGTTTCGCATATTGGCTGCCAGGGAATTCGAGTTCGAGGCTTTTTTTCCACATACGGCGGTTGGCGTCGGCACCTGTACGCCACTCTTCACGGATGACGCCACGCTCAGCATCAATCTCTTCGGGGAGTAGGGATAATCCACACGCCCAATCGTGCATGACGAGCAGGGCGGAATCGATGATGCCGGTACGAATAGTCGGTACATCTGAAAGGCGGTAGACTGTTTCGTCGAGAGAGGTATAGGCGTTGATGTTTCCTCCGAAATTGACACCTATGGATTCGAAGTAATTGATGATGCCCTTACCAGGGAAATGCTCGGTACCATTGAACGCCATGTGTTCCAAGAAGTGCGCCAACCCGTCTTGGTGGTCTTCTTCGAGGATAGCCCCTACTGCTTGGGCGATATGGAATTCGCAGCGTTGCTTGGGATACTCGTTATGCCGAATGTAATAGGTCAGCCCGTTCGGTAAATGCCCTACTCGTACTGCAGAGTCGATGGGGAGTTGTTGTGGCTGTTGAGCATAAGCCACAGCACATAGTGCTATGGTTGCTATGGATAAAATGATTTTTTTCATACAACTATTTTGTTTTTGGTTCCTCTGTATCTGTAGCAGCCGCTTGGGGTTCTGCGGCATTGGTTTGCTGGTGTCCGGTTGGTTCTTCTTTGTTTTCCGCTGCGAGTGCCGCTTCGTTGTCTTCGATAATCTCGTCTTGGCGAGACTTCCAAGGGCGAGGACCTAATATATTCTCGACATCTTCGGCAGTGATGACTTCTTTTTCGATAAGCAGTTCTGCTATGCGATGGTGTCCTTCGGCGTTCTGTGCGAGAATCTCCTTTGCCCGTTTCATCTGTTGAGAGATGATGGTGCTTGCTTCCTTGTCGATGGTTTCGGCCGTCTTTTCGGAATAAGGCTTTGCGAATCCATAATCGGAGCGTCCGGTAGAGTCGTAATAACTCAGGTTTGCCAATTTATCGCTCATACCATAGTAGGCGACCATTGCATAGGCTTGTTTGGTTACTCGTTCGAGGTCGTTGAGTGCACCCGTGCTTGTTTGGGACAGGAACTCTTCTTCTGCCGCCCGTCCACCGAGTGTGGCACACATTTCATCCAAGAGATGTTCCCGATTGGTTAGTTGCCGTTCTTCGGGTAGATACCATGCCGCACCTAAAGATATGCCTCGTGGTACGATAGTGACTTTAACAAGAGGATTTGCCCATCGTAGCATCCACGATATAGTAGCGTGTCCTGCTTCGTGATAAGCGATAGAGTGTTTCTCGTCTTCGGTCATAATCTTTGTCTTGCGTTCCAAGCCTCCTATGATACGGTCGACAGCATCCATGAAGTCTTGTTTGCCTACTGCCTTTTTATCATGGCGCGCTGCAATGAGTGCTGCTTCGTTGCATACATTGGCTATATCGGCTCCTGAAAATCCCGGTGTTTGCTTGGCCAAGAAATTGACATCGACTGTATCGTCGAGATGAATAGGACGGAGGTGAACTCCAAATATCTCCTTGCGTTCTTGCAGGTCGGGCAGTTCGACATGTATCTGCCGGTCGAAGCGTCCTGCACGTAAAAGGGCAGAGTCGAGAACATCGGCCCTATTGGTGGCTGCCAAGATTATGACGCCGGAGTTAGTGCCGAAGCCGTCCATTTCGGTGAGCAACTGATTGAGTGTGGACTCGCGTTCGTCGTTGCCACCACTCATTATATTTTTTCCTCTTGCTCTTCCCACAGCATCGATCTCATCGATAAAGATGATGGAGGGTGCCGCTTCTTTGGCTTGACGGAACAAGTCGCGTACTCGGGATGCGCCTACTCCGACAAACATCTCTACGAAATCTGATCCTGACATAGAGAAGAAGGGTACATTTGCCTCGCCTGCCACTGCTTTCGCCAATAGTGTCTTTCCTGTACCGGGAGGACCAACCAACAGGGCTCCTTTAGGTATCTTACCGCCTAAGTTGGTATATTTCTTTGGGTTCTTTAAGAAGGAGACGATTTCTTCCACCTCTTGTTTAGCACCGGCCAAGCCTGCGACATCTTTGAAAGTGACTTTATCTTTCTTGTCTTTATCGAACACTTGTGCTTTGGCTTTCCCAACACTGAATATGCCTGCACCTCCCCCCATTGGTCCACGACTCATCATTACAAAGAATAGCACTAATAGCAAGAAAGGTAAGACATTGATGAGGATAAGCCACCAATCGTGTTCCTTTTCGAATGTGAGGTCGATAGTCTTTTTATTGTCTGCTTGTCGTTGCGAGTTGACCTCGGTCATGTATTTATTAAACTCCTCTACTGAAGGTATGGCGACAGATATTCGCGGTTGTTTTGCTTCGGCTGCCTTTTCGGGTGCAGAGGCAAACACTACGCCTACCGCATTTTTTGCCACTATAGCCTTGACGGTGCCATTATCGTAAACCGTGATTGACTCGATGCAATCCTGTTCTATGTAAGATTGGAGTTGTGTATAGGAGATATCCTTTGAAACCGAAGAATCGTTAGAGAAGAAATAACTCCCCAAGAGAAATATGATGATAGCAATATACAGCCACGATAGGTTAGGACCTTTCTTTTTCCCTTTCTGTGGGCGCATATTGTGTTGTTGCCTATTGTTCTGTTCGTTCATAGATATGATGTTTATGTATTAGTCTTCGTCGGGAAGCAGCGTTATTTTTGCATCACCCCAAAGGTGTTCGATGTCGTAGAATTCCCGTGTATGCGGTTGGAATATATGCACGATAATATCGGCATAGTCCATAGCAATCCATTCGGCATTTTCTTGTCCTACGACTGCCAAGACTTTTTCTCCTGTTTGTTTGCGTACATAGTCTTCTATCTCATCGGCAATCGCCGATACTTGGGTATTGGTGTTTCCTTGCGCCACAATGAACATAGGACATGGCACAGATTCGAGAGTACGCATATCAATGACAGCAATCTGTTTGCCTTTCTTGTTACGAATAGCCTCAACTATAGCATCTCTGAGTTGTTCGAGCGTCGTTTCTGTTTTCTTCATTTAATATGTTTGTTTCAAAAAATTATTTTCTCTACTGGTACATTTACAAAAAATGCGCCAAAGCGAGCAATGCCAAATTGGCATATATTTAGTATGCTACAAAGGTAGTGTAAATTTCTTGAATAGGCAAAATAAAGACAATTCGATGATTGTAGCAATGTGTATTGTAATGTGTTTGTCGAGGAATCGAGGGTGCGTATATCAAACATAGAAACCCGATTAGTCTAATTTGCCTATTTCAGACTAATCGGGTTGTTGTATTAAAGAGGCGTTATCCTATTCAGATAGATTGACGGCGTAGTATGCGACCTTGCCGTTAGGATTGACTCCTGCAAGGAATAGTACCTTGTCTTGTTCTTGGGCTTGGAGTGCATCGTTCAACACTTGTGATAGGTCATCGACAGATCGTATTGTACGATTGTTTACTTTCAGAATAATGAAATTGTCGGGTACTCCTGCTTTCTTGAGTTTACCGTTTTTGAGTGCTGTTACCTGAACTCCATAGTTGATACGGAGTTGTTGTTTGATGGAATTGTTTATCTCCTTGAACTGCGCCCCTAAGATAGCAAGGTCTTGGGATTTCCGTACAAGTTCGAGCCCTCCACTGCGGTTGGTCAGTTCAGCCGTTACGCTTTGTTCTTTTCCTGCCCGAAGAAGGGTAATTGAGACTTTGTCTCCGGGTCGATGCCGTCCTACTTGTTCTTGGAGGTCGGTAGCCGAATGGATAGCAGTATTATCGATTTTTGTAATCACATCTCCTACTTGAATACCGGCTTTGTATGCGGCACCGTTCTCGGCTACGGCGGCGATATATGCTCCTTGCAAGGTGGTCAAGTTCTTCTCCTTTTTGAGTTCATCGGTTATTTCCTGTATCTGGACACCAAGTATGGCGCGTTGTACTACTCCGTACTGTTTGAGATCTGCCACTACTTTTTGGACGATGCCTGTTGGTACTGCAAAAGAATATCCGCTGTAGGAACCTGTCTGTGAGGCGATAGCGGTATTGATACCTACGAGTTCACCTTTTGTATTTACTAACGCCCCTCCTGAATTCCCAGGATTTACTGCGGCATCGGTTTGTATGAAGGACTCTATTTTCATCTCTCCGTCAAGTATGTTGATGTTTCGTGCTTTGGCACTGACTATACCTGCTGTTACGGTAGATGTGAGGTTGAACGGATTGCCTACTGCGAGTACCCACTCTCCCACTCGAAGGTCGTCGGAGTTGCCCATGATGATGATTGGCAAGTCGGTAGCGTCAATTTTGAGCAGGGCTATATCGGTGTTGGGGTCAGTACCTACCAAAGTAGCAACAAAGGAGCGTTTGTCGTTAAGCACGACTTCTATATTCTTGGCTTTATCGATGACATGGTTATTGGTGACTATGTATCCATCGGGGGAGATGATTACTCCAGAGCCTGATGCCATTTGGTCAGGCCTTTCTCGTTGTTGCGGTCTCCCAAAGAAGAACTCAAAGAACGGGTCGGAAGAATAGTTGTTGTACTGCGAAGGAATGGTTGTTTTGACATGGACGACAGCACCTACTGACAAGTCGGCTGCTACGGTGAAATCTGTTTCTCCTGCGGTAGGAACATTGGCGAACTTAGCATATTCCACAGGAATATAAAGACGGGTGGAGTCTTGCGATGAGGTAACTATGTCGGCGACAGATGGTTGCGACTTTACCACTATATAGGCGGTTAATGCACTAACGCCGCACATTGATAGCGCGAGGCAAAGAAATTGAAAGAACTTTTTCATAATTATATCTCTTAGGTTATTTGTGGGTGGAGGTTGCAAACTCTGTGCCAGAAAAAAGCAAGTGCGGTTATCTGCATAGGACAGATAGCCGCACCCCTATTATTGCAGTCGAGTATGCTACAATTTACGCAGGGTTGCCAATATGAAATGATAGAAGTTTTCTACGGTTTTGATATTTACACGTTCGTCCGGTGAATGGGGATGCTCTATTGTTGGTCCGAAAGATATCATATCCATCCCTTGATAGTTGCGCCCTATTATACCGCATTCCAATCCTGCGTGGATGGTAATAACACGCGCTTCTGTATGGAACTCCTCGCGGTAGGTTTCCTGCATGAGTTGCAGCACTTTGGAGTGTACATTGGGTTTCCAACCTGGATAACTGCCAGAAAATTCGACTTTTGCTCCTGCAAGTGCGAAGCAACTATCGATCATCTGACGAAGTTCCTCTTTACGACTCTCTACTGAACTACGGGTGAGGCATTGTATGGTGACTGTATTCTGTTCGGTGGTGATGAGTGCGAGGTTGTTGGATGTTTCGACTACATCAGGCATTTCGGGTATCATTCGGAAGACGCCGTTAGGACAAGCGATTATAGAATGGATGAGGCTGTCTTGTATTTCTTCGGGTATGAGTTCGTGTGGCCTATCCGTTTGCTTTGCAGTGAATTGGATATTGTCTTCTACTCCGTCGTATTCTGTGATAAACAAGTCTTCGTAGTCTGCTACGAGTTGGAGCAAGTCGTCGAGATTGTCTTCAGGAATGGTGATGACAGCCTCTGCTTCGCGCGGTATGGCATTGCGCAGGCTCCCTCCTGATACGGATGCCAATCGTGCCTCGTAGTTAGCAACAGCATCTTTGAGAAAACGGAACATGAGTTTATTGGCATTGGCTCGTTGCATCTTGATGTCACATCCAGAGTGTCCTCCTTTGAGGCCTTTGAGAGATATGTGCAATGCGATATCGTCTTCGATGGCCGGTACGGGCAAGTATTGGAATTGGATGGTGGCATCTACTCCTCCTGCACATCCGATGTAGAGTTCTCCTTCGGTTTCGCTATCAAGATTGAGTAAGGTTTTTCCCTGCAACCATCCTCCTTCGATGGCGAAGGCACCATACATACCTGTTTCTTCGTCAACCGTAACAAGCACTTCCAAAGGTGGATGGACTGCTGCAGGATCGGCTAATACCGCTAATGCGGCTGCGACACCTATACCATTGTCGGCGCCGAGAGTTGTTCCTTGTGCGGTTACCCATTCTCCATCGACATAGGCATGGATAGGGTCTTTTTCAAAATCGAAGACGACATCTCCGTTCTTTTGTGGAACCATATCCATGTGTCCTTGCAGGATGACTCCCGGATGGTTCTCCATTCCTTTTGATGCGGGTTTGCGAATAAGCACATTGCCTATTTGGTCTTGGATGGTTTCCAACCCCAATGATTTCCCATAGTTCACGAGAAAGTCGCCTATTTCTTTTTTCTTTCCTGTGGGACGAGGGATTTGGGTAATGTGTTTGAAATTTGTCCATACTCCTTTAGGAGTTAATTCTTCGATGTTCATAGCATTGTTTTTTATTGGTTTTATAATTCTTCCATTGTCATTTCTCCGCAGAGTGATATTTGGAGGTCGTTCTTTACTTTGTCAGTGTCGTCCCCGTATTCGCCGAGTAGGTACATCAACTTTGTCAGTACGGCTTCGGTAGTGATGTCTCTGCCGCTTATGACGCCTGCCTCAAGCAGGTTGAGGCTTGTTTCGTAGCGTCCCATTTCTACAGATCCTGCACTACATTGGGTTTTGTTGACTACGATCAAGCCTTTAGCGATAGCGTTTTTGAGTACTTCGTAGAGCCATGGTTCGCTTGGGGCATTTCCAGCCCCGAATGTTTCGAGGACTATGGCACGGAGGTCGGGTATATTCAGTACGGCTTCAACTACTTGGCGTGATATGCCAGGGAATATTTTGAGTATGGCGACATTTTTATCAAATGTAGTCCAGAGTCGAAGCGGTTTAAGCGGATCGGGGTAGTGGATAAGGTGGGTATTGTACCGTATATGTACTCCTGCAAGTGCAAGGGGTTCGTAATTATAGGATTTGAATGCTGAGAAGTATTCTGCATTTTTCTTTGTTGTCCGATTTCCTCTGTAGAGTCTGTCGCCGAAGAATATAGATACCTCAGGTACAAGTGCCTGTCCCTCTTCGTCCTGTTCTACTGCAATTTCGATGGCGGTAAGTAGGTTCTCGCGTGCATCACTGCGTATGAGACCCATAGGTAATTGTGATCCTGTGAATACAACAGGTTTGCCCAAGTTCCGCAGCATAAAACTGAGAGCAGATGCGGAGTAAGACATAGTGTCTGTTCCATGCAGAACAACGAAACCATCGTAGAGATTGTAGTTTTCGTAGATTATTGTAGCGAGTTTGCCCCATACGGGAGGGGTTATGTTTGAAGAGTCGACCAGAGGGTTGAAGGAGTAGATGTCAACCAAGATGTTATCTTGGAACAATTCCGGCATATAGCGTTTGACTTCTTCGATGCCTGTGGGTCGCAGTGCGCCCGTAGCAGGGTCTTGCGTCATAGCGATAGTGCCACCTGTAAGAACCAATAGAACCGATTTCTTGCTCATTACTTTTTGCCCTCCATTTGAAAACAACAAACAATTTAGTCGGCGCAAAGATAAGATAAGTTTTTTTTGTTTGCAAATAGGTTGTAAAAGTTATTCGATTGGTTGGATGAAAGGGGTGGTTTGTGTGGTTGTGTGGAGGAGTATTGATGAAGGCTACGCCGTTGATGGTTGTGCGTTGGTGGGGATTATGGAGGTTTAACGGGAACATATAGTTTAGTCTGCGAAGGAGAGTCGAGAGCCATAGCATGCTATGGCTCTACAGCGAGCAATGAACAAGCAATTAACAATTAATAATTAACAATTAACATTCGTAGAGGGTATAAACGATTAAGAATTAAGGGTTAATGATAAATGGGTGGAGGTGGGTGTGTGAGAGAGGGATGGTAGGTAGTTTGTGGGTTCTTCCTATATTCGTCTTATATTCATCCTATATTCGTCCTATATTTATCCTTTGGAATAGGTAGTAAATAATAGGCGAAGCGGAGGGGAGGGTTTATGAATGCGGGAATTAGGAGGGAGGAAAGGAGATTAAAATCGGATGGTGGAAAGTTAATAGTTTATAAGGGTTTGGTGGAGAGAGTTGAGCATTGGGAGCAGTGGAGGGTTGGGAGTTGGGAGTAGAGGGGTTGTACGGGAAAAAGGAGGATGGAGTTGGTTATACAATAAAAATATAGTACCTTTGCGGTTCGAAATCAACAAAGATTACCTTATGAATGACTTTTTGAAATTCTCGACCCAGCACTTGGGTATGAACTCTATGCATGTGGAAGAGGCAATGAATGCTTCGATGAAAGGTTCGTATATATCACCTTCGATATTGGAGGAGCGTCAGTTGAATGTGACGCAGATGGATGTGTTCTCTCGTTTGATGATGGACAGAATCATCTTTCTTGGCACAGAGGTGAATGACTATACGGCAAATGTTATCCAAGCGCAATTGCTTTATCTTGACAGTGTTGACCAAGAGAAAAGTATTTCCATTTACTTGAACACGCCCGGCGGTAGTGTGTATGCGGGACTTGGAATCTATGACACTATGCAGTATGTCAACGCCAAAGTGGGTACGATATGTACGGGTATGGCTGCTTCGATGGGAGCGGTATTGCTTGTTGCCGGAGAGAAAGGGATGCGTGCAGCATTGCCTCACTCGAGAGTGATGATTCATCAGCCTATGGGTGGAATACAAGGTCAGGCATCGGATATAGAGATTACCGCACGGGAGATCTTGAAACTAAAAGATGAGTTGTATCGTATTATTGCAGACCATTCGGGACAGAAGATGGAGAAGATTACCGCCGACGCAGACCGTGATTACTGGATGACGGCTGAAGAAGCACTGCAATACGGTATGATTGATACCATCTATAAGAAGAAGTAAAGAGAGATTCTGATAAAAGCAAAAAGACTGTGGCAAAACAAACAACACATAATGTGTGCCTATTGTGCGGTCGTACCCTCCCCCCTTCGCAACTTGTTATGGGTAAGAATGGTTGGGTTGTCTGCAAAGAATGTATCCGTCAGGTAGAAGATTTGCACAAGGTTGTGGAGCAGTTGCAACCTGAAGAGGAGAGCAACAGTAGTGCAAAGGTAACGGAAGCGTCGTTGAAAAACATCCCCACTCCGCATGAGATAAAGGCATTTCTTGACCAGTATGTGATTGGTCAGGAGTCGGCAAAGAAGAGTTTGTCGGTGGCCGTGTACAATCATTACAAGCGATTGACCCAACCACAGAGCGAGGATGGTATTGAGATAGAGAAGTCGAACATCGTTATGGTTGGTCCGACGGGAACGGGTAAGACTCTTCTTGCCAAGACGATTGCCCGTTTGCTGACGGTTCCGTTTACCATTGTGGATGCGACTGTTTTGACGGAGGCAGGTTATGTGGGTGAAGATATAGAGTCGATACTTACCCGTCTGCTGCAAGAGGCGGACTTTGATGTAGAGAAGGCAGAGCGCGGTATTGTGTTTATAGATGAGATCGATAAGATTGCCAGGAAGTCGGACAATCCGAGTATTACGCGTGATGTGAGCGGGGAAGGCGTTCAACAGGGGCTGCTGAAGTTGCTGGAAGGTTCGGTTGTGAATGTTCCACCGAAGGGAGGCAGGAAGCATCCTGAACAAGAGTATATACATGTGAATACGCAGAATATATTGTTTATCTGCGGTGGTGCTTTTGATGGTATAGAGAGCAAGATTGCGCAACGGCTTAACCGTCATGTTATCGGCTTTGAGTCGTCGAAGCAACGGCAACATATTGACTTGAATGATTTGCTCAAGTATATTGCTCCACAGGACTTGAAGTCGTTTGGGTTGATTCCTGAGATAATCGGTCGTTTGCCTATCATTACACACCTTGAGCCATTAGACAGGGATGCACTTCGTCGGATATTGACAGAGCCGAAGAACGCTATTACGAAGCAGTATGTGAAACTAATGCAGATGGATGGCGTGGCATTAACCTTTGCAGAGGACGCGCTTGATTACATAGTGGATAAGGCTGTGGAGTATCGTTTGGGTGCGCGAGGACTCCGGTCTCTGACAGAGACAGTGATGCGAGATTTGATGTATGATCTGCCATCGGGTGATGTAAAGGAGTTTGTAGTTAATAAGGATTATGCACAGAAGAGGATAGAATCGGCTGATATGTTGCAATTAGAGCATTCGTTATAGTTTATCAATCCTATAGAAACAAAGAAAGGCGGGAACAGTAATGTTTTCGCCTTTCTTTGTCGGGATGACAGGATTTGAACCTGCGACCACACGCCCCCCAGACGCGTACTCTACCGGGCTGAGCTACATCCCGCAACAAACAACCACAAACCCCTTTCTCTTCGAAGGGACTGCAAAGGTAGAGTTATTTTTCGACATTTGCAATAGCAAGACACATTTCTCTGTATTTTTTATTGAAACGGGCGTGGAAAAGTACTGCTGCGCATGTGAGGCCTACGATAAATCCTACCCATATACCCGATGCACCCATACGCAAGGGGAATGTGCATATCAGTCCTACACTCATGCCTATGATGATATAGGAGAAGAGGGCTATCAGCATGGGTACTTTGACATCGGTGATACCTCTCAGCATGGCTGCTCCCATGGCTTGGAGTCCGTCGGAGTACTGATAGATTCCGGCAAATACAAGCAGTTGGGAGGCGATGGCGAGGACTTGGGTATCGGTTGTGAACAAAAGTGGAATATAGTGGCGCAGACCAATCATGAGTACGGCTCCGATAGTGTTCATCAGCAGCACCAGATGGATACTTGCATTGCTTGCCATGCGTACGGCAATGAGGTCGCCTTTCCCTAATTGGTGGGATACACGGATGGTGGTACCTGCTCCGATGCCGAGTGCCAACATAAAGGTAAAGTTAGACACTTGGGTGGCTATTTGATGTGCAGCAACAGCCTCTTTGCTAATCCATCCTACGATTACCACAGAGAGTGTGAATGATACGGTTTCGAAGAATGTCTGTCCGCCGATAGGGAAGCCTATGTGTGCGATGTGGCATACTTCGCGCCAAGAAGACAATTGACGAGTGAAGCGTTGAATATAGCCTTTCCAACTACGGTGTGAGGCGATGGCAATGAACATACATATAGGCATACCTACCCGTGAGATGAGTGTGGCAATGCCTGCACCTGTGGCACCCATTGGCGAGAAACCCCAGTGTCCGTAGATAAATACCCAGTTGAGGAGTATGTTTAAGGCGTTCATAGTGATTACCACTACCATTGCCACCCAAGTATTACCGAGCCCCTCAAGGAATTGTTTCAGGAGACAGAAGAGGAGGAAAGGCAGGAGTGAGATGACAATGATGATATAGTAGGGTCGTGCTACTTGTATTACTTCGGGGTCTTGTCCGAAATGGTTAAGGAAAGGGATACACAGGGCAAGTAGAAGTGTGGCTATTCCACCGATCAGACAAGTGAAAAAGAAGCCGTTTTGCAGAAGGGAGGTAATGTTTCGGTGGACGGTGGTGTTTCGCTCGGGATATTTTGCTCTCTCTCCATCTTGGATGCCGATAAGTGGTGTTATACCCATTAACGCACCAGAGGCAAACACCATGATTGTAAAGAACAGGGCGTTGGAAAAACTAACTGCGGCTAAATCGACGGTTGCGTAATGTCCTACCATCATGGAATCGATCACGCCCACCAATGCTCCTCCTGCCTGTGTGAGCATGACGGGAACAGCGACTTTGAGGTTACGCTTGTAGTAGGGGATATACTCTTTGAACCGTGCTATTAGTTGCATAGAAGATTGTTTTGAAAGAGTTGGGTGAGAGAATGTATCGTTGTTTGATTGTATATTTCAGTGCGTGTTTCTTTGGATGTGTTATGGTCGGCAGGTTATGTGAAAACAAGCCTGTTTCCACTCGTATTTGACGTAGATATGCCCTAAGCGTTGTTCGTTGAGCAGTACTTGTGCCAATGCCAATTTCAGATTGTCGGGAGTCATATAATCGCGTGTTGCTGTTACCTTGTCGAAATTAGTGTAAGTGATATCGAATGTTGTGCCGTAGCAATGGCATGAGGTAGTTACAGAGTTGATGTTTCCACTATATTGAAGACTTTGTATGTCCTCTTGTGTTCGCAGGACGCTACTTACATGGAAGCGATAATGCGGCAATCCGTTTCGTTGGAGGATGTCGGCAAATCCGTCGCCTATAGCATTGAGTTCGGCGGCTGCATGGGGTACCAAATAGGGAATAGAGTGTGTCAGTGGGTCGATGATATAGTTGTCGGTTGTGCGGACAAGTTGCAGGTGTCGCCGCATATTGTTTGCTTCTTGCCGGTTGCGAGGCGGAGTGGACAGTCCTAATGCCTTTGCGGCTTTGAGTTGTTTGGCTTGATTGTCGGAGAACTTTGCTTTGTAACTGAATGTTCGTCCGGGGTATGTAACAAGATTGTCCTCTACCGGTTGCTGTTTTGTTGCCGAATGGCAGGCTGTAAGCATGATAAGAGTCACCGTAAGGGTGACTCCTATTAGGTAATATATCCGATGATTTATATACTCCATTCGAAACCTTCTTTGGTGTCCTTAATTGAAAAGCCTAATTCTGTGAGCCGATTGCGAATACGGTCGCTTGTGGTCCAGTCTTTTTGCTGTTTTGCGTTGAGGCGTATTTCGAGCAGCAAGTCGATTGCCCCATTGAAAGCAGCAGCGTGCGAGTTATCTGCATCGGTTTGTTCCAATTGCAAGCCGAGTATATCAAGGGCGAAAGTTCTCCAGACTGACTGTAGTTCGTCAAGGTCGGTTTTATTGATTGTTGCTTTGCCGTCGTAGATAGTATTGATGGCGCGGGCAGATTCGAACAAGTGTGATATGACGACAGGGGTATTTAGATCGTCGTTCATTGCATCGGTGCAGCGTTCTCTCAGTCCCGATGTTTCGACGGTGGTCTCGGCAGAAGGGTTCAGTTTCATTAGCCGCATATATGCTTCCTGCAAGCGTGCAAATCCCTTCTCTGCTGCTTCGAGTGCCTCGCTTGAGAAATCGACAGTAGAGCGATAGTGTGCCATGAGTATGAAGAAGCGTATAGTCATAGGCGAGAAAGGTTGCGTGAGCAATGGATGATTGCCGTTGAAAAATTGCTCGAGGGTAATGAAATTGTTGTAAGATTTACCCATTTTCTTACCTTCGATGGTTATCATATTGTTGTGCATCCAATAGTGTACTGACTCGTGTCCCAGTGCGGCGCACGATTGTGCAATTTCCGCCTCATGATGCGGAAACATCAGATCCATACCTCCGCCATGTATATCGAACTCTTCACCCAAGTATTTTGTACCCATTGCGGAGCATTCCATGTGCCATCCGGGAAATCCCTCCGACCATGGACTATGCCAGTGCATAATATGTTCGGGTGATGCTTTTTTCCACAAGGCAAAGTCGTAACTATGTTTTTTCTCGTGTTGGCCATCCAATTCTCTTGTTTCTGTTTTGATGTCCTCGAGGTTACGCCCTGAGAGTTTGCCGTAGGGATAATCTTTGGCGTATTTTTCCACATCCATATAGACACTACCATTCACTATGTAAGCATAGCCGTGGTCAAGTATGTGTTGTATGAATTCTATTTGTTCGATAATATGTCCGCTTGCGTGCGGTTCGATGCTTGGAGGCAGGACATTGAGCCGTTCCATATCGTGGTGATAGCGGTTGGTGTAGTATTGTGCTATCTCCATTGGTTCGAGTTGTTCCAACCGTGCCTTTTTGGCTATTTTGTCCTCGCCTTCATCGGCGTCGTGCTCAAGGTGACCTACATCGGTTATATTACGCACATAGCGTACTTTGTAGCCGAGATATTGCAAGTAGCGAAACAGCAGGTCGAAAGTAATAGCGGGGCGGGCATGTCCGAGATGGGCGTCTCCATAGACGGTCGGTCCGCAGACATACATTCCTACTCTACCCTCGTGTAGGGGGTGGAAGTATTCTTTTGTCCGACTCAGTGTATTATAGATTTGTAACATAGTATGGTGAATATGATTATCGTATATTCCTCACAGGGCGGTGATTGGTTGTTGTCAGTTCATTCCCCGTTCTTTCTTTATTTTCTCGTAGGCTTCGTTGATAGCGCGGAATTTTTCGTTTGCCTTTTGTTTGACATCCTCTCCTGCTGATGCGACCTTGTCGGGATGGTACTTCATAGCCATTCGCCGGTATGCTTTTTTGACCTCGTCATTGGTAGCCGATGTAGTAATCTCGAGTGCCTGATATGCCCAGTCGGGACTTTGTGCCTTGCCGTATACTGCCAACAATGAGCGATAGTCGGCATCGCTTAGTCCGAGTGTAGCGGAGATTTGCTCTATGAGCCGTTCTTCCGACGGAGCATATACGCCATCGGCATACGCCAGATTAAGCAGGAATTGCAAGATGGCTAATCGTGTGGAGTAGTTTACATTCTGCCGGATTTGTGCAGCCACTGCAATATGGTCGATGTTCTGTTCCAATAGTTTCTTGAGTACTTGCAGCGCCTCTAATGCAGCCTCCTCTCCATAGGTTTGCAAGAGATATTTCTTGACTACATTAAGTTCGGACTTCCGTACTATTCCATCGGCTTTCAGTACGCACGCCACCAATACAAGGATGCTGACACGGATGTCGCCTTGAGTAGCGCGTCGAGAAGAAGTACGCTGACCGGTATAGGTTGCATTGGTGCTATCACCGATCGGGAGAGCAGTAGACAAGCCATCAGACAGCAAGGTTACAACTTGTGCTATCAGCAGTCCGATAGGTCCGCCTATTGCATAGCCCAAGCCACTAAGGAACAACCATTTTAAGAAGCCCATTTGTTTGATTTATTCTATAGTAGCGTATCAGGGTCAAGGTATTCTTTTTCGATGTCCAAGAAATAGCGGAAAGTGCCGACAGTCAGTTCGCTGCATGCTGCTTCGTCGCATACGATGATACCGTGCGGATGAAGTTGCAAGGCAGATATTGTCCACATCTGACTTATTGGCTCCTCGACTGCATGCTTTAATGCCCGTGCTTTGTTGTGTCCGTTAACCATTATGAGTACTTCTTTGGCGTCGAGTACAGTGCCTACCCCAACTGTGAGAGCCGTCCGGGGTACTTTGTTGACATCGTTGTCGAAGAAGCGTGAGTTGGCGATGATAGTATCGGTTGTCAATGTTTTTTGGCGTGTGCGAGATGCAAGCGACGATGCAGGTTCGTTGAAGGCAATGTGTCCGTCGGGTCCGATACCTCCCAAGAATAAATCAATACCGCCGCAGGTACGAATTTTCTCCTCGTATTGTTCGCATTCGGTTTGAAGGTCGGAAGCGTTACCATTGAGGATATTTACATTTTCGGGCAGTATATCGATGTGTGAGAAAAAGTTGTTCCACATAAAACTATGGTAACTCTCGGGATGACTTTCGGGCAGACCTACATACTCGTCCATATTGAAGGTTATGACATGACGAAAGGAGACAGCACCTTCTTTGCACAAATGTATCAAGCACTGATACATTCCCAACGGTGAAGATCCAGTCGGGAGACCTAATACAAACGGTTTTTTTTCGGTGGGGTTTGCTTCGTTGATACGGCGAGCCACATAGTTAGCAGCCCATTGGGAAAGCAATTCATAATCGGGTTGAATAATCAGTCGCATAGTGATATTCTTTTATGTTAATAGTGCGTTGCAAAGATACAACTTTTTTCGAAAAGCGTAAAATGTCAAATAAAGCAAGAAATGATAAAGAATGCAGGCAGAAGTAAGAAAAAACAGGTCTGCATCGTTTGATACAGACCTGTAGTTGCATGCACAAGAAGATTTTTCAGCCAAGATAAGTCTTTAAGATTTTATTCCTATTGTTACTTCTCAGTCGGCGAATAGCCTTCTCTTTGATTTGTCGTACGCGTTCGCGAGTCAGGTTGAACTCTTCTCCAATCTCTTCGAGTGTCATTTCCGGCACACCTATTCCAAAGAATTTGCGTATGATGTCGGCTTCTCGAGGTGTAAGGGTAGCCAGTGCTCTGTCCACTTCTTTGGACAGGGATTCGTTGATGAGTCCGCGATCGGCGTTGGGTGAGTCTTCGTTTTCCATTACATCGAGCAGGCTGTTATCTTCGCCTTCGACAAAAGGTGCATCTACGCTTATATGGCGTCCGGACATTTTGAGTGTTTCGGCTATTTTATCGACGGGTACTCCGAGTACATCGGACAGTTCTTCCGCCGATGGCTTGCGTTCGTTTTCCTGTTCGAAGCGGGATAATGCTTTGTTGATTTTGTTAAGCGATCCGACTTGATTGAGGGGTAGTCGAACAATACGGGACTGTTCTGCAAGTGCCTGCAGTATTGCCTGTCTGATCCACCATACTGCGTAAGATATAAACTTGAATCCTCTTGTTTCATCGAATTTCTCGGCGGCTTTGATAAGTCCGAGATTTCCTTCATCGATAAGGTCGGGTAGGCTTAGTCCTTGGTTTTGATACTGTTTTGCCACAGATACTACAAATCGTAGGTTAGCCCTTGTAAGTTTCTCCAAGGCGGCACGGTCTCCGTTGCGTATTTTTCCCGCTAACTCCACTTCTTCTTCGACAGAAATGAGTTCTTCGCGCCCAATCTCTTGCAAGTACTTGTCGAGTGACTGACTTTCACGATTTGTAATTGATCTTGTAATTTTAAGTTGTCTCATAAGATATTTTATAGTAAAAACAACGAGCCTATTTCGGTATAGTACGGACTACACCAAAATAGTGCGCAAAGGTACGACATTTTTTGGAGAAAAGCAAGTGAAACGGCAAAAAAATATTTCAGATAGCGAATTATGTGGTTTGAGGAGGGTTGCGGATACGATAAAACATTGATTGTGAACGGGCGGGATGTGCCTCGTTTGAGAGATACGGCAGATGGACAGAAGCATGGAAAGAGCAGGAAAATTCGTTTGACGATACAAGATTTAGTTTGCGGTTTTGATTTATTAAAAGACTATGCATTATTCTTCCTATATTCATCCTATATTCATCCTATACTCGTCTTATATTCGTCCTATATCATTCATTTGTTCCATTAAATAAACAGAAGGCATAGTATTATCTATCGTATCCCTAACGGGTATTAAGGTTTAATTGTTTGTCTTTTTAGCGGGTTGGTGTCTTGTATGTCGCAGCAAATGTATTGATTTGCAGGTGATTGTTGTGCAAAATAAAACTTTTTGGTCGGAGGATGTTGCGAGGTTGAGAATAAAGCCGTATCTTTGCGCCGCTTTTCGTGAAAAAGCATAACCATTCAGTATTAACCCGAGTATGCGGCTCAGAGTAGTCGTAACTCACAAAAAACTAACAGCAAATGGCAACTAAAATCCGCTTAGCCCGTCATGGTCATAAGGACTATGCTTATTATCACATTGTGGTAGCAGACAGTCGTTCTCCTCGTGACGGCAAGTTTATTGAGCGTATCGGTTCTTACAACCCGAACACTAATCCCTCGACCGTAGATCTTAACTTCGAGAGGGCACTTTATTGGGTAGAGGTTGGCGCACAGCCTACTGATACGGTTCGCAACATTCTCTCGGGAGAAGGTGTGCTTCTTAAGAAACACTTGAAAGGTGGAGTTAAGAAGGGTGCATTCTCAGAGGAAGAGGCAGAGCGTCGTTTCAACGCCTGGAAGGCAGAGAAAGACGCCAAGTTCGGTAAGATTTCGAGTGCCGAATCCGCCAAGAAAGAAGAGGCAGCCAAGAAACGCCTTGCAGCAGAGGTAGAGGCCAACAAGGCCAAGGCTGCAGAGGTGGCAAAGAAAAAACAAGCGGCTCTTGAGGCAGAGGCAGCGGCTGCTGCTGAGGCAGCACCGGAGGAAGCACCTGCTGAGGCAGAGGCTCCTGCAGAGGCACCTGCTGAATAGACAGGACGCTTAGGTGGCACTGAGTGTCCCTTCAACCCTATCGTTGGAGGGACACTTTTGTTTTTTATGCATCAAGCACGATACAAAGATTGAAAAATGTTTGCATGGGCAAAAATTATTCAGTACCTTTGCGGCATAATGTATTTTTGATATGAAAAATTACAGACTCCTTATTCTCGTTCTTATCTCCGTTATCTTATTCCCTGTATTCGCCGATGCCGCCAAGCCCGTAAAGAAGAGTCGTGCCGATGTGGTATGGACAAAGAAGTCGAGTAAACTTAATGGTTTGTACACCCAACAGAACTCTGCTATTGCAAACGGTTTGACATTTTCGCTCAACGGTCTTTACTACTATGGAGATGTGGACAGAAGGGGATTGGCACTGAACGGAGGTTTTCAGACGCAGAATGTTACCTTCGGCGGTGCTGCTGCATTTGCTTACACAATGCCCGCAGGCCGACACACGAACTGGCGTTTCGGTTTGAATTTGGGTACATTGCGCGGGGACAACAGCAAGCACTACACCACTTCGTACCGTAAGTTTAATTCGATATTCGGAGAGTTCTCGGCGGGAGTGGAATGGTATCCGTTCCCTACAGCCGGTTTCTATATGTACGGTGGAGTAGCGTTGACTTACAGTTATATTCACTACGACTATATGTCGGCGAGTGGAGTAAGGAGTTCGGTTTTGCCTCTTATCCCGCTTGAGGTAGGCTATGACTTCAAGATTGGTAAGAGTATTGGTGTGAAGATAAACTTCAGCGTACATCAAGGTATTATCGATACCCCTATTTGCAACTTGGACGGATATCCGATGAATGCCTCACAGAACTCTGCAGGTATTGACTTTGGTCGAGGTGGAGGTAATAAATGGGCAGACGGCTTCTTTCAGATAGGGTTAAGTTTCACATACCGTTGGCATAATTGCGAGTCTTGCCGCCTATACCGATGGTAACAAAGTACAAATAAAGGTAGTCTGTCAGCATTTTGCCAAATAAACGAAAGATAATCAACGACCCTGTCTTTGGGTTTATTGCTCTGCCCAATGACCTATTGTATGACCTATTGCAGCACCCTTATGTGCAACGCTTGAACCGTATCCGGCAATTGGGTCTGAGTTTCTTTGTGTATCCAGGTGCGATGCACACCCGTTTTTTACACTCTTTAGGTACGATGCACCTTATGCAGGAGGCGATACATGGTCTCAGGCAGAAGGGTGTGGACATCTCGCAGGCTGAAAGCACAGCGGCAGAGGCGGCTATTCTGCTGCATGACATAGGACACGGACCATTCTCGCATGTTCTTGAGAACACACTTGTTCACGGGATTTCGCATGAAGAGATTTCGCTCATTATGATGGAGCAAATCAATCAGGAGTTCGGAGGGCAGTTGTCTGACGCTATAGCGTTGTTCAAAAATGAGTATCCGCGACATTTTCTGCATCAGATGATATCCTCGCAGTTAGATATGGACAGATTGGATTATCTGTGCAGGGATTCTTTTTTCTGCGGGGTCAACGAGGGGACTGTAGCCTCAGCGCGCATCCTAAAGATGTTGAATGTGGCTGATGACAGGCTTGTGGTGGAGGCAAAGGGCATTTATTCGATAGAGAAGTTTCTGGTGGCACGGCGTCTTATGTATTGGCAGGTATATCTGCACAAGACCTCTGTTGCAGCGGAGCAACTGCTCATTCATATACTCAGTCGTGCGCAAGCATTGGCGGAGGATGGGAAATCGTTGTTTGCCACTCCTGCCCTGCACTGGTTTTTGTATCATTATGTGGGTGTGGAGGACTTCACCAAGGATTCGGAGGCATTAGAGTATTACGCCCGATTGGACGACACAGATATATTGTCCGCCATCAAAGTGTGGGAGGACTGTGATGATATTGTATTGGCGACGCTGTGCAAAGCATTCAGCAACAGGCGGCTTTTCAAAGTGAAAGTGCTTGAGAAGCCACTTGCAGAGAAGGAGCAAGAAGAGTATGCGGCAGCGTACGCCAACTATTTCGATATAAGCATGGAGGACTCCCGTTATTTCTTCGGGCCTCATACGGTTTCCACCGATACCTACTCGCCAAAAGATGACTCGATTGGTATTCTATACAAGGACGGTACGATAAAAGACATTGCGGATGCTTCCGATATGCTGAATATTCAAGTACTGTCGAAGAAGGTAGAGAAACATTACCTCTTTTATTACCCGTTATAAATTCGTTTCAAAAGAACAAGAAGGATGGAATTTACAGCAGAACAGATTGCCTCACTTGTGGGAGGAGAGATACGCGGAGAGCGCACCACCAAGGTGCATGATGTGAGCAAGATAGAAGAAGGCAGGGCGGGTACGCTATGTTTTCTGGGAGAACAGAAGTATGTACACTATTTAGATGATACCCGTGCGAGCATTGTGCTGATGTCGAAAGGGCTTGCGTATAGCGGCCAAACCAATGCGACACTTATTCTTGTGGAGAATGCCCGTGCAGCCGTTTCGCAATTATTGGCGATGGTGGCTGATGTGCTGATGCCTCGCAAGCGGGGTGTAGAGCAACCTGTTTTCGTGGCAGATGGGGTGCAGATACCTGAGGACGCCTATATTGGTGCATTTGCCTATATCGGGAAGAATGTCCGATTGGGGAAGGGTGTGCAAATCTATCCGCAAGTGTATATCGGGGACAATGTGAGCATAGGCGACAATACGGTATTGTATGCGGGTGTGAAGGTGTATGCTTATTCGCAGATAGGGAAAGACTGCATTATTCATGCGGGTGTTGTGATTGGCGGGGACGGGTTTGGTTTCGAGCCTGACAAAGACGGCGTATATCATAAGGTTCCACAGATAGGTAATGTGGTGATAGAAGATGATGTGGAGATAGGAGCCAACACGACGATAGACAGGGCGATGATTGGCAGTACGCGGATACACAGGAATGTTAAACTTGACAATTTAGTACAAATAGCACATAATGTAGAAGTAGGAGAGTCGACGGTATGTTGCGCATTGGTAGGAATAGCGGGTTCCACGA
This sequence comes from Firmicutes bacterium CAG:95, assembly GCA_963615025.1. Classification (GTDB taxonomy): domain Bacteria; phylum Bacteroidota; class Bacteroidia; order Bacteroidales; family Paludibacteraceae; genus Colicola. Next base: position 18,399 of record CAVEFV010000009.1, on the reverse strand, counting down.
CAATCGGCAAGCATTGTATATTGGCAGGGCAAACGGGTGTTGCGGGACATATAAGCATTGCTGATGGTTCCGTGTTCGGCGCACAGACGGGCGTTGCCAACAGTATAAGGCAAGCGGGTCAGTATCAAGGTACACCGGCTATACCTGTTGAGAAGTTCAGGCGTTCTTCGGTTGTATTCAAGAATCTGAATGACCTGCAACAAGCCGTTTACGCTCTACAGAAACAATTAGGAGAGAACAAGAAATGAAACAACATACACTGAAAGAGTCCTTTTCTTTTGACGGTAAGGGGCTACACACGGGTTGTACGATACACGCTGAATTTCAACCCGCAGCAGAGAATACGGGAATACGCATTTGTCGCGTAGATTTGCCTGAGCGGCCTTGTTATGAAGCGACGGCGGACTATGTGAGTGCTACAGAGCGTGGCACTGTTCTTGAGCGAGGGGATTGGAGAGTTTCCACAGTGGAACATGCTCTCTCTGCTCTTTATGCCATGGGGGTGGATAACTGCCTTATTGAAGTGAACGCACCGGAAATGCCTATTCTTGATGGTAGTGCGAAATACTATGTAGAGGCCATTCAGCGTGTCGGATTGGAAGAGCAGAATGCCAAGCAGAAAGTATTTGTTGTGCGGCATAAGATAGAGTACAAAGATGAACAGACAGGCACTAAGATTACGCTATTGCCTGATGACGAGTACAGTTTGGATGTACATATCTCTTTTCCTTCGGAGGTACTGCATAATCAGTATGCCAGTTTGGAGGATATGGCTGACTATGCCACAGAGATAGCCTCAGCACGAACTTTTTGCTTTGTGAGAGAGATACATGGATTACTCAACCATGGATTGATAAAGGGAGGGGATTTGCAGAATGCCTTAGTTATTTACGACCAGGAACTGTCGCAAGAAGAATTTGACAAACTTGCGCAACAATTGGGGCAGCCGATGCAAGACGCATCGCATATCGGATACCTCTCGGAACTACACTACGACAATGAACCGGCACGGCACAAACTATTGGACTTGATAGGTGATTTGTCGCTAATAGGTTGCAGGATACAAGGCAGGGTGATTGCCACTCGTCCCGGTCATGGGGCTAACACACAGTTCTGCAAACTGTTGCGGAAAGAATTGCGGCGTACAGAGATACTGCCACCCGTCTTTAACGAGAACAGCAAGCCTCTGTTGGACACTGCTGATATACGGCGACTGTTACCCCACCGATACCCTATGCTTTTTGTGGATAAAGTGTTGCAGATGACGGATGACAGCATCATCGCTATGAAGAACTTTACCACGAATGAGCCATTTTTTCAAGGACACTTCCCAAACGAGCCTATCGTTCCCGGTGTTCTGCTCTTGGAGGCGATGGCACAGGCAGGGGGCTTGCTCGTTCTGCATGACAAACAAGATGCGCAGGACTATTCTGCCTATTTTGTCAAGATAAACAATGCCAAGTTCCGACAAAAGGTATTGCCCGGCGACACGATCATTTTCCGCATGGAACTGTTAGAACCCATGCGTCGTGGTATTGTGGTAATGCAAGGATACTGTTTCGTAGGCGAAAGGCTTGTGGCAGAAGCGGAACTCGCAGCGCAGATAGTAAAACACACAAAACAGATTATTGATTGTAACAAATAAAAGAGAAAAAACTATGATGCAACCATTGGCTTATATACACCCGGATGCGAAGATAGCATCATCCGTAGTGATTGACCCTTTCGTGTATATAGATAAGGATGTAGAAATCGGAGAGGGCACACACATCGGCTCGAATGTAACTATTTTCGAAGGAGTGCGAATCGGTAAGAATTGTAATATATTCCCTGGTGCAGTGATTGGTGCCATACCTCAGGACCTGAAATTCAAGGGAGAGAAGACTTTTGTCTTTATCGGCGACAATACCAATATACGCGAATGTGCAACAGTCCATCGCGGTACCGCCAGCAAAGGAAAGACTGTGGTAGGCAATGACTGTCTGATTATGGCGTACTGCCATGTGGCACACGATTGTTTGTTGCATGACCACATTATTATGTCGAACGCTGTACAGTTGGCAGGGGAAGTTGTAGTGGACGATTGGGCTATATTGGGCGGCGGCACGCTTGTACACCAGTTCTCGCATATCGGCACTCATGTTATGATACAAGGAGGTTCGAAGGTAAATAAAGATATTCCTCCTTATGCCATTGCCGCACGCGAGCCTATCTCGTATTGTGGTATCAACTCTGTTGGGCTGAATCGTCGTGGTTTTACTCGTGAACAGATTGCGTCTATTCAAGATACCTATCGACTATTCTATATGTCGGGACTGAATGTGACACAGGCCATTGAGCAGATAGAGGCTACTGTTGCGGAGACACCTGAACGCAACACGATATTGGAGTTTGTCAAGGGGTCTCCACGAGGAGTAATCAGAGGAATTAATTAGGAATTATTCGTTGAGTGTTCAGCGTTGAGTGTTTAGTGCAGTTTGGAGTTGATAGAAGAGAGTGTATCGTGCTAAAACTTTAGACTTACTACTACAAGACCATGCTCAACACTCAACTCTAAAAGAATTATTTATCATTTCAAACAATGGAAACGGAAGAGAGAAGTCTCAATTTCATTGAGCAGATTGTAGAGAAAGACCTCGCTGAGGGCAAGAACGATGGACGCATACAAACGCGTTTCCCGCCCGAGCCCAACGGCTATTTGCACATCGGGCATGTAAAAGCCATCTGTATGGATTTCGGCATCGCCGAGAAGTACCATGGCGTTTGCAACCTGCGTTTTGACGACACCAACCCGGTCAAGGAGGATGTAGAGTATGTAGATTCCATCCAACAGGACATCGCTTGGTTGGGCTTCAAGTGGGGCAATGTGTATTACGCCAGCGACTATTTCCAGCAACTCTACGACCTCGCTATCCGTTTTATCAAAGAGGGCAAGGCGTATGTGGACGAGCAGACCGCCGAGCAGATAGCCGAGCAGAAGGGTACGCCTACCGAGCCGGGTGTGGCTTCGCCTTACCGAGACCGAAGCATCTCCGAAAATTTGCGCTTGTTCGAGGCTATGCAAGCCGGCGAAATAGAGGACGGCAAGATGGTGCTGCGTGCTAAAATCGATATGGCGAACCCGAACATGCACTTCCGTGACCCGATCATGTATCGTATCATCACCACCCACCCGCACCACCGCACGGGGCGACGCTGGAATGTCTATCCGATGTACGATTTTGCACACGGCCAGAGCGACTATTTCGAGGGCGTAACACACTCTATCTGTACGCTTGAGTTTGTTGTACACCGCCCGCTCTACGACTATTTCCTCGACCAGTTTGTCGAGGGAGACTACCGTCCGCACCAGTACGAATTCAACCGTCTGAATATCACCTATACCGTTATGTCCAAGCGCAAGATGCTCCAACTCGTCAAGGAGGGGCTTGTGCGTGGTTGGGACGACCCCCGTATGCCGACCGTGTGCGGTCTGCGCCGCCGTGGCTATACCGCTGAGGCGATACGCACCTTTATTGACAAGATAGGTTACACAAAGGTGGAGGGTATGATCGACCTCAGCCTCTTGGAGCATACCGTGCGTGAGAGCCTGAAGGAGACCGCACCGCGTGTATGCGCTATCTTCGATCCGGTGAAACTCGTTATCACCAACTACGAGGGCGAGGGCGAGACCATTACGGCAGAGAATATCGACGGACACCCCGAACTCGGCACACGAGAGATGCAGTTTGCTCGCGAATTGTATATAGAGCGTGGCGACTTCCTCGAGGAGGCAGACAAGAACTTCTTCCGCTTGAGCCCGGGCGGGCGTGAGGTGCGCCTGAAATCAGCGTATATCATCCAAGCCACCGGCTGTGAGAAAGACGCTGAGGGTAATATCACGACCGTCTATGCTACCTACGACCCGAATTCCAAATCGGGCACCGAGGGCGGCAACCGCAAGACCAAATCGACCATCAATTGGGTGGAGTGCAAGACCTGTATCGATGCAGAGGCACGCCTCTACGACCGTTTGTTTGCCGTAGAGAACCCGTCTGCCGAAGAGGGCGACTTCCGTGACCTGCTGAACCCCAATAGTTTAGAGATAAAAACCATCAAGGTAGAGGGCTCGCTTGCTAAGGAGTTGCACGCCCCGGTCTACAAAGACCTTGCAGGTATCACTTTGACGAACGGAAAAGCCGGAATTCCCGAAGCAGCGCACTACCAACTCTTGAAGCAGGGCTATTTTGTCGTTGATCCGGACACCACTTCCGACCACTTAGTCCTCAACCGCACCGCTTCCCTGAAAGACAACTGGCAGAAATAAGAATAAAAGATACAGCAACCCATATCAGATTTGCCTATGCAAGACCGGCATCGTAGAGGCGATGCACCGACATAAATAAAAGCGTTATGCTTCAATCTTGGAGGTCTAAAACTTCAACACTTTTATATCTCTACCAAGAACAAAAGCAAGTGACGCTCACGCTGTCCGCGTGGGCTTTTGTTCGTACAAATTTGGTAGAGTAAGGTAGTTGAAGACCGTAGACCTCCAGACGATGACAACATCAGCCTGCGCTTTTTCGTGTCTATACCTCTCAAGAATATCGTAATCCAATAGTTTATTAACCTCATAAATCAACAAATGATGAACAGATTGACAACCTTTTTCATGGCGAGTATCATCGCCCTGCCCCTGATGGCGGCACAAGAGAAGAAACCCACTCTTATGATTCTGCCGAGCGACAACTGGTGCGCACAGCGTTATTTCACAACGACCTACGACAACCAGGGCGTACCGGTAGTCGTTCCCGACTACCCTACCGCCTTTCGTGAAGACACCGAACTCGGCGGTGTGGTGAGCAAAGTAGGCGAGTTGCTAACCGGTCTGGGCTACAGCCTGAAAGACTGCGAACAGGAGTACAAGGCCATGCAGAGCCGCAGTACCGAAGAGAATGTAACGATGAGCAGCACGGGGGCAAACTTGGTGGAAAGTCCTTTGGATATGCTCAAACGCCGCACCAAGTCGGATATTATTATCCAATTGGGTTGGCAAGTGAACAAAACAGCGGGCGGACACTCCGTCACTTTCTCGTTGGAGGCTTTCGACGCCTACACCAACAAGCGTATCGCTACCGCCTCCGGCACAAGCGATGCCTCAACGGAAATCGTTCCAAAACTCTTGGAGAACGCCGTGCTGCAAAAGATAGCCGACTTTGATATGCAGATGACGCAGTACTATGCCGACCTGCAAACTAAAGGGCGTGAGATAGTGATGACCATTCGCTGTTGGGACAGTTGGGAGAATAACTTGGAAACGGAATACAACGACGAGGAACTGTTGGACTGCATACAGAATTGGCTGAACGACCACACGGTAAACGGCGCATTCAACCTGACGGACGCCACGGAAACGATGGCGCAGTTTGAGCAAGTTCGCATTCCGTTCTTCGACGAGAAAGGGCGAGCCATAGACGCACGCGCCTTTGCTACGCAACTGCGCAAATACCTGCAACAACAATACCAAATCACCGCCAAAGTAATGGTACGCGGTCTGGGCGAAGCAAACATTATATTGGGAGAGAAATAGTATGAAACGACCTGTATTTTTATTCGCCGTCCTATGGATGGCATGCACCCTTTGGGCGCAAGATATGCAACTGTCTATCAAAGCATTGCAACCCGAGTACGAACATATTCCCGAAGAGGCACGCCAACAGTTGGAGAACCGCTTGGAGCAGATACTCACCGGCAATGGAGTAACGAGCGGCCTCTCTGACCGCTTTGTGCTTTCGGCAAAGGTGAATATCACGCAACGCGATATTATGCCCTCCAATCCACCGAAAGTGTCCGAGAAAATGGAGGTTACACTGACTATCGGCGATGCGGTTGACAATCGGGTATTCGGTAAAGTAACGGTTCCTGTGGCAGGTATCGGCGTGTCGGAGACCAAGGCACAGATACAAGCCTATCAGCGTCTCTCGCCGCAGAACGAGAAGATACAAGCATTGGTTACCACTGCCAAGACGCAGATAGTGGATTACTACACGAACCATTGTGTCGACCTGCTTGCTGCTGCCGACCGCCGTGCGCAAATGGGGGAACGCCGAGAGGCTATTGCCTCGCTGTTGGCAGTACCCCAAGAGTGCCACGACTGCTACACGCAAGCACAAGACAAGGCGTTGGCACTCTATCAAGTGGAGATAGACGACGAGGCGCAAGCCTACCTCAAACAGGCACAAGCCGCATGGAACATGCACCACGACTACGCACAAGCCGCCAAGGCATACGACTATCTGCTGAAGATTAACCCGCACTCGCACGCCGTAGCGCAAGCCGATGCCCTCACCAAAGAGATAGAGAAGACGCTGCGGGCGCAGGAACGCAGTATCGCTGCCAAAAAAGCGGCAGAGGAAGCCGAACAGAAAGCCCGTGCCAAAGAGGTGGACGAGCGCGAATGGAACTTGCGGGTGCAGCAATACAACGACAATGTCGCTCTTCGCAAACAGCGTATGGATATGATACGCGACATCGGCGTTGCTGTGGGCAACCATTTGCCCGAAACCGTAACCCAAGTGGTAAGACGGTGGTAATGAAAGAATAGAAATAATCTCCATAACTACAATTCAATGAAAAAACTTATGTCTTTCGCATTGTTGTGCTTGATGAGCATTGCAACGCTTTCCGCTCAAGGAGTGGAAGAAGTAACCTTAGTCGTATCAGGCGATGGTGCCACCAAAGAAGAAGCCACCCATGTCGCCCTGCGCAGTGCCATTGAACAAGCCTTCGGGTGTTTTGTATCTGCCAATACCGAGATACTGAACGACTCGTTGGTAAAGGATGAAATTGTTACCGTTACCTCCGGCAGTATTAGTTCTTACGATGAACTCAATGTTACAGAGTTGGACTCTGCTTTGATTTCAGTAACCCTGCGTGCAACAGTGTCTGTCAACAAACTGATTTCGTACGCCAAGAGCAAAGGTTCTTCCTGCGAACTGAGTGGTGCACTGCTTACACAGGAAAAACGAATGTTGGAGATGAATATCGCCAATACGAAAAAAGCCCTGAATCACTTGTTTACATTAGTGAATGAATTCGTAGAAAAAAACGATATATGGACATATTCGTTGAATATTACGAATGTCAAGATGAATGGCTATGTAACCTGTGCACTTACCTGTAAACGAAATAAGAACGGAGATAATTTGGTAAAAATGATCAACGATTATCTCGCTGCAATTTCTATAGATAAAAATCAAGTAGAGCATCTAAACAAAATTGGGTTTAAGGCTCGCCCGATTTTCTATCTAAGCGATTCTATCAGGATGGGTGAAAAAATCATAAACGAGTATTACACTTATGCTGATTTATCTTGTATTAGCCAAGAATTGAAACAAAGTATTCAAAAAAATATCGATCGACGAGCTTTGGTGTTATTTACAGACAATTTAGGATTTGTCTATCCGACTTCCCCTGAGATAAGGTCTAATCTTTTTGTGAACGAATCGAATGTTCATTTTTATACCGAATATATTATTACTATTTCATTAGGGAATCTCCTTTTCAAAAGAGACTATGACGATGAACTTACAAGTTATTACGGCCGGGCAATAGTTGAAAGCAGACAGAGAGAATTAATTTGGTTACAAATTCCAGATCAGAATATGGCAGCATTATCTAATATTGAAATTGTACCTTTTAGCGATTCGCGTTTTTTTAATTTAGCGGACTCTTTACTAGATCAAGCATATGAATATTATGGTAATCAGCAATTAAAGAACAAGAAATGTAAGGATTATTCTACAGAAGATATTTACTACTTTATTATGAAAATAGGACTATTTTATGCCCTAAAGAATGCAGTGTGGGATTATAAACAACTTAGGGAATTTCTATCAGAGGAAGAAATAAAAAAAACAATAGATTTTTATCAAGCAGAGGCAGATCGTTGGAAAGAAATAAGTGATTATTTTCCTTATGATGACGGCTGTCGGACATTAGTGCAAGCAGTTGGAATAGAAGCTTCGAAAATAGCAGAACAACTTACAACGGGTGAGAATCTTTATCGTTACAATTGGAAATCTGATTGTGGTCAGAATTATTTTAGTTCCCGTTCAACAATCTCAGAATAATACTTTTATAAACTTATAAAATTTAGAAATATATGAATGACTTTGTTAGTAAACTCAAACTGTATGAGTTCTTTGCCATGCTGATACCCGGCAGTGCATTATTGTTTGAATTATATATTTGTTGGAATCCTACCATTGAAAGTCTTTTCTGTAAATGTTGTTCTTGTACTGGTGAATATTCCTGTTGCACTTTGCCTTTCGAGGGAATGTATATATTCGCCTTTTTCGTAATTGCGTACATTTTAGGTTGTGTGTATCATTCTTTTGTGGATTGGTGGTGGAAACCATTTCGGAATAACCCTACGCATATCGCGTATGTATATCACCACAAAATTCATCAAGAGGACAAACAGGAACTATCCAAACTATTTGGCGACCAAAATGATGAAGGGCTTTGTTGCTGTAGTTTACTCCAATGCCCATGCGGATTATTGAGATGGGTCTGGATGGCAATAATAGTCATTCCATCTCCTATATATCGCTTCTGCAGATGCATTTGTAAATGCCATTCCAAGAATACCAATATAGGCGAAACTCTATTCCTTGACAAATACTACACGGCTTATTACTATGCGGAACGGAGTAGAAGTGCTGCACCTTATAGTTTTATTGAGGGACAAATCGCACTTTGCCGGAATATGATATTACCAATTATCTTAATTCCATTCATGCTGAAAAATTTATTCAAAGGGTTATGTGATTGCGTATGGCTCTTTATTCTCATTGCCGTCGTATTATTTGTATTTGTAGTATGCCGTCAAGAGAAATTGTATAGTTGCGTTTTAGAGGATTATGAATATACCAAGCGCATGGAAGCCAACTATGAAAAGAGCAAGTAACCTTTTGTTTATCATCTTGTTGGCATTGCCGTGTTTGGCACAGGGATACAACACGGAGCGGACATCTTTTACCCGTTTCTTAGTCAGAATGTACAATAACGCACCTTTTGAAGGGGTGCGTATTGTACAAGACTACGATAGTACTTATCTGATGTCCGCCTTGTCGTTAGACCCTGCCAAATACGGCGGCAATGAGAGTGCGATGAATCGTGTAGCGGCGGTGAAAGCCATGTCGCAGGCAAGTCGTTTCTTCAACGGCTCTTCGATTACCGATGATTTGATTATCCGCACCACCGAAGATTCCATTACAGGGCATAGCACGACCGAGATTATCGAGTCTATCTGCGAGCACTCTATGGGCTATGTACAAGGGTTGGAACAACTGACGAATTTCCGTGCCGCCGATGGTCGGCAAGTGTTTATCTTTCTTGGTCGCAAGACAGAGTAAAAAGGGAGAATAGACATAGGTCAGCCCGCTGCTACAGAGTAACTATTAGACCGTATAAAGAGAGGAACAAGCAACCAACTCCCCGGCTCTCATCGAGTCGGGGAGTCGGTGTTTTTCAGTATTGGCATGGTATTTGTACTTGAACTTTTGTTGTATATGCAGCCAAATTACAAGTCTAAACACAGATACTATGCCTATAGAAAGACCAGATTATATCCAACAACTTGCAGAAAAAGCGTGGAACGGGAAGGTGAAAATCATCACTGGTATCCGCCGTTGCGGCAAATCGTTCCTACTATCCCATTTGTACAAGCAATACCTTATCCGACAAGGGATTAGCGAGAAATGTTTCGTTGAAATCGACCTTGAGAAAGAGGAGTTTGCCCCCTATCGCAATCCAATCACCTTGCACGAGTATGTAACACAATGCACCAAAGACAAACGACGCAAATACTATGTCTTTATAGACGAGATACAGCGTTCGTATAAGGTGAAGAGTACCTCTATCAACGAACAAGATGTTCCTCCCGAAGACCGCGACCTGCTGTACACCACCTTTTATGATGTCCTAAGTTCGCTCATGGCACTGCCGAATGTGGATGTGTATGTTACGGGAAGCAATAGCAAAATGCTGTCGAAAGATATTGTAACCAACTTTCGCGACCGAGGCTCGGAAATACATGTCTATCCGCTTTCGTTTGCGGAATACTATCGTTTCTCGGGTCTGGAGAAAGCCGATGCGTTAGAACAATATCTGACCTACGGTGGTATGCCTCTTGCTGTGTTAGAACCCGATGAGCAGGAGAAGCAGCGCTACCTGACCGGCTTACACAAAAATGTGTACTTAAAGGATATTGTAGAACGCTACCGACTGAATGATGATACCATTTTGGACACACTGACAGATGTTATTTACTCGGCTGTCGGCAGCCTGAGAGCAACCCACACAAATTAGCCAATGCGACAAGTACCGCTATGGGTAGGCGGATAGCCGATGATACAATCAAGAACTATTTGGACTACTTGGCGGATGCCTATCTTGTTGGTGCAGCCGACCGCTACGATGTCAAGGGGAAACGCTATTTCGACAGTATAAAGAAGTACTACGCCACGGATGTGGGTTTGCGCAATGCGCGGCTCAATTTTCGGCAACAGGAACGCTCCCACCTGATGGAGAATATCATCTACAACGAACTTATTCGACGAGGATATCATGTGGATGTGGGCGTTGTGGAGGTATGGCGTCTGATGGAGGGCAAACGCCGTCAGGTGCAGTACGAGATTGATTTTGTGGTCAATACGGGTCACGAAAAGATATATATCCAGTCAGCACTCAACATAGATACCACGGAGAAACGCGACCAAGAGACTTTCTCGCTCCGGCACACGAAAGACTCATTCCGCAAGATGGTGATACTGGACGGCAACAGCAAGTATTGGATAGATGAGGACGGTGTGGCATACATAGGCGTGATACCCTTTCTACTAAACAACTCTATCAATACCATTGAAAGTTAAATCCAACTCCGTGCATCATTTGTTCCATCAATGTACAAGTAACCTACTCCTCGGCTCATAGTAGTCGGGGAGTTGTTCTGTTCTCTAACCTTAAGGATTATACCTTGTTGCTACAGCAATCCCGTCATCGAAATCGGCAGCAACAGAAGGTTACCATCTTGAGCAAGGTCTTTATACACAGACAAATATAGTCCAAATCGCAGCCGGTATTTGCATAGTTCGGAAAAATGTCGTACCTTTGCGGACGAAGCCATTGCGGAAAAAATCGCAACGAAAAAAATCGCAGTATGAAAAACCCTTTCGAATACGGCACTATCGTTGAGAACGAGTACTTCACCGATCGCACGATTTAGACCACGAGATAGAAGACCCTTTCTTCCACCGCAGGATAGCAATACACCAACTACAGACAAATAATTTTGGGTTCATATTTGGGTAATTTTGTCTAAATACACATTCTCTTTTATGCAAGTTCATATATTCCAAACTGGATCGGTTTGCGTGTCGCCGTACTTGCCTTTTGGCGGGAACTGTAACATTCTACAAGCCATGGGACTCACCACACCACATAGTCAATGGCTGTGGCTGCCCGTATTCTGCTACCTAATAGAGACACCCCGTGGGCGAGTATTGGTAGATACCGGATGGAGCCGTACAATGAGCCCCAATGGCGTTCTTGACCGACAGGCACAGATACACTCGCTTGGCAACTATCTGCTCTACCGAACCAACCAAGGCGTAGTCCCCAACGGACAGACCGCCTGCGAACACCTCGCCGCTATGGGGCTGAGCGTACAGGATATAGATTATATACTGCTGACGCACTTAGACTGCGACCACGCCAATGGACTAATGGATTTTGGGCAGCCTCAGCATGTGCTTTGCTCGGAAGAAGAACTGCAGTTCGCCCAACGCAAGAGCCTCATCAATAGCATTCGCTATCAGAAGCAATGGTGGCAGAACGCAGGGCTACAGACTTTTCGATGGAATGGTACAGAGGGCCCCTTCAAGCACTCGTTCGACCTATTCGGGGATGGAAGCGTAGTGGCTATACACCTGCCTGGACACGCAGACGGACAATGTGCCGTGCGGATACAGAATACAGCGGGCGACTTTGTGCTACTGACCGCTGATGCAGGTTACGCATGCCGCTCGTGGAAAGACATAGTGCCATCGGGCATTGCCGCCAACCGCAAGCAACAGATGCAGTCGCTACTATGGTTGCACGAACAAAGCCTACTCCCCAACTGCCGTGCTATGCTCGCCTCACACGACACGGAAATAAAAGAAGGAACGATCGTTATTTAGTTTGGAGTGAGGAATTGGGAATGATTACTGCCTGAACAAATAGGGAGGGGAGAGGAGAGAGAGTTTTGCTGTACTAAATAGGTCAAGAAAGCGGATGTCCTTTACATTTTTTCCGATTCGCTCTGTCGGGCGGGGAAAATGTATCGAACATCCGTAAAAAAGGATATGCAACCGAATAATGGCGTGGCTTATAGTTGCCCCAACCAAGATACGGTTCTATCTGAGGTTGATTGTTGGAAAATTCAGGACAGGGGAACAGGGCGGATTTGCATTAGACTTTTGTTCTGTTTTCTGCCCTCATTTAGCCACTCATCTCGCACGGATATCCATACCACATCCATAGCATATCCATAGCACTACCTTACCACCTATGACTCTTATAAGGGTTTTGTAAGGTTCTTGCAAGGTGTTTGTGAGGTGTTTATGTAGCCTTTTCGTTGCTTTTTGTGGGCTTAGAATAGGCGTATAGGTCGAATGCAGACTAAAAAGGCAGTAAGTCTTGATGGGTCTAACCTCTATTTTATTGGGTCAAGACAGTAGTCACGACGCAGGCAAGACTTGCAGTGCCTCCCTATCCACACGGTGTCGAATTGCGTCATTGCCGCCTCTACCAATGCAGGCTCATCAGTCAGTATCCCTGCCTCGTAATTGCGCTTATGCTGCCCCTTCATACCGATACCCGCACCCGTCAGGTTCGCACTACCGATATACGCAGTATGTCCATCGAATACAAGCAGTTTGAAATGCACACGCGGACACAGCACACGCTCCAAACCGCTGAACAGAACCGGATACCTATCGAAGTCTTCTCGGAAATTCGGTCCCGGCTCTTTGGCATGAATAAGGCGCACCTCCACGCCCCGTTCAATCAGTTTTGCCAACACACCAAGCAGCGGCACTTTTTGCGTTCCTCGTTGTACCCTACTCGCTCCACGACTACCGACCGACGCACGCCCACACGAGGACGGCAAGTCCACATAAAGGTCTTTGATGTCCGCCGTACCAATCCACAGCGAGTGCCGCACCTGCACAACGCGTGTCAGCACTTCCGTATAATGGGCAGTATCTGCAATATAGGTAGTCATAAAACAAAGAACAGTGCGTGTCTTAGAAATCCATTGCAAAGATACAACTTCCAATTGCCACAAGACTGCAGTGAAAGAAAGAACTTGTTATTTTTGAGAATTTATTTCATACGAATCAATCCACAAGGCTGTTCTTGTCCATTAGGAAATCGAAGATACCCATACGACAGATACCCTCATCATTGTAGAACTTGCCCCGATAATCGCCGGAGATAATAATTTTGCGGAAATTATCGTTGATACTGATAAGTGGGCGTTGCTCTTGCGCCACCTTCTCCGTGTCGGGCAACATATAAGCGGACTGGATATAAATACGCTGCGAACCACGATTGAGGACATAATCCACTTCCAGTTTCTTACGCTCTCGCTTGCCCTCTTTATTCTTCTCCCAAACATCCACCATACCGACATCAACAGAATACCCCCGTGCGCAAAGTTCATTATAGAGCACATTCTCCATAATATGCGTATATTCCACTTGACGAAATCCGAGAATGGCATTTCGTATTCCTGCATCCTCAAAATAGAACTTACTATCCGCACCGATATATTTCCGCCCTTTCACATCAAAACGCAGTGCCTCACTCACGATAAATGCGTCTTTCAAACACTCCACATACTTGCTGACCGTGTGAGAAGATACCTTGATATCCGTAGTCGATTGGAAGGTATTGGCTATCTTATGCACATTGACTGAACTCCCCATCTGCGAAGCCAACACACGAAGAATCTGCTCCAAACCATCCTCATTCTGAAGGTGGTTGCGTTCTATAATGTCTTTTAGGTAGATAGTACGGTAGATTTCCTGCAGATAGGTCATTTTGTCCTCGATAGTAGGCATATTCACTATTCCCGGCAACCCGCCATAAGTGTAATAATCATGCAGCGCATCGTATTTATCGCCGCCTACACCGGCATAGTACTCTGCAAAACTAAGCGGGCGCACACGGATTTCCCACCCTCGCCCACGGAACTCCGTAACGACATCTTTGCTGAGGAATTTTGAGTTGCTGCCGGACACATAGGTTTCCACATTCGCTTTATGGCTAAGGCTCAACAGCACACTGACAAACTCATCCACCAACTGCACCTCGTCGAGAATAATATAGGTCTTCTTGCCGTCTTTGACAATGTGTTGATTGATATACTCCAACAGGTTATCGGGATTCAACAGACGCAGGTTCTCTCGGGCATCCAACACCAAACCGATGATGTGGTCTTCTGCCACGCCATGACTGATGAGGTAGTTGTAGAAGATATTGAATAGCAGGAACGACTTGCCGCAACGGCGAATACCCGTAACGATTTTAATCATTCCGTTTCCGTCTGCAGAAACCAATTTCTGCAAGTATGAATCTCGCTCAATAATCATAGTTTATAGCATTTTTCGGTGACAAATCACAGATTTATGCTGCAAAAGTACAATTTTATTCGGACACAAGCAAACTAAACAGGATAAGAAAAGCACATTTATAGCATTTTTCTGTGACAAATCACTGATTTATACTGCAAATCGCTTTTCTTACAGTATCTCCAAGGCGATGGCGGCACAGGCTTCGGCATCGGCTAAGGCATGGTGGTGGTTCGTTAAGTCGTAACCACAAAGGCTTGCTATGCTGTCCAAAGTATGGCGAGGGACATCGGGAAAACAACGACGGCTCGCTATCAGCGTACAGAGAAACTCATACGACGGCTGTCCCATCTCATAAGCCGCAAACACTGCCCGCAAGCAACCGCCATCGAATGCGGCATTATGCGCCACAAGCGGTACCTCGCCCGCCTCAAAATCGGGAAAATACTGCTCTATCTTCTCTACGGCATGCGCCCACACATCGGGAAACGCCTCCGCCGTATCGGTGTCCTCCGCACTCAGCCCATGCACTTGTTGGCAGAACCACGCGTAGTAGTTCGGCGTCGGGCAAATCAACGAATAGAAAGAGTCCACTACCTGACCCTCTTTCACAATCACTATTCCCACCGAGCAAACCGACGAACGGTTGCCATTGGCGGTCTCAAAATCAATGGCTACAAAGTCTTTCACAATTCAGTTATTTTATTTCTTGGAGATGTCCCAAAGGGTTAAACATTTGGCGTGGCGAAGTGTGTAAATACTGGATTTTCTGCTCGCTTCGCTTACGAAAAACAGAGGAAAATAAAGTTATTTTTTCTTGCCGCTTGCGGGAAGACATAGTGCCATCGGGCATTGCCGCCAACCGCAAGCAACAGATGCAGTCGCTACTATGGTTGCACGAACAAAGCCTACTCCCCAACTGCCGTGCTATGCTCGCCTCACACGACACGGAAGTAAAAGAGGGGACGATCCAGGGGTAGGGGGAGTCTTAGTGTTGCCAATATATATACTTCCCTTGTTCTACTGCCTGCGATTGGGGAATGACGATGAACGACGGCGACTCTTTAGTCCAGTGTTGGAACTCGGCGTTCTCTGTCGTGTCTTCTACAAAGGCGTGTATTCGTTCCGCCCATTGTTCCCATGCGGGCAGCGCGTTGGGTAGGCTGTCGGTCGGCGCAGTTTGCACAAAGTCTTCGTAGTGGCTTTGCCGTCCCACGATGTTGTTGTGCAGGTCCATGTAGCGGTCGCAGGGTTGGTTGGGGTGAGCGTGTTCCCAGAACACATCCATTATCAGGTAGGTCATGGGCAGTCCTACATAAGTACGCAGCAGAGCATTTACGCAGAGGTGCCGATAGGCGTCGCCTTTCATGCCGCCGGCAGTGGCACCGGGGTAGTAGTGTTCGGCGAGGTGTGTCGCCCGCTCTTTGCTTTGCATTACACGGTAGAAGAAACGCGGTCCCCGCCATAGCAGCAGGGTAATGCCTAAGTTCTCTTCTTCTAATGTGGAGACGCAGAGTGAGTCCAAGGTCGACCGTCCTACGAAGCGGGCTTGGTTTGCCAACCCGTTCAGCAGGGTCAGCCGTTCCTGTTCTTGGCGGTTGAGTTCGAGGAACGCTATCTCTGCGCTGTCGCTTAGCAGTTCCGCTGAGGGGGCATAGTGTGCGTTCAGTTGGTTGGGCGAGGGCAGTTCGCCGCCTATGAGGTTCGATATGGTGGCGTTCTCTGCCCCGGCGTAGATGAGTAGCGAAGCCATTTGTTCCACTTTCTCTATGTAGCCCGTATATGCTCGTTCGGGATAGAGTTCGAGCAGGCGTTGTTCCATGTAGTCTGCCAGCGAGACGGAGTTGGTTCGTATCTGTATGGCACGAGGCGTTAGGTATTTCGGCGAGAGCGAATCGTGCATACATTCCCATTCCCGTCCGATGATGTAGAGTGCCTCGGTGGGAAAGAGTGGCAGTACGGTAGTATCCGCTTGTATAGTTGTCTTCTTTTCTTCTACCACCGCTACTGCTTTCTTCTGCGTATGACACCCTACGAGACACGCACCCAATAGCGCAGTGATAAAAGTAATACAAAAAGTATATCGTTTCATATGTATAATTTGTAATGTGTAATTTGTAATGTGTAATGAGTATAGTGTATAGTGTATAGCGCGGGTACAATATGTGATTATGAGTACCACTTTATAGGTAACTCCTATAGACGGATGCAAAATACTTTGACTATGCTTCGGTTAAAGTTTATAGTTGACAGTAGTCAGTTTTTGGGGGGTATAGGATAGACTTACGGAGCAGTTCGTCTTTACAGGTCTATTACAGGTTCTTTACAGGTCTTTAACAAGACGGACTGCTTGCCCGTAGTTGCGATAGTAACTGCCCGTGTACGCACTGCTTGAGAAGAAGCGCAGGTAGTACGCGGAGTCCGAGCCGCTCGCCGTAGCAGACCAATAACAACCTGCGTTCTGCACATGGTTCATTCTCGACCCAAAGCGGAACCCCGTAGCCGGCAGGAAGACTGCTCCTGCGGCTTCTAACTGTTGCCACTGAGCGAGGGTAAAAGTCTGATAAGTAGCGTAGTCCTCTATGCCCCGTTCACTTGCCAAACCGCTCTTGAAGGTTACACCCTCGGGGCAAATCCAACGGTCGGGCAACAAGATAAGTCCATTGGCATACTCCGTATCACTCAATTGGATACGGGCAACACCTCTCTTTTCACTTGCATTGGTGCGGGTGTTGAGCAGGTATTCCCACTCATCGTAAGTGAGTGTACGGTAAGTATTGTGCACACCTGTGCCGATGATATTCGCACCCCAATCCATAAAGTCGCCTGCGTAGTCAGAGTCGTTGGTGGAGATGCCAATACCCCACTTTGCCGAACCCGTACTGCCACTCCAGCCAAAGAGGTCTATCTTGTCGGCGAGTGCAGAACCACTTACATTGTCTGTCCCGAGCATATCGTATTGGTTCTCCGCAAACGACCAAGTGGCGGTGGATTGTGTGTATTGCAAATTGCCTTTGGTGAAAGCGACATGCCATTCTGCCGATACGGAAAATACACCGGCGAGCAGATTCTCGTCGAGACGGTCGATATAGACAGTGTCGTGTATCTCTTTGATTATAGTGTCGTGTATCTCTTTGTAAACAATCTGTTGGGTGGCACGGGGCATAATCAGTTTGAGTGTATCGCCCGTTATCATGTTGTTCATATCGTAGGTGATACTATCGATGGCGGTAACAGGTTGCTGGTAGTACACCTTACCATTCAGCCACACGACTTGGTTGGTTTGGGCATGGAGCAGCAGAGTGTTGAACGCTACTAATAGTAGGAGGAGTAGCTTTTTCATAATGGATTATTAATCGGGGTTATATTAGTTTCTTTGTCGGATTTGTTATCGGGTTGGCATAGGTGTACGGGATATTCCACTTACGGCGACAAATGTAGTGGATTTTTTTGAAGTATGCAAATGGGGAGAGATTATTTAGTTGAGAGTTGAGGGTCGAGAGTTGAGAGAAGTTGTTTAGTTGATGAGTTTAGGAGTTTATGGGGTTTAACGGGAACATTTTGTTTAGTCTGTAAATAGGAGTTGAGAGCCATAGTGATATGTTCTTCATTTCTTTTGCATGAACAAAAGAAACGAAGCAAAGAAAATTCATCGGCTGTGTGTCGGGCGTTGCCAAAAATATAACTCACTCGTACTGCGGCTACGGCACAACTCGCTACGCTCAGACAGTACCTCCGC
>CAVEFV010000008.1:0-42279 GCA_963615025.1 Firmicutes bacterium CAG:95 | reverse complement strand
TGTTTCATCTAACGCTTATGCCCGCTGTAGAGCCATAGCGTGCTATGGCTCTCAACTCACCTTCGCAAGAAAAACAATATGTTCCCGTTAAACCGAATTAACCCTTTCAACCCATAAAACAACTCCTAACCTCTCCAACTCCTACCCCCTCCACTTGACTACTCAAGAAAATAATTGTAACTTTGCTGCCCGAATGCAACAATCAACTGCACACCCATAACCCATCTGTAAAACAAATAGACAAAAACAACAAACCTATGACGAAAGGTAAAAAAACGACCATCATTGCGGCTACACTGATACTCTTGGTGTTGGGTATCGCACTCGCCACACAGCAGTATTACCGCCTCAAAATATCGAACATACAAAGCCGTGACGCCGAGTCACATCTACTCTATGTCTATCCTGATGCGACCTTGGATAGCGTATTGCAAGTCCTGTCCGAAAACTATCAAATAGCCTCTGTCAAAACACTCCGCTTCCATGCGCGACTGATGCACTTTCAACACCCTCGGCAAGGATGCTACAAACTGCCTGCAAGAGAAGGCGACTATACTTTCTTGAAACGATTAAGAGGAGGCGAACAAACACCAATCGAATTGTCATTCAATAACATAAGAACAAGAGAGCAATTAGCGCACCGCTTGGCAGAACAACTAATGCTCGACTCTCTCAGCATCATCACACGATTGGAGAACGACTCTTTCATGAGCCAATACGGACTAAACAAAGAAACTGCCGTATCTATGTTTATTCCTAACACTTATCAAGTCTTCTGGACTATATCACCCGACCAACTATTTACCCGTATGCATACAGAATACGAGCATTTTTGGACGACCGACCGACTACGAGCAGCCGACAAACTGGGCTTGTCCCCCGTACAAGTAAGCATAATTGCCTCAATCATCGAAGAAGAAACCAACAACAAAGCGGAATATCCCGTCATTGCAGGGTTATACCTTAATCGCATCCGTTTAGGAATGCCTTTGCAGGCTTGTCCCACCATCAAATTTGCTTTACAGGACTTTACACTCAGACGCATTCTGTATCAACACCTCGAATACGACTCACCCTATAATACTTACAAACACAAAGGACTCCCGCCCGGACCTATTCGCATACCTCAGGCTACCACATTGGATGCTGTCCTGCACGCTGAACAACACAACTACCTCTATATGTGCGCCAGTACAGCATTCGACGGTACACATCATTTCTCCTGTAACTATACGGAACACGCACGATATGCACGCGCCTATCAAGCCATACTCAACCAACGGGGTATTGGCCGTAAATAGTTAATCGCAAAGAGAAAATAAGTCGTCCCTCGGATTGACAAGCATAACAGGGACTTGGCTCCTTTGAAGTACTTTGCGCTCAGGAGGGCCGAACAATATATCGTCAAGCCCGTAATCTCTGGAAGCCGTCAGAATAACCATATCTGCTCGTAGTTCACGCAATCGGTCACAACACTCTGCAGTAACATGAAACGAGTCAGTCTTGGCCAACAATACTTCGTGCGGCAATGCAAATTTATCCAACAACGCTCCGATCTTCTGTGTATTATGCATGGCTCTCGAACCGTAGTCTTTGGCTTGGAGCAAGGTCGTAGATGCTGCCGTCATTCGGGCAAGATGAGAGCATATTTGCCCCTTATATACTTCCTCCTCCAACATAGATACAGGCATAAGTATATGATGAATCGATAGTATATGGTGCTGTATATCGGTAAGAAACAAATAGGGTATGCGAATCGTACGACATTCGTTCAAAAAGCGTTGCAAGGTCTTCCGACGGCTATCACACGAAATACAGAGAATGTCTATAGCATGCTCCGAGATATAATCATCATAACTGCCTTCAATACGGCTAACCGCAAGCAATTCCTTACCTAATACCTGCGCAAGATATTCTGCGTACTTTGTGCGTACATCGCTCTTACCATCGTCGTTCAAAAAAAGTAGGTTCATCGTAGTTGCTCACTAAAAATCAATTCGCTGTCAATATCCTTATAAATTGATGGGTGGCAGATAAGAATCAGGTCATGCAATATATACTCAGGGTGTACAATACCCATCTCCCAAAAATCGTTCCCCCCTGAAGGAGTAGTCCGCTTATAAAAGTTGAACACCCGACCTGCCTGGTACGCACGAAACAGCCTGTGCTTGGAATCTATCTGTGCCAATTCCTCAAGCGTTCTGGCATTACTACCTATCCATACATCCGCATTCTGAAAATGCAGCAACACCTCTTCCTCCGATAAAGGAAGACTCTTGTTCTCTGCTTTGTTCTTGAAATAATAATCAGCACCTGCATCTGCAAAGAGCCTGCCCATATAAGTGCTTCCGGTAGGCATATACCATGTACCACGAAAGTTATTACCTGTAAGAATACTTACCCCTTCGGGCAATTCATCTTTCGCGTAGCGTGTAAGTCTATGGTATTCATTTTCCACCTGCGAAAACAAACTGTCCGACAATGCTTCTTTCCCGAATAGAACACCAAAGAAACGAACCCACTCCGCCCTTGCAAGAGGGTTCGATTCAGTCCACTCGTTTATATAAACAGGCACGATGCAATGATTCAGAAGCGTGGATTCCAACTTGTTCAGGTCTTGATACGCCGTAAGAAAAATAACCTCCGGATGTACCAGCATAATGCGTTCTAACTGTGGCTGCATAGCGTCGCCTATATCAGTCAGGTCAGAGTCGGGTAGAGTGGTATATACTAATTGCGGACTGGCAACACCCTTTATCGCAGATAAACTATGAATCGCAGAAAGAAAACCGATATGAGTACACGAGGTCGTAGCAACCGACTGCAAAGGAATATGCAAGCGTATTCCATCCGTAGGGGTAACAACATCGGTATCTCGAACCAAGTAGAAGCGTTGCATTACGCAACTGTCTTGCCACGGGTTATATACAACAGCCTCTGTATAGCCTTCCTTCTCACAAAGAGAAAAGCCTTGGGCATATTGGTTGCTCGTAGTGTGCAACTGCTTTCCGGCAGTGGAGGTGCAACCTGCAACACAAGTGGCACAAAAGATAAATAAAACGATTTTCAGCGATGTTCTCATACATGAGATAAGTTGATGCTTTCAATATACTTCAACACTTCATCACACCCTATATTTTTTTCGGAGGAGGTAACAAAATAGGGCGGTAGTTCTTCCCATGTTTGTAGTAGGTGCTGCTTATATACTTCTATATTCTGCTGTAATTGGTTCCTTGATAGTTTGTCGGATTTAGTAAAGACAATCGCAAAGGGAATATTATTTTCTCCAAGCCACTGCATAAAGTCAGTATCAATCGCTTGAGGCTCGTGCCTTACATCCACCAGCACAAAAAGAGAGACCAACTGTTGACGAAGCAAGCAATAGCGTTCAATCATCTTCCTTAAATTCTCCCTTTGAGTTTTGCCCGCCCTTGCATAACCATACCCTGGTAAATCTACAAGGTGCCATTGTTTGTTAATAAGAAAATGGTTGATTAAAATAGTCTTACCGGGTTTAGAAGAGGTCTTCGCCAAATCTTTCTGCCTGCAAAGACTGTTAATCAACGAAGATTTACCCACATTACTACGGCCGATAAATGCATATTCGGGAAGCGAAGAACGAGGGCACTGCATAACATCAGGGCTCGATATAACAAAAGTCGCAGATTGTATCATAGGCAATCATTTAATCTTTACCCCAAAAATCAAAGTAATGGTACCATTGCAAGGGGTATTTCCGTACCATATTCTCTACATGTAGGGCATATTGTTGTATAATATCTCTCTCAAGTTCCTCTCGCGATAAATCCGGATTGATATGTATTTCTTTCTGATAAACACGGTAAGTATTCCATTTCTCCTTCATTGCAAATACCACCAATGTAGGTAACTTCTCTGTCGCAGCAATGCGAAAGGGTCCTTCTGGCAAAGACGCAGATTCGCCAAGTATAGTGCATTGTATAGCGCGTTGTTTCGGCATTCGTCTATCACCGGCCATACAAACTATCTCGCCCGATTGAAGAGCATGGTTTATACTGTAAATGTGCGAGAAATCATCGGAAATGGGAATAATGTTGATATTATTAGGACACAACATCCTATAACGATTGTCCTTAACAGTTTCCGTCTCACCGCTATAGGCGAGAATATGCATTCGTTTGGGAGAATGTATGAAGTACCCTGCCATTTCAAAGTTACCAATATGCGAAAACAAAAGAACCATACCACTTTCTCGTGTGGCATACTGTCCAAATACATTCTCCGCTTCATCTGTCTCTAAATGATATTCCTTTCCGGAATAGGCAGCAAACCTGTCAAGAATAACTTGTCCAAATTGGTAGTGATTGCGATAAACATTGAGCAATGCTTTCAGCGGTCTTTGGTGTAGCCTTGTGTGAAATAAGTAGTATTGTGCCCGAAAACCTTGTCTTCGAAAAATCATATAGAATACAATAACAATTGACATAATGGCATAGATAACACGAACATCAATATATCGAAAGATAATTATCAATGCTTGCTGCATACTTCGTGTGCCATCCGTCTTACCTGACCAAGGTTGTGCTTGTATCATAGACTTTTGTTCAAACATTATGCTTTGCAATAAAGGTACACAGATTGTTGAGTGTCTTTATATCTTTTAATTCTTCTTGTGTCGGCTTAAATCCAAACTCCTCGTATATAACAACAATCAAGTCTACCCAATCCAAACTGTCAAGTCCGAGATCCTTTTGCAATAGCGCATTCGGTTGAAGCAGTGCAGGATCTATTTCGAACTCTTCAGTGAGAACTTTGCATACTAGTTGCATTATATCATTATATTCCATACTGTGTCAATGCGTGTGTTATGTTAGTTGTCTCAATCGTGTCCCTACTCGTGCTATGTCCTCGTAGAAAGGTGTATCATCCGTGATAGTAGGCGTAAGTAAGCGTATCTCTTCATATACTTTACGAATAGACGGCGAAAGTCTCTGCACATTATTAAGGCAATCAGAGGCTTGCGCCAATGCAATATAAAGAATACTTATCACTTGATAGGCATTATCAATTACCCGCTTGCATAGTTCTGCACTATTCGTACCCATACTGACAATATCTTGATTATCGTTGTTATTAGGGATACTGTGTACATAATTAGGCATGGAAAGTGTCTGACACTCGGCTGTAGTACTGGTGGCAGTAAACTGACAGGCTTGCATGCCATAGTTTAATCCTAACACACCCTTGTTGAGAAAAGGAGGAAGTATATTGTTGATGCGGTCATGAAACAGATAATTAAGTTGTCTTTCCGCAAGCATAGCCATCCTTGTAACAACAATCTTTACCTTGTCTTCCTCAAGCGATATATAGTCACCATGAAAATTACCACCGTGATAAACATTCTGTGTCGTAGGATCGATAATCGGATTATCACTTGCGCAGTTTAGTTCCTCCTCAATAATTCGTTTTGATTGTTGTAGTGTTTCATACACTGGTCCTAATATCTGGGGCAGACAACGGAGCGAGTAATAGGCTTGCACTTTATGGGTGTTAGAGAAAGTCTTTTCCTCGCTATGATCACTATCGTATAGATCATGTTCCCTGTTCTGTAAACACTGACTACCAATAGCAATGCGCCGCATTTCTGCTGCAATATACATTTGTCCGTTATGTCTTCTGCATTCATTCAATGGAATAGAGAGCATATCATCATAAGACTCTGCAATCTCATTGATCCATACACCTGCCATAATGGATAGATTAAGCAGATTCTCTGCATACAACTGGTTGACAGATGCGATACCCGTCATAACTGAGGTGCCATTAGTTACGCTTAACCCTTCTCGTATATGAATACCGATAGGCTCGAGTTTCTCTTTCTTAAAAGCCTCTTTAGTGGGAATCCATTGTCCGTCGTAATGCACCACACCTTCACCTATCAAACAAAGGGCAATATGAGATAGTTGTACCAAATCACCACTTGCACCAACACTACCATGCTCTGGTACTAAAGGTATGATATTCTTATTGATCATTTGTACTAACAAATCGACTACTTCTCGATGAATGCCGGATTTACCCTGTATAAAACTACCGACGCGCGCTATCATAGCCGCACGAACATATACATCAGGCAAAGGAACACCCGCTCCTGTACTATGGCTGCGTATGATATTATATTGTAATTCAGATAGGTGATGGTCATCTATCCGCCATTGTGCCATAGGACCAAAGCCTGTATTGATACCATAAATAACTTTATTTGCTGCAAAGTTACTTAAGAAAGCATAAGAGTTATCCACTCTTTGCATCTGCTCATCGGTAAGGGTAAGTCTATCATTATCAAAGAGAATACCTTTTAGAATATCAAGTGTTAGTTCCATTTAATAGTGTTAGTAAAAAGGAAAAACAACCTGCCCATTAGGCAGGTTGATAGAGAATTCTATTTATTGAAGGAGATTCTTTATCTCCTCTTCTGACGGATTTCGCGCAATAATAGTACCTTCTGCGTCTATCAGTATAGTGGTCGGAATAAATACTACACCGTATGTATCAGTAGCATTGTATGGTTCATCAGCGGTACTACGGATCTGTTTCCATATTAATTGTTCGCTTTCAACTGCTTGTTTCCATGCGTTTATATCGTTATCACAACTGACTCCCAATATCTCCAACTTGCCTGTTGGTTGCTCGGTGTATATGGTTTTGAGTTTAGGTAATAGTTCTCGGCAAGGTCGGCACCATGAAGCCCAAAAGTCAACAAGTACATATTCGGTCTGTCCTATTATAGAACTTAACGCAAAAGGCTTATTTTGTAGGTCTAAACCCATAATATCTTTGTACCTACATCCTTTTTTGGTCTCTTGTCGTGCGCAGAAAGCCTGATAGTATGCTTTTATTTCTTCACCATTTTTCATATCTTCCGACATAGCATCAAAGAGTGCATTTAATTCCTCGTCATCAAATAGATAGAATGTGTCTAAAAAGATAGAATCACTATACTCCTCGCCCATATTATGCATAAGCATATCGTATGTATGTTCTTTCAGTGCGACAACTAAAGAGTCTTTCTCTGCATCAGAAACAGCGTTGCGAAGTTCTTTACTGATTTTGTTATTAAGGTCTTGATATTGTTGCTTGAGACTATTGTCTTTCTTGCAAGAAACCAATAGTGTAGCAATAACGACAATAAATAGTAGGTTCTTTTTCATATTCATAAAGTTATTCAGTAATATATCCGTTAGCAAAATGTAGTTCTCGTCCTGGATATTGTTCTACCCAGCGTGCATTGTGTGTTGACATAACAATAGCCGTTCCTGATTTCCTAATGCCATAGAGCAGTTCCATTATTTCATTGCCTGTTTCAGCATCGAGATTCCCTGTAGGTTCATCTGCCAGAATTACTTCGGGCGAGTTGAGTAGGGCGCGTGCAATAACCACTCGTTGTTGTTCTCCACCGGATAGTTGGTGAGGCATTTTATAACGCTTATTTCCCATACCTACCTGTTGGAGTATTTCTTCGATATGATTGCTTATAACATTCTTATCTTTCCACCCTGTTGCTCGTAACACAAACTGTAGATTCTCCTCTACAGTCCGGTCGGTGAGCAGTTGAAAATCCTGAAAAACAATACCTATACGTCGTCGAAGATAGGGTATTTGCTTTTTGGAGATATGTGTTAAGTCATAATCTAAAAAATGGGCTTCTCCTGAAGCAATAGGTAATTCAGCATAGAATGTTTTCATAAGTGTGGACTTTCCACTACCCACTCGTCCAAGCAAATAAATATATTCACCTTTGTCGATGGATAGATTTACATCGTGTAAGACAACTTGTTCTTGCTGATGTATCTCCACACCTTTATATTCAATAAGTGCCATTTGCTTTATTGTAAATGCGAATCTATTAGGTTGATTTTTTTCTCGAGGTCGGTTAATTGTTTGTGCAAGTTATCAATCTTCTTCTGCATATCATCAAGTAAGTTATTTGATTTTTTCGACTGTGCAGTGAAGAACAAAATATTGTTTTCCGCTGTTTGTATCTCTTGCTTCAGTGCCTCGTATTGGCGTACTAAACGACGGCGATCATTAAGTAATGAGTTACTGTCTTTTTCTTCCATATCTTTGCAGAAATCATCAATCTGGCGGTTTCGTTCATCGATATGTAATTGGTCGAATACCTTATCGCAGGCAGTGCGGAAACGCTGGTATAATTTATCTTTCTCTTTGAAAGGTACATATCCGATGCTCCCGTAGTGCGACATCAGTTCTTTTAACTTTGTTGCTGCATCTTCGGTTGCATTAATAGCGAGTGCCTCAATCTCTTTCAAGAGATCTTGCTTCTTTTGTAGGTTCTCTTTCTCTTCTGTATGTACACCTTTTTCTTCTGCTTTCTTTTGTTCGAAGAAATAGTCACATGCAGCGGAGAATCTTTTCCACACATCCTCAGAATACTTCCGCGTAACAGGACCGATGGTTTTCCATTCTTTCTGTAGTTGCACAAACATAGTAGTTGCAGTTTTCCAATCTTTACTATCCTTCCATTCTTCGGCTTTGGCGAGTAGTTCTTGTTTCTTTTTGAGATTATCGTTCAGTGTGTTGCGAATATTTTTATAGAAAGCTGTTTTTGCAGCAAAGAAAGCATTACATAATTCACGATACTCATTATAGATTTTTTGATTTACCTTTTTAGGCGCAAAGCCGATGGATCGCCATTCATTCTGTAGAGCAAGAATCTGTTTGTTCGCATCTTCCCACATTTTACTTGTAGTGAACTGTGAAAAATCGAAAGTATGCAGTTTGTCTAAGATAACTTGTTTTTTCAGCAAGTTTTCTTCCTCTTTTTGATGCAATTGTTCAAAATATGCTTGGTGCCGTTTATTGATGACAGTGGATGCTTCTTTGAAACGAGTCCATAATGCCTCTCTTTCATCTCGTGCTACAGGACCAATGTTTACCCATTGCTCGTGCAATAATTGTAGTTGGCGGAAAGTCTCTACGATGTTGGTGTGTTGAAGCAGGGCTTCTGCTTGTACGCAAAGAGCTGTTTTGGCTTCTAAATTCTTCTTGAAGTCATATTCTCGCAGTTCATTATTAATCTTTACAAGATCATAGAAACGCTCTTGGTATAGGTTATATTCTTTGTTGAGTGCTGTAGCAGCCTGTGGAGGTACTTCTCCGATAGATTTCCATTCTCGTTGCAGTTCTCTTACTTTCTTAATACTTCCGCTTACATCAGCCGTTTCACTTTCAGAGAGTGTACGCATCTGCGCAATGATATTCTCTTTGCGTAGTTTATTCTGCTGTAGTTCGGCTTCGCGTTTAGCAGCCGCTTCGGCTTTCTTTTGCTTATAGACAGTTAGCAGTTGACGAAAAGTTTTTTCTACTTCGTCTATAACAGGCGTACTAACTTCTTCGACTGTTTCTGCGGTATTCTCTGCAGTCTCGGCAATGTTGTCTTGCTGTAGAGCAGACTGTCGATAGAATTTCATCTTAAGTTGCTCTACTTTTTCTCGTATCTCATCGGTTGGTTGCTCAAGCAACTCTTTGAGTTGTTCTATGAGTTCCTCTCGGCTGAAATTCTCTTGTTGTTTAGGACTCTCATTTTCTTTCTCTGCAGATACTTGCTCTTGTGGAGATGCTGCCGATGGTTTCTCTTGAACCGTTGTGTTTTCTTCCATCATAATTGGACGCTTGCTAATTTAGAATTATTGTCTTATGGTATTTTCGTATGTTTGCTAAGTATTAGACAAGACACTACTGACCCATAGATCGCTGCAAAGATACAAAAAGTAATTTGCTTTGGACAATAGTTTTTGTGGGAAAAAGTTTTTTTCTTTACCTTTGCATTCGTTATGGAAAAATGGACGACTCTTATAAAACCCAAGAATAGCCTTTTTGATATTAATTTCAGAGAGTTGTGGCAATATCGTGACTTGTGTACTTTATTTGTCAAGCGTAATATTATTACTCAATACAAGCAGACTGTTTTAGGTCCTTTATGGTATTTGATCCAACCATTGATGACAACTATTATGTATATGGTTGTGTTTGGTGGTATTGCTAAGATTTCCACAGATGGTCTTCCGCAACCACTGTTTTACTTGGCAGGTATATGTTTTTGGCAATATTTCTCGGACTGTCTTACTAAGACGAGTAATACTTTCGTAACGAATGCCAGTATATTTGGTAAGGTTTATTTCCCTCGACTTATTGTGCCTATTTCTGATGTATTCAGTAATTTGGTGCGTTTTCTTATTCAGTTTATGCTCTTTTTTGCGGTGTATGTATATTATCAATTATTCACACCCGTGACTATTCACACCAATTGGTATGCACTTTTAATTCCCGTGTTAGTGCTTATAGAGGCTGGATTAGCATTGGGTTTTGGTATATTATTTTCTTCTTTGACGACGAAGTATCGTGATTTGCAACTCTTGCTTTCCTTCTTCGTTACTCTATGGATGTATGCTACTCCTGTGATATATCCTCTTTCGACTATCACTAATAGAAAGTTGTATTTGGTCATGTCGCTTAATCCTCTTACGGGACTTATTGAAGCCTTCAAATATGGTATGCTTGGTGTAGGTCAGTTCTCGTGGTTAGCATTGGGCTATAGTTTCTTATTTATGGTTGTATTGTTGATGTTGGGTATTGTTATATTCAACAAAGTACAGCGGAGTTTTATGGATACAGTGTGAGAATTGACAATTGACAATTGGACTATTTACAATTTACGAGTTACAATTTGACCACTTAATTTGTTTGAAAGAATCCTCTTTATTTCTGCCGTATGAATATACTGACGGGTGTACCGCAGAAGTTCCACCATTCTCTTAATTTGTTTTCAAGGAATCGTCTGTAAGGTTCTTTGACATATTGTGGTAGGTTTGCAAAGAATACGAAGGTGGGTATTTGTGTGTTGGGTAGTTGTGTTACATACTTAATTTTGATGTATTTCCCTTTTGTAGCTGGCGGTGGATAGTTCTCTATTAGAGGTAGGAATTTCTCATTGAGTTTTGCAGTAGGTACTTTGCGTTGTTTATTCTCATAGACAGAGAGTGCAGTTTCCATCACTTTATAGATGCGTTGTTTTGTTATAGCGGAGGTAAATATGATGGGGAAGTCAGTAAAGGGAGACAGTCGATCGCGGATAGAGGATTCGAAGTGCTTGATATCTGCGTTTGTTTTATTTTCTATTAAATCCCATTTATTGATGCAAACTACTAATCCCTTCTTGTTTTTTTGGATGATGGAGAATATATTCAAGTCTTGACTTTCAATGCCTCTGGTGGCATCAATCATCAGAATACATACATCGGCGTTTTCGATGGCTCGTATACTTCGTACGACTGAATAATACTCCAAGTCCTCATTTACTTTTGCTTTTTTCCGGATACCGGCTGTATCAACCAAGTAGAAGTCTTTTCCGAATTTGTTATAGCGTGTGTAGATAGAATCCCGTGTCGTGCCAGGTATGTCTGTTACGATAGTTCTGTCTTCTCCCATCAGTGCATTTACGATGGATGACTTGCCAGCATTGGGTCGTCCGACGATAGCAAAACGAGGTAAGTCTTCTTCGTTGTCGTTGAATCGGTCGGGGTTGAATCGTGCGATTATCTCATCTAACAGTTCGCCTGTACCAAGACCGTTGATAGCCGATAGGATAAACGGTTCTCCCAAGCCCAACTTATAGAATTCTGACGCTGCATATTGTAGATCGAATGTATCTACTTTATTTGCGGTTAGTACAACCGGCTTTCCTGATTGACGGAGCAAGTGTGCTACTTCCATGTCGAAATCTGTTACGCCTTGATTTACATCTACCACGAATAGTACCACATCGGCTTCAGAGATGGCGATATTTACCTGGCGTTGTATTTCGCCTTCGAATATGTCATCGGAGTTGACTACCCATCCACCGGTGTCTATTACTGAAAACTCCTTTCCATTCCACTCGCTCTTTCCATATTGTCTGTCACGAGTTGTACCTGCCTGTTGATTAACTATTGCACGACGCGTGCGTGTCAGTCGATTGAATAAGGTCGATTTCCCTACATTGGGACGACCTACTATAGCCAAAATATTCGCCATAAGATTTTATTTATAAGTATGTTATATGATATAGTTTTATTGGCAGTTGCCATTGCAGTCGTTGTTACATCCATTGCAATCGCTATTACAATTGCCGTTGCAACCACAATGGTGTCCTTTGTTACGGATTGCCTGTAGTTCGGCTTGGCTTGCATCTCGGATGTCGATAATTTTACCTATGAAATGTAGGTCTTCGCCGGCTAATGGATGGTTGAGGTTGATAGTAACTTTCTCATCTGTAATCTCTATTACTTGTGCGAGGATGGTTTGTCCGTCGGTGGTATTCATAGGGATGATGTTACCTACAAAGACGCGTTTATCATCGAATTTGCCATCTATCTCAAACATTTCACGATCGAGTGTCATTTCTCCTTCTTCATCGTATTCGCCGTAGGCGTCGGTATGTTGTATGTAGAAATCGAAATGGTCGCCTACTTCTTTGCCAAAGAGTGCTTCTTCGAATTTAGGAAGCATCATGTTTTCTCCATGACAATAGGTTAGAGGATTCTCTTCGGTCGCTTGCTCGATGATGTTTTCTGTATTGGGCTTTTCGCCTTTTATATAAAGGTCGTAGATGACCTTTACTACTTTTTGATTTTCTACCATAATTGTTTGTATTTATTGTTGGTTATCTATTATCTTTGTTATTGCGATTGGTTACCACCAGTCGACTCGTTTGTTGGTGCTTTCTGCACTTGATTTGTCGTATTTGAGATCGGCTAACATACTTGCGTTGACTCCGATGTGGAATGTATAACTCTTATAGGGTCCGAACGGTACAAAACTAGCTGTCATAGTCCAACAGTGTAAGTCTCGTGTAACATTGAAATTTGTGTATGATAGTTTTTTTGCCTTGAAGTCATAGGATGTTGTTGCAGTTACTTTCCACCCCTTACCAAATCCTATAGAGCCTTGAAAGGAGAGGTTATGTGTCCACTGCATTTTATAGTACATTTTCTCGTAGTCGAAGACGCTACTTTCACCGTATCGGACAGTATAGTTGATTGACAGACTCCAAGGGATGTCTGCTTTGATATAGCCATTTTCGACCTCGTCGGTTTGCTTTTTTTGCTTCTTTCTCTGCGATTGTGTAGTTTGTTCTTCGGTTGTCTGTTCGGCATTTTCAGGTTTGTCTTCTTTTGTTTTCTTACCGAACCATTTACGGAATGTGTCGTTATTAAAGGTATAACTAAATGATGTGCTTGTGCCTTTGAAGTGCGGAAATCGTCCGTTACTCCAATAGAATTTATTTATCCGAACAGGTGTTCCCGAAGGTGTCAGACCGTACATATACGGGTCGAACTCTCCTGATAGGTTCAAGGTATAATTGAGTGGCAGTTTGAGTCGTAGTTGCAGACGGAAGTTACTTAGTTTCATGGAGTCGGCTAAGAAGTTGTAACTACCTGATATGGAAAGGTTATCGATGAGGGATATTACTTTGTACGGTTGTTTTCCGGTAGTGTCTTTATCGTTGCGTATTTTCATTTCGACATTGTTCCCTAATGACCACCCTAAACTTCCTGAACTCCCCGCACTTGGTGTGCCGTAAAGTGCATTTTGATAGCGTGAATAGTTTACTGTTTCCATTATGGTATCGCCAGTTGTACGGTCTATTACAGGTTTCTGGTAGGAACCATAGTAGTTGTGATTTAGTTTGGCGCGGATAGGTTCGCAGTCGGGACTATATGTGAAACTGATACTTGGTGTCAATACATGTCGAACGCGGTCGATTTTATCTCCGAAGATTTTTCGAATAGGCGTGTAGAATCCATACAATTTAGTGGACATACTGAGCGAAGTACTCAAGTCCCATACCCGATAGAATCCGTTAGTTGTGTCTCTTTGTACTTGATTCTGTTCCTCATCCCAACTCTGGTTAGTTCTTTGGAAATACCATCGTTCGTTATAGGTTATAGATGGGCTAATGGTAAGGTACTTGAATGCTACAAATGAGGCTGATACAGGTATTGTATGTTTAACTCCGTTTTTCCAATCTCTTACGAAATTAGAGTGCAGGAAATCTTTTTCTTTGCAGTCGATACTGTTTCTGATAGAAGCGGAGTAGCGTATGGATATTTTTTCGTACCATTTTTCTTTGCCTACAGGGTTTTTGCGCTTGAAAGGATATACCGTACTCATATTGACGGAGATATCTGGTAGTGTCAGGCTTAGTGTAGAGTCCTTTGTTCGCTGGCTGACTAATGCACTCATTGAGAGACTCCATGCCGAGTTTGGAAACCGCTGCGTGTAACTAATAGATGATGATTTGGTATTTTCGGAGTTAGCAGCGGGGTTGTAGTAACTATCGATATTGCTACGGTTGTATCCTGATGTTGAAAAGTTGACGCTTGCTGAAAAGTTACTATAGGGATTTGCTTTGGCATCTTGTGTATGCGTCCAGTTTATACTCATATTGGTTGCTTTGGTATAGTCGGGCATACCCTTCTCGCCTGTTACATCGTTGCGGTAACTGAATGAGAAGTTTCCGTTGAACTTATACCGTTTCAGGTATTTGGATTGTGCTGTGACCGCCCATGTACCTTTGGTATAGATATCTCCGGTTACCTCAAAGTCGATATAGTCGTTGATGGCGAAGTAGTAACCTAATCGGCGAAGGTAAAGTCCTCTTGTGTAATCATCGCCGAAACTTGGCATTATCAAGCCGGATGAATAGGTGTCGGTAAAAGGAAAGAATCCGAAAGGTATAGCCACCGGTAGAGGTACATCGCCCACTACAAGGTATGCAGGTCCTGTAGCGATGTAGTCTCCCGGTTTGGCTTTTGCTTTAGTAAGCGCCAAATAGAAATGTGGGTGTTCATGTTCGTCGCAGGTGGTATATTTGGCGTCTGACATCATTAACTCGTCATCTCCCATTTTCTTTGTTTTACCGGCTATGACATATCCTTCTCCTTGTTGTGTGACGACATGGCGAATAAATCCTTTTCTTGTTTTGAGGTTGTAGGTCATTTCTTTCGCCTCGAATTGATCTTTTCCGTCTTTGAATACTGGTTGTCCTGTCCAGTCGCCCGTTGTTGTGTCGAGTACTCCCCGTGCGAAGATGAGAGAACTATCCATTCGAACACGGATGTAGTTGCTTGTCAGTTCCATTGTTTGGTATTTGACATCGCTTGTTCCGTGCAGGAAGACCGTACCGTTGCCCCATAGGACAATGGAGTCGTTTGCCTGGTAGTTGATGACTGCTTCTATGGCAGATTTCTTTTTTTGTTGTGCAAGGTTGGTGGTGTCTGTGGTGTTGTTTATGGTGTCGTGAGGCGATGTATAGAGGCTGTCGGTTGGTAGAGGTTGTGTGATAGCAGGCAGGGTGTCAGGGAGTTGTTCTTGTTGTGGAATAGGGTTGTTACGCCCTTTACGGCGACTTTGTGCCTCTGCGGGTAGTGCAGCCCAGCAGAGAATGAGGGTCACCATAAAGCATAGTATGCCGTTATGCAGGTTGGTCAGTGTGTTGATATGTAGTCTATTCTGTGATTTCACAACTGTTTGCGTGGTTGCGCATATAGCAAATTGCAAAGGTACAAAAATCCTACCATACGACAAAGTTTATTGTTGAGATGGGGTAGTTTTTAGTCGTTGAGGGTTGAGGGAGGTTTGTTGGTTGATGAGTTTAGGAGTTTAGAAGTTTAGGAGTAGTTTAATGGGTTGAAAGGGTTTATTGGGTAAGACGGTAACATATAGTTTGTTCTGCGAAGGAGAGTCGAGAGCCATAGCACGCTATGGCTCTACAGTTATTATAAATTAAGAATCATCGGTTAATGATAAATGGGTGGAGAGGGGTGTTTGGTAGGGGATTGGTAGGTCGTTTGTAGGTTCGTCCTATATTCTTCTTATATTCGTCTTATATTCGTCTTATATTCATCCTATATTCATCCTGTGTAACAGGTAGTAAATACGGGGCTTGGCGGATGGAAGTCGGGAGAATGTTGCAAGGAAGAGGTGAGGGAGGTGTATTTATTTTTGGAGGTGATATATTTGTATTCTTTAACCAATAGTAATCCAACAGAGCGGAAACATGAAAGCAGGGGCGGGGATGGTGGTGTGAGGGTGGAAGCAGGGTGGAATGGAGTAGGGAGGAAGTTGGCGGCAGGGTGTGCAAGCGGGTTGAGGATGGGGAAAAGATGATGAAAAGAATGCGGGTGTCGGGGTATATCTATTTGATTTGCACAAACCAGAAAAATAGTATATCTTTGCATTTTAATAGGAAGGATGGATGTAATGGCTATGAAGCGTGGAAGTATGAATCGGAAAGCAACTCGTAATATTCTTGAACAGTGCAAGTTGCGTATAGGTTTGTTGGTTGTGACGGTACTCTTTTGTTTGCCGTTGTTTGCTTTTACGGTGGTGATAGATGCGGGTCATGGAGGTCATGACCCCGGTGCATTGGGTTCGATTGCACAGGAAAAGAATCTGAATTTGTCGGTATCCAAACAACTTGCGAAACTTATAGAGAAGCAGTACTCTGATGTAAAGGTATTGCTTACCCGTTCGACGGATGTTTTTCTTACCTTGCAAGAGAGAGCCGATTTTGTGAACAGGAACAATGCAGACTTGTTTATTTGCATTCATACCAATTCGGCAGATAACAAGGCAGTTTGTGGTGCGGAGACCTTTACTTTGGGTTTGGACAAGCGTGAGAGCAATCTTGATGTGGCCATGCGCGAGAACTCGGTGATGATGTTGGAGGACGATTATCAGACAAAGTATCAGGGTTTTGACCCGAATTCGGTGGAGTCGTACATTATGTTTGAGTTTTTGCAGGACCAATACATAGACAAAAGTCTGCAGTTTGCATCTCTTGTGCAGCAGGAGTTCAGTGGTACGCTACAACGGGCGGACAGGGGAGTGAGGCAGGCTGCATTCTGGGTCTTGCACAAGTCGGCTTGCCCTTCCGTTCTTGTGGAGATGGGATTCATATCGAATCGGGAGGAAGAGAAATACTTGGTATCATCGAAGGGACAGCAAGAGATTGTGCAAGCGATATTTGATGCATTTGTAGCGTACAAGGCACAGATTGACCGTAAAGAGACACGCAACAATGCCTCTACTGCGGCTGTGGAGGCAGACACCGTGAAAAGAGCGGACAAGCAACCGACAACGCCGGTGAAGGCGGAGGCGAATACAGAGCAGAGGAAGGCGGACAGTATTGCCATGCCCGTTTTCAGGGTGCAGATATTTTCGGTGACGGCACCTCTGAAGAACAACGACCCTTCTTTCAAGGGACTCAGGAACTGCACCTACAAGAAAGACGGGCGATTTTACAAATATATGTATGGGGAGGAGCGTGATTATCGGTCGGTTGTGGAATTGCGGAAGCAACTCGTGGCAAAGTTTCCGGATTGTTTTATCGTCGCTTTTCTGAACGACGAGCAGATATTGGTGAAGGACGCAATAAAAATGATAGATAATACAAAAAAGCAATAATATGGCTATAAAAAAATACTCTCGTGAGATAAAAGTAGGTCTTCTTACCGTACTTGCAGTCTTTATTCTTTATTTCGGTTTTAACTTTCTGAAGGGCGTGAATATATTCTCTCCTACGCACACTTACTACGCCATCTATTCGAATGTTAACGGTTTGACGGAACAGGCACCTGTTTATATCCGAGGCTACAAGGTAGGGGAAGTGGATAAGATTCTCTATGATTTCAGCAAGGAAGAGGCATTTACGGTTGCTCTTTCGATAGACAAACATATCCGTGTGCCGAAGACATCGCACTGCGCCTTGATTGCCGATGGATTGTTAGGCGGCACGGCATTGCAGATTGATATACCTGCAGACGAAGAGGCGACCACTGAGCCTCTGTTTGTTTCAGGGGACACATTACCGACTATTGTTGTCGGCGGCTTGATGGATGAGTTGCAGAACGGTTTGCTTGCCAATTTGAGTGCGACTATTATGCATGTTGATTCGTTGGTGGGTCAGGTGTCGGAGCAATTGGAGGACAATCACCTAAAGAACATCCTGGCTCATGCAGACAAGGTTGCCAATGATCTGACTGTCTCTTCGGCGGAACTCAAGCGGTTGATGAAGGGTGATGTGCCGTTGCTTGTTGCGGATGCGAAGGGTGCAGTGGAGAACCTCAATGTATTTTCGGATAACTTGAAAGGGGTGGATATTGCGAATACGATCCAACAGGTTGACAGCGTGGTTGCAGAACTGAATACGCTTGTACAGGCAGCGAACTCGTCGAGTGGTACGGTTGGTATGTTGCTCAATGATAAGGAATTGTATGTTGCATTGGCTCAGACAGTGGTTAGTGCTGACAGTCTGTTGATAGACCTAAAGGCCAACCCTAAACGCTATGTACACTTCTCGTTGTTCGGCAAGAAAGACAAGAAGTAGTTCGTAGGGACAGTGGCAGAAAGGGTATGATAGTCTGTACGGCACATAATATAATCTCTCCGTTGGGTGATACCTCTGAGCAAAACTATCGTGCTTGTCTTTGCAGCCAATCGGTCCTTGCTCCTTATGGTACTCCACAGGGGGAGGTTTGCCTTTCGTTGTTCAGCCGAAGGGAGTGCGGGACTTATACCTTGTTTGAGACTATCTGTATTCAATCGGTTGAGAATGCTATAGCGAACACGGGGACAGATGCGTCGTTGCCATCGGTAGTCTTTGTTGTATCTTCGACGAAGGGGAACATTGCGGACATAGACAAGACGGACATTGCGTTGCCTCTTTCTGCGCAACGGATTGCCAAGCATTTTGGTAACCCGAACGCACCTATCGTGGTGTCGAATGCGTGCATATCGGGTGTGAATGCCATTATTACCGCAACGCGGCTCTTGACGGCAGGGAAGTACGAGACAGCCATAGTGGTGGGTGCGGATACGCTGTGTCCATTTATTGTTTCGGGTTTTTCCTCTTTCAAGGCTATCTCGCCGGAAGCGTGCCGACCTTTTGATGCAGACCGCAAGGGATTGAATCTGGGTGAGGCTGCAGCGACGATGGTTTTGACGCAGGCTGACCATGGCTGGGCAGTGGAGGCGGGGAGTATGCATAATGATGCGAACCATATCTCCGGTCCTTCGCGTACGGCAGAGGGGGCGTATCGTTGTTTGCGGGATATATTGAGCATTGTGCCACAGGAATCGATTGCGTTTGTCAGCGTGCATGGTACAGCGACCCTTTACAATGATGAGATGGAGGCAAAGGCTTTGTATCGTGCCGGTCTGCAAGAGGTGCCGATATTGTCGCTGAAGGGTTATTTCGGTCATACATTGGGTGCAGCAGGTGTGCTTGAAAGCATATTGTCGATGCAGGCATTGGAACACGGGCAGTTGCCTGCGTGCAAGGGATATGAACACTGCGGGACAAGTGTTCCGTTGAACATAACGAACACGGTGCGACCTATTGAGGGTGAGACTTTTATCAAGATGTTATCCGGATTCGGTGGAACGAATGCCGCCATTGCCTTTACACGATGTTGAGAACGACGCACGATATTGTGATTACTCCCGCTTATGCCAATCTGTGTGGTGAGATGTTGCCAACACAGGCTGTGGGCGACCTTTTGTTGGTAGAGTTGTATCATAAGTATATTGCAGACTATCCGAAGTTCTTCAAGATGGATACTCTTTCCCGTTTGGGATTTGTTGCCTCTGAACTTCTTCTGCAGAAGGAAGGAAGCAGGTTTTATCACAGAGAGGACCGTGCAGTAATCATGGCTAACCGTAATGGCTCGATAAAGAACGACAGGGATTACTACGAGACGATTCGGGACAGGCAGAACTACTATCCGAGTCCGTCGCTTTTTGTATATACCTTGCCCAATATAGTGACGGGAGAAATTGCCATCCGTAACCATTATTACGGGGAGACTGCATTCTATCTGCTCGGAGGAGAGGCGGAGTTGGATATGTTGTTGGAGACCTCTATTGTTCCGCCGA
Organism: Firmicutes bacterium CAG:95; assembly: GCA_963615025.1. Lineage (GTDB taxonomy): Bacteria > Bacteroidota > Bacteroidia > Bacteroidales > Paludibacteraceae > Colicola. The sequence continues at coordinate 22,302 of CAVEFV010000008.1, read as the reverse complement.
CTACATCGGTGCTTGCGGGGTGGATTGAATGTAATGAACGGGATGATTTTCTTTGCAAACTCAAAATAATGAAATATGATGAATAAAGAACTATTGAAGCAACAAATAATCGAGGCTCTTAATCTGCAGGATATGCTTCCACAGGACATTGAAGATGATGCCCCTCTCTTTGGTGAGGGGTTGGGCTTAGACAGTATTGACGCTCTTGAGTTGCTGATGTTGCTTGACAAGAACTACGGAATCAAGATAGAAGACCCAAAGATGAGCAAGTCTATCTTTGCGTCGGTGAACACGATGGCAGATTATATAGAAGAACATCGGATACGCTGATTATGCGCATTGTCGTTACGGGGATAGGGAGTATATCGGCTATCGCATTGGATGCGACGGTTGATCGGTTGCGTACAGAACAGACAGGCATCCGACAAGGGCATTGCTTGGGCGGTAAGTACTTTGACCTGCCTCTTGGGAGTGTTCCTCTTTCGGACGAGCAGTTGGCAAGAGAACTGTTGGTTAGCGGACCGATACTGCCCCGCAATGCACTACTGGGGATATGGGCTGCCAAAGAGACGCTTGCCTGTGCGAAGATGGCGGCAGACGAGTATCGGAAAGTTACCTTTTTCAACGGTACGACGGTGGGAGGTATGGACATTACGGAACAGCACTACAAGGAGTGGCGGAATGGAGGAGTGAGCGATATGGTTGCGCAACACGAGGTGCATGCTTCGACATTGGACATATCGAACTATTTCGGCAGGTTCGGAGAGAATATTACATTATCTACTGCGTGTTCGTCGGCGTTAAATGCCCTTATTTCAGGTGCAAACCGATTGCGTGCGGGATGGTGTGAATATGCATTGGTTGGCGGTACAGAGTCCCTTACCCGTTTTCACTTAGAGGGCTTTCGGTCGTTGCATATTGTGGACGAATCGTTGTGTCGTCCTTTCTCATTTGACCGCAACGGGCTTAATCTTGGGGAGGGTGCTGCTTACCTTATGCTTGAGACGGAGGAGCATGCGGTTGCGAGGGGGGCTACTATTTATGCTTATCTTGCAGGATATGCCAATGCCTGTGATGCTTATCATCAAACGGCGTCTTCTCCTCAAGGCGAGGGTGCATATCGCTCGATGGCAGGAGCGATAGAAATGGCGCATATCAGTCCGGACAGGATTGACTATATCAATGCACACGGTACGGCGACTCCGAATAACGACGAGAGTGAGATGGCGGCATTCCGACGCGTGTTCGGAGAACAGATACCCCAATACTCGTCGACGAAAGCCTATACGGGACATACTACTTCTGCCTCGGGTGCGATAGAGGCGGTGTTCTGTGTACAGTGTCTGCGCCAGTCCTTTATGCCTGCATCGCTTGGTTGCAGAGGTACCGATGAGGGTGTGCCATTGCCTGTACAGCATACGACTTCGTCAGCACTTCGGTATGTTCTGAGTAATGCTTTCGGATTTGGGGGCAATTGCAGTACAGTCATTTTCTCATCGATCCCTTCGGAACTACCTGTGTTGCAGGTCGGGGAGACGATGCTTACGAAGAGCATTGCGATAGATGAGCCTTCTGAGGTCGGACAGTATCTCTCGCCGCTTCAGTTGCGACGACTGACGCCAATGCTGGCTCTCTCGTTGGCATCTGCACTCAAAGCCCTGCGACAAGAGAATATCGCTGTTCCGGACGCGATATTATGTGCCACAAGGAATGGGTCGATTATGTTATCACGGCAGTTGTTGGATGCGCTCGTGGCGGAAGAAGAACTGTCGCCGACTCGTTTTATGCAGTCAACACATAATACTCTTGCTGCTTTGGTGGCACAACATACGGCGGCGCATGGTTATAACTGTACCTACTCTTGCGGAGTTGATTCTGAAAAGCAAACCCTTCGGGAGGCAAGGCTGCTTGTGGGTGCAGGCGTAGCAAAGAATGCGCTTGTTCTTTGTTTCGACGAAGCTGATGAGATATGGCAACAATTCTTTTCCGATAGATTACCTTCTTGCCATTATACCTATATCGTTAAACCATCCTAACTATTTCCTTTGATGCATATATTTCGTTTCTTACTACTTATACTTGTTCAGAGTGTTACATTGACAGCAGGTCAGGTCATGTTGCGTTTAGCCTTGCAGCGCATAGGTGTAGTTTCCTTTACATGGGGATTTATACATGCTCAGTTGCTCAATTTCTGGTGGTTGGGATGTGGAATTGCCTTTCTTTTGGCAGGCTTGCTATGGATGTACATCCTGAAACATTATCCATTCTCAATAGCCTATCCGATGGCAAGTGTTTGCTATGTGTTCGGGATGATTGCTGCTATTTTTGTCTTTCACGAACAAGTGTCCGTCACTCAATGGTTGGGCGTACTCCTTATAATGGGCGGATGTTTTTTAATTGTTCGATAATGCTCTTTTCTATGACAACACTTTTTCTTTCTCTGCTTCTTGTTCTCACTCCCATCCCACCACAATTAGTGGAAGCAGACTTTGTGCAACGCAAATCAACATCATTGCTAAAGGATGACCAAGTCTCCAACGGTCATTTCTCATACCATGCGCCGGATTATCTCCGTTGGGAATATATCTCTCCGGCACCTCTTGTCTGGACAACGGAGAACAGCGGCATTACTAATCCGCATATACAACAAATCTTGCAACTTATCTTGCGCACTATCAATGGCGACTATTTGCAAGAGAACTCCGATTTCTCGTTATCCCGAACAGATACCGATACCTATCTGCTTACGCCCAAGAAACGCGAACTCCGACAATTATTCTCCTCTATACGCATACACATCGTCCCTGCCACTGGCTTGGCAGACCAAGTGGTTCTTACAGAGAAGAACGGCGACACGACAACCATATCCTTTAACTATACCCACTGAGATTCATTACCTATGTCTTTCTCCACTTCATCTGTTTGCGCACTCATCCCTACCTACAACAATGCAGGTACATTGCTTGATGTTATTCGTCGCACACAGGTCTATTTGGAGCATATTATCGTGGTGAATGATGGTTCTACCGACAATACTTCTCAGTTGCTGCAATCACTCTCCTCCCCCATAACCATCATCTCTTATCCTCGCAATCGAGGCAAAGGCTATGCCCTGCGAAAAGGCTTGCAGGAAGCAAAGAAACAGGGATTTGCTTATGTACTGACTCTTGACGCCGACGGACAGCATTACCCTGAGGATATTCCCTCTATGCTTGATGTCCTATCCGCCAATCCTTGCGCAATGATAGTAGGTAGCCGTTCACTGCAACAAGAGAACATGCCCGCTCGCAATACTTTCGCTAACCGTTTCAGTAACTTCTGGTTTGCACTCCAAACAGGTCTCAAACTGCCGGACACCCAGACGGGTATGCGCATCTATCCTTTACGCTACCTTCGAGGTCTATCCTTGCTAACGAACCGCTACGAAGCAGAACTCTCTCTCTTGGTCTTTCTTGCCTGGTCCAATGTCCGGATAATCTCTGTCCCTGTGCGAGTTTACTATCCTCCCAAAGAACAACGAGTAAGCCACTTCCGACCTGCCTACGACTTCGCACGCATCAGCCTGCTCAATACCTTCCTTTGCCTTTTTGCTATCGTCTATGGACTACCACGACGCTATCTCTCCTCCATCCTCTATGGCATCTGCTTCTTAATCATCGCCACAGCACTGCAACCTCTGGCACTGTTGGGCTTCCTTTTCCGTCGGACACATCTGTCTCGCAAGAAGATATTCCATACCATCTTCTCTGCTTCAGCGAACGCACTGACATACATCCTCGGCTGTCGCTTCCTGAATCGTAATGCAGTCCAACTACCCAAAGAACCCAAACTATATATATGCAACCACCAGTCCCTGCTCGATATTCTCATACTCCTCTCACGAAGTGCCAACCTGCTGATTCTCACGAAGGGTTATGTCCGTCGCAATCCATTCTTTGCACTGCTTGTACGCTATGCCGATTTCCCTACGGTCGACGACGATACCACCTGCAATATAGAAAAACTGCAACCCCTTATCCGTCAGGGCTACTCTCTCTTGGTATTCCCTGAAGGTACGCGTAGTAATTACGGCCTTCCCGCTCGCTTCCACAAAGGAGCCTTCTACCTCGCCCAACAGTTAAACCTACCCTTGCAACCGCTGCTCCTTCGGGGTACGAGTACGATCTTCCCGAAGCATCATCTCCACATCTATCGTGGCGACTTCTCCCTCGAGTGGCTTGAGCCTATAGTACCCGCCGACACCGATTATCGGACGCTCTGCAAGCAATACGGACATCTCTACAAACAACTATTCTCTCGCCAATAACCTGTGAGGAACTCCCTGCTGCATATTGCCCTTCTCCTTGTGGTCTTCGTCCTGCCCGCATCGCCTGTCGCAGCCAAGAACGCACGAGGCGTATCCCTCACCCCATATCTCCCCGATAGTGCCAACACCGGTATAGCCGTCATCGTCTGTCCGGGTGGCAGTTACTCTTGGTTGGATATGAAAACCGAAGGCATCGCTACAGCACAATGGCTCCAACAGAATGGCATCAATGCCTTTGTCCTCAAGTACAGAGTCGCCACCGTCAGTGCTTACATCTTCGGCTATCGAGCCTTGGGATTAGGTAACCACTTCCCTGATATGCTCAACGATGTCGAATGGGCGCTCCAACAGGTGTACGAACAAGCCGACTCCCTCAACATCGACACGACACGCATCGGAGTGATGGGCTTCTCTGCAGGAGGACACCTCACCATGCTCTCCTACCTGCTCAATCGCACACCCTACCAACCGCACTTCCTGTGTCCTGTCTATCCTGTCGTTACCATGAGCCATCCCCTGTTTACCCACAAACGATCTCGTCGGGGGGCATTAGGCGTGTGGCGACAGTTCAACAAGCAATGGCAAGACTCCCTCTCTGTGGAGAAACACATTACCGGCAACTGTCCTCCGGTTTTCTTGGTGAACTGCAAAGACGACCCCGTCGTACGCTACGAGAATTCGCTGCTGCTCGACTCTGCACTAACCGCCAATCATGTCCCACACCGATATATTCTCTATCAGACAGGAGGACACGGCTTCGGGGCTGCCGACAACAAAGGAACATCAGAATCACAACAATGGAAACAAGAATTTCTAACATGGATATCGAATATCAACCCATAGAGACAATCAAAGGCTATCAAGAGGAACTCCTGCGCAAGCAGATAGCATACTTGGCACAACATTCTCCCTACTACCAACGCCTCTTCCACGACCATGCTATCTCGCCCGATGCAATACGCTGTTTGGAAGACCTGCGCCATATCCCTTTTACCGAGAAGTGCGACCTCCAGTTGCATAATGCCGACTTCCTCTGCGTACCATCCGAGCAGATTATCGACTATATAACCACTTCCGGTACGCTCGGCGATCCCGTCACTTTCGGATGCACCGAGCATGACCTGCAACGGCTGGCATACAACGAACAGAAATCTTTTGCCTGCGCAGGCATTACCCCCGCCGATAAAGTGCAACTCATGGTTACTATCGACAAGCGGTTCATGGCAGGACTCGCCTATTGGCTTGGGCTACGCTCTCTCGGGGCAGGTGCTATCCGCGTCGGCAATGGTAACCCCGCCCTCCAATGGGACACCATCACACGGCTCAATCCTACCGCTATCATGTGCGTGCCGTCTTTCATCCTGCGTCTTATAGACTACGCAGAAGAGAACCATATCGACTATCACAACTCCTCTATACGGAAAATCATCGGAGTAGGGGAGGGACTGCGGGAACAAGACTTTCGTCTTAATCTCTTGGGGCAACGCATACACCAACGATGGCCCGAAGTGCAACTCTTTGCCACCTATTCATCTACCGAGATGTCTGCCACTTTCTCCGAGTGCGAAATGGGCTGCGGAGGACATGTACACCCCGAACTGATCATCACCGAGATTATTGGCGACGACAACCAACCCGTTCCCGATGGCACGCCGGGTGAAGTGGTAATCACCACGCTGGGTGTCGAGGGGATGCCCCTTTTGCGCTTCCGTACGGGCGATATAGCCGCCAAAATCACCTCCCAATGCGCTTGCGGCAGAAATGCGTATCGGCTCACACCACTCATAGGCAGGAAAAATAACATGCTCAAACTCAAAGGCACCACCATCTATCCCCCTGCCATCAACGATGTACTCAACCAAACTGACTATGTGCAGAACTATATTGTCTATGCCCGTACCTCTTCCGCAGGTACCGACGATGTCCTCGTTCGCATCGGACTACGACCTGAAATGCACAACCTTTCCCCTGAAGAGGCAATCAAAGACCTCAAAGACCGCTTCCGCGCACGACTGCGTGTAGCACCGGCTATCGAACTCGCACCCGTTGACGAGATACAAGCACTCAACTTCCCTGCAAAGGCACGCAAGCCTGTGCAGTTTATCGATCTGCGCCGATGAGGTTTTTCTTGCACCTATACGACTATCTTAAGCAACATCGCACCCTGCGACTGCTCCTGCTCTTCGGAAGTATCATCCTGATGCTTCTGCCTTTGCCACTGCTTTCCCTGACCGAAGACATCACCGACTTCCTGCCGCTGACGCAGCAACAGCGCACCGACACACATATCTATCAGCAACTTGCTGAGTCCGACAAGATTGTGTTGATATTCTCCCTTCGCGACTCCACGCAGGTCAACCCCGACCTTCTTGCTGATGCCATTGATTCCTTACAGCAACAACTCTCCACCGACGAACCGGAATATATCCCCTGCCTTACCACGCAGATCGACTACGAGGCGTACCTCAATGCCATCAGCCATATCTATTCCTATGCTCCCTATTACCTGACCGAAGCCGATTACGCCCGCATCGATTCTCTGCTCCTCGATTCCGGCTATGTCGCCCGACAGGTCTTCCTCTGCCGCCAACGACTCGAACTACCCCTTTCGGGTATGCTGACACAATCAATCACTGCCGACCCGCTAAACCTTTTCTCACCCCTTCTGTCGCAATTCACACAATATGCACAAGGAATGGGCAACTTCGCCCTCTACGATGGCTATATGATAACAGCCGATAAGCAACGGGCATTTGCCTTCTTCTCTTCCCCCTTCGGAATGAACGACACCAAGAACAATGCCTCTTTGCTTGCGCAACTGCAACAATATGCCGACCATACCCAATCTGTCCTGCCCGATGTGCAAATCCACTTGCATGGCGCACCGGTAGTGGCAGTAGGCAACGCCCGACAGATTCGATACGACTCCGCAATGGCTGTCCTTATCGCCCTTGTCCTCATACTACTCCTCTTGTGGCGGTCGTTACCCCGCAAACGGGACATCTTCCTTATCCTTCTCACCGTCTCCTTTGGCTGGCTCATGGGAATAAGCGTCATGGCTCTGTTCCGACACGAGGTTTCTCTCATCGTGCTGGGTATCAGTTCCGTACTCATCGGCATAGCCGTCAACTATCCCCTCCATCTGCTCGTACACCGCAAATATACTTCCTCCCCACGACAGACCTTGCAGGAAACCATCTCGCCCCTTATCATTGGCAATATCACTACTGTCGGTGCCTTCCTGACACTCTTGCCCCTCTCTGCCGTCGCCCTGCACGATCTGGGGCTGTTCTCTGCCGCTATGCTCGTCGGAACAATCCTGTTCACGGTCATATTCCTGCCACATCTCCTCCCCCAAGAAACCCCACCCAACCCGACGCCATCACTCCTGCCTCGTTCGCTCGGTAAACTCCGTTTGCCCAAACCAGCCCATACCGTCGCAGCCATTGTCCTTCTCGTTTTGACGATCATCCTTTCTGTCTTCTCTTTCCGTACCGGCTTCGATACCGATGTGAGCCACCTCAACTACATGACCCCGCAACAACGCAACGACTTCCGCTACTTCAACGACCTTGCAGGGCAACCGCTCGGCACCGAAATCTACCTCGTTTCCCAAGACGGCGATTGGTCAACCGCTTCCGAACAAGCCCTCTCGGCACAGGCTGTCGTCGATTCGCTCTTGCAAGAAGGACTCGTCCTGCAACAACGCAGTGCCACCCGCTATCTCCCCTCCCAAGAAGAACAAGCCCGCCGTATAGCCCGATGGCAGACTTTCTGCTCACTGCATGCTGACACCTTGCAAGCACAACTATACCGCGCCGCACAGCAGTACGGCTTTCAGGAACAGGCGTTCCAACCATTCACCCGACTGCTCACCACCCAATGGCAGGTTCAAGACTACGACTTCTTTGCCCCCGTCCTCAAAACGATGTTTCAAGGCTACTACATCAACCAACCCTGCTCCTTCACCCTTGCCGACCGGCTCATCGTACCTGACAATGCTGTACAACAGGTCGAACAACGGCTCTCACACTTCCATTGTTTCGACATGAATTCCCTTAACGCCTCCGTAGCAACCCGTCTCTCCGACAATTTCAACTATATAGGTCTCGCTTGCTCACTCATCGTATTCCTCTTCCTGTGGATCGCCTTTCGCAGTTTCTGGGTGGCACTCATCGCCTTCCTGCCGATGGCGGTATCATGGCTGTGGATTCTCGGTATCATGTCCTTATGCGGCATATCTTTCAATATCGTCAATATCATCCTCGCCACTTTCATCTTTGGACAAGGCGACGACTACACCATTTTCATCACCGAAGGGCAACTCTATGAGCGACGGACAGGCAAGCCTATACTCCCGCAATACCAACAAAGCATCTTGCTCTCTGCGGCAATCATGTTCGTAGGCATCGGCGTACTTGTTTTTGCCAAACACCCTGCCATGCACTCGCTCGGTCAAGTAACACTCATAGGCATGTCCGTTGTCGTACTCATGGCATTCCTTCTCCCGCCCCTCTGCTTCCGCTTCTACGATAAGATAAAGAACATCCTCCACCGACACCCCCATACTAACAAATAGCCATACCTATCCACCCCGATAGTTTTCCCCGCAATAAGCATAACCTACCGCCTACCGTCCCCACTCTTCTTAAAGAAAATAAAAATCCCTAAAACAAAGCCTACTCTTTCCATCCCATTCTCATCCCCTTTCCTCAAAACTACCCTCCGCCAAGCCCTGTATTTACTACCAATTCCAAAGGATGAATATAAGACGAATATAGGATGAATATAGGAAGAATATAGGAAGACCATACAAACTACCTACAATCCTCCTCCCAACCACCCACCTCCACCTATTTGTCATCAACCATTAATTCTTAATTGTCCATTGCCTATACGCATGTTAATTGTTAATTATTAATTGTTAATTGCTGGCGTTATGCTCGCTGTAGAGCCATAGCGTGCTATGGCTCTCTTTACGCCTTCGTTGTATGCCCGTCGAATGTAATACCGTTTATGCTCGCTGTAGAGCCATAGCGTGCTATGGCTCTCTTTACACCATCGTTGTTTACCCGTCGAATGTAATATCGTTTATGCTTGCTGTAGAGCCATAGCGTGCTATGGCTCTCAACTCTCCTTCGCAGAACAAACTATATGTTACCGTTAAACCCAATAAACCCTTTCAACCAATTAAACAACGCATAAACACATAACCCCATAAACGCAATTTCATTCCCCAAAAACTTGTGCCTTCCAAAAATAAACCCTACCTTTGTGCTTTCTATAGGAATCAAACGACAATCAAAAACATTACAAATATGAAAAAGTTCCTTTCAATTATCTGCGCTTTAGCACTTTGCTTAAGCGCATCGGCAGCAGGAAAAAAGAAAGCCGACAAGGATACACAGCAGTTCCGTTACGAAATCGAATGTGCTGGAAACGCTACACAAGGAACATACCTCGTCAAGGTATGGAGTTATTCAAAGAAAGCCGCAGTAGCAGAAGAACAATGCCGAAAGAATGCCGTACATGGAGTCATCTTCAAAGGATATGGCGGCGGTAACGGATGCATTGCACAACGACCCCTATGCGCTACTCCGGGCGCAGAAGTGCAATATAATACCTACTTCAAAGAATTCTTCGATACAGGAGGAGAATTCCAACGCTATGCCTCCATCGTCGAGGGTACTACCGAAACAGTAAAGGTCGGCAAAGAATACAAAGTAGGCGTTATTGTCAGCGTCCGAAAAGACGACTTGCGCAAAGCACTCGAAGCCGCAGGAGTAATAAAAGCACTCAATGCAGGCTTCTAATCCATAAACAATATAAAAAGAGTAACTATGAAACGATCAAGCATATTCCTATTAGCAACAATAACACTGTTGTCGCTCGCTGGTTGTGGGGCAAGACGCTCACAAGCCTACTACGACCAACCCAGCAAACTCCTATCTGCTAACTACGATGGATCCTATGTCATCCGTACAGAGGTACGCGCTCGTAACTCCGCCATCGCTTTCACCGATGCACAACGAAAAGCAGTTCGGGAAGTCATATTCGACGGAGTAGCAGCAGGCTCTAATGGAGTACAAGACCTAAAACCCCTCGTCTTCGATAAAAACGCACAAGAAAAATACGAAGACTATTTCAATGCATTCTTTTCAGATAACGGCGACTGGAAAAACTACTGCTCACTTAAAGACAGGCGTATTTTCACATCCACCTACCAACGGACGAGAACACAAATGGTACAAACAGTCACAGTTACCGTACAGAGAGATGAACTGAAAAAACGACTACAAGCCGACGGAATAATTCCTGCAGAAGGACGATTCAATATCCAATAACCAATCAATAAAACATATATGAAAAAAACAATCATACTAATGGTAGCAACACTCATCACCACGCTATCATTCTCACAGATTAAAAAGCCCGAACTAATGGTATTCCCATCAGATGTATGGTGCATCAACAATGGCTTCTATACCGAAATAGACAATATGGGCAGTGTACAGAAAGTGCCAAACTACAAACAGGCACTTCAAGAGAGCGTCGAACTGAAACTCGCTATTGCTAAAATCAACGACCTAATGGCGGAACGCCAATTTCCATTACACAGTCTTGAACAGGCAATCAAAAATGTGGAGCAACGCCGTGCAGAAGACAATATGACTGTCAGCAAATCCGGTAATGAAATCGCCGAAAGTCCGCTCGACGAACTTGCACGCACAGCCAAAGCCGACATCATACTCGAACTGACTTGGGATGTCAAAGACATGGGACCCAAACATTCCGTCAGTTATGTTCTCGAAGCCAAAGATGCATACACATCCAAGAGCATTGGCGCAGTCAGTGGTGCGGGAACACCGTCTATGACGGCAGATGTTGATGTCTTGCTCGAAGAGGCTATCGTGGCGAATATCGACAACTTCAATATACGCCTGCAAGACTATTTTACCGAAATGCAGACAATCGGAAGAGAAATAGTACTCGACATCAAAGTGTTCGAGAACAATGCAGCAGGCATCGACCTCGAAACGGAATACGGCGATAGTGAACTCATCGAGATAATCAGCAGATGGATGTTCCAGAACACCGTCAGTGGACGCTTCTCTATGCCTTATGCGTCCGAAAATGTCGCTAACTTTACACAAGTGAGAATACCTGTTTACGACGAGTACGGAATACCTATCGACGCTAATGCTTTCGCACGAAAACTATCCAAGATGCTCCGAAAAGAACCCTATAACATAACCAGCAAGGTACTGGTGAAAGGACTCGGACGAGCAGTACTCATCTTGGGAGAGAAGTAAAACACCACTTAAAACAATCAAAGTATGAAAAAGATAGCAACGCTACTCCTCGCCGCAATAACGGCACTCACTATGGTAGCACAAGAAACACAATACCTGCCAATATCTGTCTATGTTGAATCACAGGCAGAACCATGTCCCTCGGCCGCACAAGTACAGATAAAAAACAAACTGACGCAACTGCTTACCGCAAACGGTATTGCATCCATGGACTATTTCGGACAGTTCTTCCTTACTGCTTTTGTCGTACCGCAAACCAAAGAAGTAGTATCCTCAGCCCCTATGAAAATAGTAGAGCAAATGGATATAACCTTCTATATAGCGGACTATACTAATCAGGTCGTCTTCTCTACTGCCTCCCTTCCAGCACGGGGAGTCGGCGATACAGAGGCGAAATGCTATATGAACGCCATCAAAAGCATAAACACATCATCTCCCATACTCGCAAAATTCGTACAGGAAGGCCGATCCAAAATCATTGCTTACTATAACCACGAAGCCGACAATATCATCAAAAAAGCCAACTTCTTGGCTTCAACAAAGCAATACGAAGAGGCACTCTCACTTATAGTAACCATTCCTGCCCAATGCAACAAATACGACGATGCTATCCAAGCAGGCTTGAATATCTATCAGCAATACATCGATAATCAATGCAACATCAATCTGGCGGCCGCACGACAAGCATGGGCTGCCGAACAGAACACCATCGGTGCAACAAAGGCTGGAGCATACCTCTCCCTTATACTACCTGACGCTGGTTGTTACGACGACGCTATGAAACTGTATGCTGAAATAAAGGCAAAGGTACTCGACGACTGGAAATTCGAAATGAAGAAGTATCAGGATAGCGTCGATATCCAAAAGCAGCGTATCAGTGCAATGCGCGATGTAGGTGTGGCGTACGGAAGTGGACAACAACCAACAACAACCAATGTCGGTTTTCTACGATAACATCTCCCACACATGAAAAATACATTCATTATACTAACGATAGCGGCTATCCTATGGCCGCTATCGTTAGTAGCAGGTGAAACACTCGACTATCGACGCAACTCCCTTACTACAATGCTCGTCTATCATCCCGAAGACGAGTTTGGTATCGACATATTCCAAGCCTTCGACTCTCTACCTATGCCCGATAAGTACGACGACCACCAACTACCTTGGAAGGTTATCAACAACAAAGAGGTAGTCGGAGTACAACGCAAAGACACCGGCTACTACAAGGCTACCTATGGACATGCACTCTCCTCCCTCGAACTGAAAAAGAACGCACTATACACGGAGGACCTGCTCAACAAAAATCAAATAGGGACATGGCTTATAGCACGCTGGTTCAACCTACATGGCGATGATATCGAAGAAATGGTATTCAATGTTGACCTCATTGCAGAAAGAGGACAATACAATGCCTCCGATGTCGATGTGGCAGTAGCACTCCATACCACCAAAGGACTTGCAACACTATCCGATGCAGGAGAAGAACTCATCGGACAAACCTTTGTATTAGTCAACGACATTACCTATGTAACAGCCGAACAAGAGGCACAAGCCGCAAAAATATCATTCGCTATAATAGGAGGGCTATTAGATGCATTCACCGGAGGTAATTCAGGCGCAAAAATGGCTGAAACAGTAGGAGAGATTGCCGATAGTTTTACGGGCTTCAAAGTAAAAACACACAGTTATCTCTACCAACTCGTATGGAACGATTCCATCGCTTCCATATTCTACCAAAATTACTATACCGCTACACCTGACCCCGACAAAGTAGCGGCGTTCCTGAATGATACCTCACTGTTCAAAGTGCGCTATGTAGCACACGAATACGAATTCGATAAGAAGAGCGTACTAAAAGGGAAATACGAACGATCCGAGTTGTGCCGTACAATATGCGCACGCTCTATGGATAAGAACATTGTAGCACTTGCACAACAATACGAAGACTTCAAAGTAAAAACACCTATCTATTCAGTCCTCTACGATGATAAGGGAAAACTACAAGGATATGCCGCTAAAATAGGACAAAAAGAAGGTATCACCGACGCTTCTAAATTCCAGGTAGTAGAAAGGCGTATCAATCCTGAAACGGGCAAAACAACCTATAAGTATGTGGCTACCGTAAAACCCGTAAAAGGGAAAGTATGGGATAACAGATACAATGCAGTTAAGGAACAAGGAGCAGGCTCCGAACTGTCCTATACAACCTTCAAGAAAATATCGGGGGGCGAAATACTGCCGGGTATGCTTCTTATAGAGGGCAAATACCGTAAAGTAACAGAATAACTCCCTGTACTTGCAAACTCACATAACTATAACTTATTCTTCATCTCAAACACCAACGCATAGTTACGCATCTGTTTAAGCATCGCAACCAACCCGTTGTTACGAGTTGGAGATAGGTGTTCCCTTAAGTTTATCTTGTCAATAAAATATAAGTCCGAATCAAGTATCTCTTTCGGACTAAAACCGCTCAAACAACGAATAAGCAACGCAACAATCCCCTTCACCAATATAGCGTCACTGTCACCTGCATAAATCACCTTACCATCTTCCATCCGTGCAGTGAACCACACTTTACTTTGGCACCCATCGATAAGGTTGCTCTCAGTACGCTCCTCCTCCGGAAATGGAGCCAACTCATTACCATAATCTATCAACAAAGAATACTTATCCATCCAATCATCGAAAGCACTGAACTCTTCGATAATGGCATCTTGTATATCATTTATACTCATATATCTATTGTTATTTTCTTTCCTTCTGATCTTTTATTAACGAGCCTATTAGTTCGCACACTGATGCAGCCACCATCGCATCATCTTCCTCCGAAATATCTTTCCCGATAAGTTCTGCCACATTTATCGTATAATTAGCCCTACTGTAAAAAGCCTCTCTTGCAGACATCTGCCACGCCACAAACTTATCCAACTCTTCTTTGGTCTTCGCCTCAAGTACGGGACGCTCACGCAAATCAGTCAACCACAAACGGTCTGATAAATGACGATTATCCCAACGAAGATATATACTTGTACCCAACTCCAACAAACAATCCATATTGTCCTCCCAACAGGGATAGCCACCACCCGTAGCATAAATAACTTTCTGAATAGGCAGTTCCGACAACCTCTCAACACAGTCCTTCTCTCTTCTACGAAACTCCGCTATACCATAACTACGGATAAAGTCTGCCGTACTCGTTCCATAAATCTCGGCAAAAGCAGCGTCCAAATCAACAAAATGCCACCCCAATCGTTCCGCTACTATTCTACCGATAGTAGTCTTCCCTGCACCCATATAACCAATCAGATAAATAGGTAGTTCCATACAGCAACTAACATTCAACTTTCCTCAATCCCCCAACTCCATATCAGGCGTCATATCTACAAAGACAAGCCTGTCATCTTCAATATAGGCTCGGACAAACACCCCTGCTACATCAGGCTTAATAAGTCGTATGAACTGCCAATTCATATCATATTCAGCCACCACCGACGAACAGACAGGCGAACATAAAGTTTGTATAAAGACAATAGTATTATTCTCAACAAGCCAGTCGTATTCCACTCCTTCAGCCACTGCCAAACACATGCTCTTGTCTGTAAGCGACAACGGACGCGACTCGCTGCCAAATAGGTTAGGCACAGGTTGTAGCACAGTACTGTCTTTTTCACGACTGCTCACTACCAACTCTTGTCCTATAGCATTCCGTTGAGCCTCGTTGAAGTATGGACACAACTCCATCGGCATTGTCAGGAACGCTTCTAACGGGCGCTGTCCATATACCTGCAACGCCCCTGTCAGCACCACTAACAAACCTATCAATCTGTTTCTCATATATCGGTCTTTACCCAACACAATCGCATCACTTAATCTTGCAATACATCACTTGCTTCTCTCCTGCTCTCCCCCTCCATTCTTTCTCTTTATGCAGTGGTATGGCAGTTCCTCGAAAGTCAATGGCTACCATATCCCCCATCCGCACTGTAATATACCAGCTCACTCGACTGATGGCAGTATCAATACTACATACCGTATCCGTCAACCCGTAAATCATCTCTCTGGAACCCGTGCCGATAATCCATTGCTCAATACCATCTCGTTCCAACCAATCACCCACCACAAGCGAGTTATCAAACCCTGTCGCCCGAACAAAACTATCAAGAGAATAGGGTGGTGTACTGATCAAATTAGCAGCCTGCAGATTCAACCCTATAGCCACTTTGTCGTAATAACGAGACGCAAACCGCTCTTCAATACATCTACCCAAACGGTTAACCCTCACCACCAAACAAGTGTGTGCTACAATCTCTTCTGAAAAGTGGGGAATAAAAAATGGCTTGCCTCCAACCAACAATGCCGAATCGGGCTTGATGTACATAGCCTGCTGCCCGTCTATTTCCGTAATGCCTATAATCTTCATCAACCAACCTCCTGTTCCCCCTTCACAAGCAACACCACTACATAAGCCGACATACCTTCCTCCCTACCTACAAACCCCAAGTGTTCAGTGGTGGTCGCTTTCACGGAGACTTGCTCTTCATCCACCTCCATCACCCCTGCCATACAACACTGCATCTGCTCAATATAGGGACTCAACTTGGGCATTTGTGCGCATACTGTGCAATCGGCATTACCCAACTCATACCCGCACTCACGAACCATCTGCATCGTACGACGCAACAATATATTGCTGTCTATCCCTTCATACTCGTTGCCTTTTGTGTCCGGAAAATGATAACCGATGTCACGCAGATGAGCGGCACCCAATAGTGCATCACACAACGCATGAATCAATACATCCGCATCCGAATGACCCAACAGTCCCCGTTCCGAAGGAATACGAATGCCCCCCAACCACAACTCGCAGGCAGGGGCAAACGCATGTACATCGTAACCAAAGCCAATACGCAGTGCTTGCATAGGAGCCTATCGCTTAACCAAGTCCTTAATACCGGCCAAATCAAATGCGGCAGTAAAGCGTAAGGTCTGGTCTAACGGGTTAGTGGCAGCAGTTGCCAATACATAAGCAGCGTCTAACGAGAAGATAGATAACTTGAAACCAAGACCAAAAGTAACATAACGACGGTTGCCTTTCCACTTGTTCTCATGAGAATAACCCACACGGGCAAAGAACTTCCTGTCGTAGGAGTATTCCATACCCACACCATACTGAATCTCCCTCATCTCCTCTTTGAAGCCGCCCGGAGCATCGGCAAACGAAAGCCACCATCCCTTTGCAGAAGATAGGTTCGAATACCACTCTGTCAGTTGCTGCCCCTCCAAGGCATTGCCGTCTCCGTCAACTGCATACTTCGAGTTACGCGTAGGCACCAGATATTTGTTAATATCCGCATTAAACGACAAGCGGTTGTAGTCATCAAACGGCAACTCATAACTTACACCCAAACGCAGGTTGGCGGGAATAAAGTTCTGGGTTACTTTCTTGTCGTAAGAAATCTTACCGCCAAGATTCGATATGTTCGTACCAAACGCAAAATAACTCTCACCCATCTTCAGTTGTATAGGCAAGCGGTAATAGAGCGAAATATCGGCTGCCATCGTCCAACCGGGATACATCTCTTTCCCGCCACTCTCGTTACTGTTGGCACCATTGTTCATATCGCTGTACATAAAACGAAGTGTAACAGCCATACTCAAATGCTCAATCAGTTTACGCGAGTAGGCTACATCCAACGCCCACTCGTTAGGCTGGGCATTCTGCAGGAATGTACCGTCCAAATTGGTCAAGGCTACCTGACCCAACGAGAAATAAGTGAACGATGCCGAAATGGCCTGCAAATCGTCAAACTTGTAAAAACCTGCCAAGTATGCCAAGTCAATATCTTTCACCAACTTCCTCAACCATGGTGTGTAGTTCGCAGTTATACCGCCGCGGCTGTCCATAAAGGCATATTTGGCAGCGTTCCAATGTTGGGAGTTCATATCAGGTGTAGTGGCAGCACCAACATCGCCCAAACCTCCTGCATGAGCGTCAGGAGCAATACTCAACGATGGCATCGCCGTGATAATAGGATTCATACTTTCTTCTGCCGCACAAAAAGCGAAAGGCAGAATGGTGGCAACTAAGCCCAAGATTACTTTTTTCATCTGTATAATGTTATTTGTTTTCATTAGTTACTTTTTTGTCTGAACGTCCGACCCCCGTCCGCATTGTGTTCTGTCCTCCGCCATACGGCTTCTTTTGGTGTAGCGGCATGGCATCTTTCTGCCTGCAAAGCGGTCCGGCATCGTCATATCTAAATATTCCTCATAGGCTGTTCTTATTGAGTTACTATAATCTTACCTGTTTTTGTTGTATATGTTCCATCCGTCGTACGGAGCAGTATCCGATAGAAATACATCCCGCTCTCTGTCGCCGTATCGCTCACTTCCCATTGTATATCGTCTGTACCCGTCTGAGTATGCTTCCACACAAGCCTTCCCGCAAAGTCATATACATACACCTCTACACCAAGCGTTAGATCAGGCTTGTCATGCTGCACCAAAAGATGCAGACTACCATGTCGGCTGACAGGATTCGGGTAAGCCGTTACAGAGAATATCTGTGGAGCATAACCCTTCACTACTTCAAACTGCAAGGTGGCATTACTGCTGTTGTTCAGCAAGTCCCATGCCCTGAAACGGATACTGTGTTGCCCTTCCGACAGTTCGTTCAACCGATACGATACCAATCCCGACTGATAACTATTGTTGTCCGCTATGAAATAACTGTTCAGCGTGTAGGTCTGCAAAGGGTCGTTATCTACTATCATCATCAAATCATGCCCGATCCCACTGCCTATCGTGTTGATACCGTTCTCGTCTTCTATATAGGCGTAGAAATGCGGATACTCGTTGGTCTTTCCTCCGTCCGTAAATGCGGGATTATTCAGATAGAGCGTCAGGCGTGGACCCGTAGTGTCGTTAATAACGATATTGCTGCTGCCCCCCACCGTAAAATCTTCTCTGTTGCCCATACCTTCTTTCCCGGTCTCTCTGTCGTACGCATAAAGAGCCATCCTGCCATAACCGTAGTTGTATTGAATATCCTTCGGGATCATCAGCGATACGCTGAATAGCCCGTCCTCCACAGTAGCGTTTCCCTTAAAAAGTATATTCGGGAAATCAAGGTACGAAGTACGCACCTTCTTGCTCTCATCGCTCACATCATTGTCATTCGTTGTCAGCCGTTGCTGCTTGTCCCACATCGTGAGCGACACTTCTCCCTGAAAATCACGGATCGTATCCCCTGCCATATCGGCAATATATCCTGCCACTTGGTGTGTCGTCAGCGCACGCAAAGTGTCCGATTGCAATTGGGCAACCACCCTGTAATCATCCGGATAGTGCAAACGGACGGCAGGGTCGCCTAACAGTATATAGGGCAATATATTCTTGTCTTGTGTCGGACGGAATCCCCTCGCACGATTCTTCGCAATGCGGATGGCATCACCTATCGTGTTCTCATAACGCTGTTGCGTATTCATGCTGAACAATGCCTCACACACGAACTGATTCAAGTAAGCATTCTGCGATGCATACACCGTCCTGCATGCCGAGAAAGTAGCCATGGCACCCCCGTGAGTATTCAACAATGCCTCTTCTCCTGCGCTGCGATGGTAAGAGTCAAAATGAGAGAAACTGCAAGTCGCCAGCACCCAGAACCCTAAGTTCGTGTTACTCATCTCGCGTATGTCCCGTGCTGAAAGCATATTCTCACTCGTAATGTTGTTATAGCCTCCGTGACCCGAATAGTCGAACAACAATACCCCGTTCTGCAACAGATTGTTCATCTCGCTTTGGGCTATAGGGTACGATTCATTCGAGGCACTTGTAATCTGCTGATAAGCATCTGTGTAAATCTTATGGATAACAAAGTCCTTGCTCTTCCTTCGGATAGCATCGGCAGCACGGTCTGCACCCAAGGTGTGAGTACCCGAATCACCGTCATCTGCCAGAAAACATATCTGCGTCTTCCAGTTACCGACTGTCTTGTTCTCCATATACTCTATAATCTTGTCCACCACCTGTTCCGCTTCGGTCACACTGTTAACCGGCAACCTGCCGACACTGATATCCATAGTGATGTTCACATCGGTATCTACCAACCCTTCCGTGTCGTCCAACCAGCAGAAATAATCGTCAGTAGCGTATGCATCCGGTTCCGATACCGAGTTCCGTGCTTGATAGGTCAACAGCGTATTTATAGGCGATGTACTGAGCAACTGCCGATTGTCAAACGAACCGTCACCCATCAAGAGTAGATACTTGGGCATCCGTCCTCCCTCGCTCTGTGCCCTGTCGTAAAGCATCTTCATCAACCACCTGTAAGCCGTAGCGTCAGGCGTACCCGACGAGAACTCGTTGTATATCTGCTCTGCTGCCACCGTCCCTACATTCAGCCCGTCCATCTGTTCGTGTGCCAATGCCAATCGTTGGGCAGGGGCTTCATATCCCATAGGGTGAATAATCACCATCTCAAGGTCACGCAGTGCATGCAGGTTCTGATTCTCTATCTGACCAATCACCGTAGGCGTTCGGTAACCGCAACGGGTCGGATCAACCACAATAAACTCTTCCAACGACGACGCACTGGTCAGGAACAACAACTCGTCCCCTTCCCTCTGGCATTCCACCGAGTATATACTATCTAACTTGCTGATGTTCCACACCTGTGTCTGCTCGCTGCAACCACGCACCCTATACAAGCCTTGCTTGCTGCTGTTCAGTTGCTGAGGCTGCCGTACCGACAGATAATGGTCTTCCATCACCAACGCACACTCTGCGCTCAATTCTATATAGTTCAGATAGGCAACCCCCGATGCAGTCGGATTGGTATAAGTCAAGGCAATGTGTTGGGTTACACCCTCCGAAGGTTCGTAATACTGTTCATCCTCTTTGGTCATGGCATACACGGTAACAGGCTGTGAGGCAATCGAACTGATCGACATCGTACGAACGCTGTTGCCTATGCTGATGCGGATGTTATGCACATCCTGCGCCGTACCTGCCATACTCACATAACCCCGTATCTGACTCCCCGCCACTATATTCGGTATATCATAATCCAACGACAGCGTAGGCGATTCTTTTTGCAGTGCCTCACCATAAAACTCTCTTCCGCCTCCGTTTCTTCCCGCTCTGTCAATCAGGTTGAGTATCTCCTTCTCATGTACAAGATTCCTTACATAACTGTTGATTGTATCTACCTCTCCCACAGGAGCAAGACTCGCCTCCCGACGGTTCAACAATCGCTGTTCACCTGCATTATCACTCAAGAAGTAGTATCCATACTGCGAATAGGCATTCAGCGTATGCACAAACCGACCGCTGTTGTAGTCCCACGAGACAGGTCCCTGCGCATAGAACACTATATAATCCCCAGAACCGAACACTCCGTCAGCACCTTTCTCCATATAGAACGGCACGGAAGGCAAATCGTCTATCTTGCGGCGTGTGAAGTCCTGACTGAGCATCGCCCCGCCATAACCAAGCACACGAACATCCTGCGGGTTCAGACCCATATTTTGCAAAGCATCGTATGTGATACGGTACATACCCGTCTCTTCTACTTGTATCTTTACAAACTTACCCGTCTTCAATACCGAAGAACCGGCATAATCGTGCGCAACGGCAGAGGCGTAGCCAAGAAGCCAAACAGTCAATACTGATAATATAATCCTCTTTTGCATACTCTCTTGTGCTGTATCTGTCGCTCGTAGCGTTATACTTGTTCTTTTTTTCTTTCTTATCTAACGCAGCAATCCGTCCTCCGACATCTCTATCCGCTTGTACATCAATGCCAAATGCGCATAGATACTCGTGTTCTGAACAACCACATGCTCCGGCACTTGTATGCGGAACGGTGTGAAGTTCCATATCGCCCGTATCCCCTTTGCCACCATCAACTCTGTCACTTGCTGCGCCTTTATGGTGGGTACCGTCAGAACACCGATCTCCACATGCAACTGGTTCTCCATCTCTTCGAAGCGGTCAATATGATGAATGGGAATATGGTTGATACTCGTTCCCGACAACTCATATTTCGAATCGAACCCCGCCACTATGTCCAACCCATACTGTTCCAACCCTCCATCATGCAGAAGCGCACTGCCAAGCCTGCCCACACCAAACAAAAACGCTCTGTGCTGACGCCTGAAACCTAAAAACTCCTCAAGATATTGCACCAAATCCGGTAAGTCGTAGCCTACACGGGTACGCCCCGTAAGGGCTACGTATGACAGATCTTTGGCTACAACCGATGCCTCCACGCCTACACCTCGTGCAATCTGTGTGGACGATAAGGCATGCGCTCCCTCGCTCAACTCAAGTTTGGCGAAGGCTAAGTACCACGGCAACCGACGAAGGCTCGGTTCAGGGATAATATGCGTCTGTCTGCTCATCCTGTGTTTGTTGTTTCTTTTCCTTCTTTTGTGCCTTTCGAACCCATTCATCCTTACCTACTCCACAAAACCAACCCGCTCACAAGAACAATCCTGTCCCCTCTTTGGCACTATATCGTGCAAAATTATAGAAAATGTACTATCTGTGCAAGCCTTAACGCAAAAATGTACTATTCTTTCTTAAATACTATACCAAATCGTTATTTTTATATAGGACGAATATAGGATGAATATAGGATGAATATAGGATGAATATAGGATGAATATAGGATGA
>CAVEFV010000007.1:0-46670 GCA_963615025.1 Firmicutes bacterium CAG:95 | reverse complement strand
TAACATGCGAAGATAATATGAGAGCCATAGCACGCTATGGCTCTACAGCGGGCAATTTCGTAGGGGGTTGGTAGGTGTTTTGTAGGTTCTTCCTATATTCATCTTATATTCGTCCTATATTCATCCTATATTCATCCTTTGGAACAGGTAGTAAATAGTATGGAAAGCGGAGGGGATACGGGATGAGTGGGCTACCTGGTCGGGAGGGTAGGGGTATTTGTATTTATGGAAGGGATATTTACGCTTTTTAGCGAGTGAACCCTACTGTAAGTACAATACGATGGGAGGTGAGATCCACTGCATTGGGTTGCAGTTGGTAGGCGTGTGCAAAGAAGTTGATTTGTTCTATGCGAAACTGATAAGCACAGTCGATAAACCATCGGTTGGAGCGATAACCAAAGCCTGTACTTGCATAGTGTGCGCCCAGAGGGTTGAAGAACTCTGTATCGGTGCGGGTGTCTGTAGCGTTGGGAACGAAAGAGAAGTCGGTTTGTTTGAAGGATGACCGATAAGCGTAACCCATTCGCAGGTACCAATTTGTACGCATGACAGTTTCTGCTCCTACCTTCAGTGTATGTTCGTAGGGCAGACGGTTGCGTAAGCCACACCGCAGGTCGTACTCCAAAGAGAGCAAGCCTTTGGTTGTGAACTGGAATGCTACGCCCATTGTTGCCCGCATGGGTAGGAGATATTTGTCGATGGAAAGAGAATTGGTGTAGGATGTTGTATTCTTGCATTGCACATAGTTGGCGACATGCAGGAAGGAGTAGGAAGGTGAATAGACGGATGCTCCCATGCGGAACCATGCTACGGGGCGGTAGAGGAGTCCTAATGCCAGATTTCCGCCGAACCCATTGGTGGAGACGGTCGATTTATAGGTATATCCTCCTCCTTTCCCGAACGCTTCTTCGTAGGTTACTTCTTTGGTGTGTGATATGGATAGCATATTGAGTGATACGCCAAAGTAGAACCGATTGGAGATATTGGCTCCGTAGGCTACCATATATTGGTTGGCAGACCCTATTTCTTTTACCTGTGTGTTGGCTTGTACGGCTTCGTTGTTCTCTAATACACTGTACCACTGACCTATAGCCGTTGTAGTATCGGGGAAGATGACACCGCAGTCGTACCCTATGACAGAGAGCCACCCTACATTGCCATCGTTCCACACTTCGTCTCCGACTTTGAAGACGGAGGGAGACAGTCCATCGGTGAGACCGGCTATCAAGTCGGTTTGTGAGTAGTTCAGTGCTGCAGTGGTGCTATAGGAACGGTTATAGGAGCGTAGCCGATGGTATTGGAGGACGAAGTTGTGTCGTAGCAGTCCTGCATGTTTATTGTCGTAGGAAAAGCCGAAGACCCAAGACAGTTGGGGAAGGCGAAACATATTGCTGTTTGATGTTCCGATGGCGGAATAATTCAGGAAGTATTGTCCATCGACGGTGAAAGAGAGTTCACGGCGTTGGTATAGTCCCAAGGCAGCAGGGTTGTCGTTAATAGCAGAGGGGTCTCCTCCTAATGCCGTGAATGCTCCGGCCATAGCGACATAGCGTGCCGTGCCTGTTATATCCTGCTGCGTAAGCAGGAGCCTGTCGAAGTCTTGCGCAATGAGATGGGATGTGAGGCAAGACAGACACAGTATGCACAGGGATAGACGCCTCATTGTATGCTTAGTCGGTTGTTGAAGGTCGGGCAGAGATTGGGGTATGGATGGTATCTGTACCTTCGATGGAAAGGGTATCAATGAATACCAGTTCTTTCATCTTTTTGGTGTTGTAGTACGGTTTAGGCGTTGTGGAAACGGTGTCGGTGGTATGCAGTGAGGGATAGTAGTAGATGTCGTCGGTATATTGATTGCCGGCGCAAAGGCAGAGGGTCAGCTGACAAGACAATATGAACAGGGTCCGCCTCATTGATACAACGCATTGAGCAGGTTTGCCAGTTGCAGTCCCGCCGTATAAAGACTGAGGTCCAAATCGTTGCGGAAGCGGTAGGCATAGTGATAGTTGTTGTTGTCGCCTGTTTCCTGATAGGCATAGATCCGTTGTTGGCGGTCGTAGGTGATGTACAAACAATCCAGTAGCGACAACTGTTGCAGTTGCTTTTTCTGATTGCCGTACTTATCGGTGAGGTAGGTAACATACTCGAGGTAGGAGTATTGTGTGTTATCGATAAGCCAACGGTCCCAAAGTGAATGGAGGTTAGTCCCTCGTCCGAACCATCGCATTTGGACTTTGTTCCCTCCCTTGTCTTCAGGACGTCCCAAGTGCATAGGTTGGAACATATCGCCTACAATGTGGACGATAAATTTGAGGGCGTCAACATCTGTGTTGTCGGTTTGCAGGACTTTGGTCAGGCTATCCAAGGCGTAGAACAGGTGTTCTCCTTGTGCTTTGGGGTTGTTGTAGAGGTCGGCAATATCTTGTCGGGATAGCCCAGCCGGCAGGTTCTGAAAATGCCAGCCATAGGAATGCGGGTAGATGGTATCGGATTTGATCTCGTCTGCCCAAGAGGAGTAATAGACCATGCCTCTTGTGCCTAAGATATTGTCAACTTGTTTGCGTGCCTTCTTGGTGAGGTTTTGGTATGCAATCTCGGTAACAATGCGATGCCCCATAGCATCCCACGCATAGGAAGTGAGGGTGCAGGTGAGCAGTAGCGCAATGAGAGGAAGGTACTTGGTTGTTTTCATCGTATTTGTTGTTTATCGTATCAAGCGTGGAAGCCTATTATTTGGCGCACCTCTTCAATGGTCTTCTGCGCACTGACGGCGGCGTGTTCCGCTCCGTTGCGCATGACTTTGTTGAGGAAATCGTCGTCGCTTCGGAATGCAACAATATTCTCACGGATGGGTGCGCAAAAAGCGTTGATGTCGTCCGCCAATTGCTTTTTCATGTCTCCGTAGCGGATAGACATGTCGTTGTATTTGTCGTTGAAATAGTTATAGGTGTCGGGTGTAGAAACCAAGTTCATGAGAGTGAAAAGGTTCTGTATGACTTCGGGCTTTTCTTGGTTTGGCATGGTAGGTCCTGCGTCGGTAACTGCTTTCATGACTTTCTGCCGTATGGTTTTCTCATCGTCGCAGAGGTAGAGCGCATTGCCTTCGCTTTTACCCATTTTGCCTGTACCATTGAGTCCCGGTACTTTGACTGCTTTATCGGAAAGGTGGAAAGATTCGGGTTCCTTGAAGTATTCCACGCCATAGATACGATTGAACCGTCTTGCGCATAGGCGTGCCATTTCCATGTTCTGTTCCTGGTCTTTGCCCACCGGTACTTTGTCGGCTCTGTGTACAAGGATGTCAGCAGCCATGAGGGTAGGATAGGTGAGCAATCCGGCATTGACATTGTTGGGATTCTGGCGCACCTTCTCTTTGAAGGAGGTTACGCGTTCCAACTCACCGAGATAGGTGTTCATATTGAAATAGAGGTACAACTCGAGTACTTGCTTGACATCGCTCTGCACATAGATAGGTGCTTTGTCGGGATCGATACCGCACGCAAGATATTCGGCTAATATCGTTTTAGCGGAGTTGCGTATATTCTCTGGTGTAGGGTGTGTGGTGAGGGAATGCCAGTCGGCAATAAAGAATAGGCATTGGTATTGGTCTTGCATTTGCAGAAAACTCTTTACTGCTCCGAAATAGTTGCCAAGATGCAGGTTTCCGGTAGGGCGTATGCCCGAAATTACTTTTTCCATAATCAGAGTGCTATTGCTTTGTGTGCGCTATTCTTGTTTATTTCTGTTGTTCTTCGTCGTCGCTGCAGATTGGCAGGTCTCGTTTGATGCGTTGGTCGAGTGCCGTCAGTGTTTCGGTTCTCGCCACACCCGGTATGACTTGTATTTTAGAGTTCAATAGTTCAAACAGGTGTTCGTCGTCTCTGGCATAGAGTTTAATCAGCAGGGAGAATGCTCCCAAGGTGAAATGACTTTCGACGATTTCAGGTATCTTTTCCAATTCTTCGGTGACAGACTGGTATTGATTCCCTCTTTCGAGTATGATGCCGACATAGGCACACAATTGATATCCTAATGCTTTGGGATTGATGACATAACTGGAGCCAATGATGACGCCCATGTCTATCATTCGTTGTACTCGCTGGTGTACTGCTGCGCGCGATACACCACAAACCTCCGCTACTTCACGGAAGGGTATGCGTGCATTCTGTCCGATAATTTTCAAGATTCTACGATCTAACTCATCCAATATCTTATCCATTGTTTCAAAGACGAAAGTTGTTGTTATTACAATTATACTTTTTATATCGGAGAATGCCAGCTTTGTTTGCTGATATACATCCCTTTATGCGTTGTCGTCCGATCGGAAAAACAATATGCTACCATTCTCCTCTGTTTTCTCGACAAAGGTACAACATTCTTCTGATTTGGCAAAAATCTGTCAGAAAATAGTGTGGTTTGTATGACGGTGGAAGGTGATAGGTTAGTTAGGTTACCATAAATGCGGGTTTATGGTTACCAAGTGCGTATTTGGTTTGTAGGGTTGATAAATATGCTTTATTTTTGCATACCAAAAGTACAGAAAGTATGAAGAAAGCCGAATATGATTGTCTTGTTGTTTTAAGTAAAGATCAGTGCATTAACGGTATAAGTGAGGTGATGCTGAATGAGAAGAGCCGTCTTACGAATTTGGAGATTGCACGAGATATTTTGCACAAGATAGAGGAGGTGAGTCAGGACGGGTCTATAGAAATAGTGTTCGCCAATGATATACGCAAGTATATTGAAATCTTGCAGCAAGAGGGGTTGAGTCCTCTTGTTATTGATTCCGCTTTACGCATACGGCTTCCTTTGTATGAACTGACATTGGATTTGCCTCCGTTGGCCAAGTCGATCTATATGCTTTATATGCGTCATGAAGAGGGATTTTATCGGAAACAGATAGCCGATTTCAGGGACGAATTGCTACTGCTATATGCTGCTATATTGAAGAAGCGTATTGACCGAGATATGTGTGAAACGATAGACCATTTGATTGACTTCTCCCGCAAGAACTTGGACAAACAGATGAGTATTATCAATAGTACCTTCCGACATGCTTTGAAAGATAAAGCCGCACACTATCTGCCACAGAGTGAGCATAGAGGCGGTGTGCGCAAGTTAGATTTTGAGCGTGTCAGTTTTCACTTGCCCAAATGTCTGCAAGATGACGAGTTGTTGCAGCAGGGTGCGAATATGCAAAACGGTTGCAGCATGAAGGATTTTCCGAAGATAGAGGTTAAGAAGCGGCAAGAGTGAGGATGGGAGGAAACAGAAACGAATTGAAATTGTCAGATTATGCGTAGAAATGTTTTTCTTTTTTGTTTAGCACTGGTTTTTTGTTGCTGCGACGATCCGTACGAGAACTATTATCCAACGACTCCGGAAAAGAAGGAGTTGCCTGCTCCTGAGGCGAAGTTCTCGTTGAAGATAACCAAGCCATTGACCATAGATTGTACGAACTCGTCGAAGAATGCGGTGAAATATCGATGGGATTTCGGAGACGGTTTTATCTCCCAAGAGGAGAGTCCTGTATATCGTTACACGGAGAAAGGGGCGTATAAGGTTACATTGAGAGCCTTTAATGCGGACGGGAAGGAAAGTTCTTACAGCAAGAATGTGACAGTGGAGGAACCTACAAAGATTATCTTTAAGGGGTTGCGTTACAACAGAGTGGCATACGACAACAAGTACTATAAATTCAAGTTGAAAGACAGTGGTCCGTATAGCGTCAAGACATGGGCGAACAGTACTTATAAGTTGCTTTCCAATGCGATTATGCCATACGACTTTATTTTTGTCAGTCCTGTAGAACTAAGTAACATTGCCAAGCATGATTACTACGACATATATGTGTACTGGAGTGATAAGAACGGAGGGGATGGAACTCAGGTGTTGTGTCAGAGGGTGTATACAAGTACTATCTATGCATATTATCCGTACGAGGTGACGAGGACATCGAACAATGGCAGTACGCAGGTTGTGTTGTTGTTTGATTATGAGTAGGAAGGGATACGCCGTTTACAGGGAACGGATTCCGGAACGGAAGGCGTTCCTTTTGATTTAGGGTGGAAGATAAGTGTAATGTGTTTCTCCATTGTTTCTTTTTCGGAAGGGACGATGGAGTTTTTTTGATTATTGTTGTGAGGGAGGAGATATTTATATATCTTTGCAGTCGTTTGATTATTCGATGAAGAAAGTATCATCTTAAACACTTGTACAATATGAAGAAATTGCTATTATTCCTGGCGTTGCTACCATTGGGTATGTTTGCTCAAGAGAATCCTCTATCTTTTTTGCAGGGTCAGAGCAAGTTGGACCTATCAATCCGTTATGCAGAAGGCAGTCTATGCTCTATGCAGGAGGATGAATTTATTCCGTTTATGGAAAGTGAGGCAGACGAACCTTGGGTGAATATCGCAAGGGAGTGGAAGGCTAAATTTTCCGGAGAACTCAATGAGGAGTTGGAAGGTCATCAGTTTTTGGTAGGTTCGTTCCCCAAGGCAGCGTACGAAGCGGTGGTGAATGTAGAGTATCTGAATAAGAAGGGTCGTTTTGTATCGACCGTTGATTTTGTAGAGAAGGAAAGTGGGACGGTTGTTTACAGCAAGTATATAGCAGCGGACGGTGGTGTTTTCGGTTCGATAACTAATTTGATAGGTGACGGACATAAGCACGCAGGTGAAGCATTGGGGAAGTATCTTGCGAACTATGTTCGTTGATGGTGCTTTCGCAGTGCTTGTCAGTGCATTATCTGATAGATTAGTTCTTCCCAGATTTCGGTTTCAGTGACGCTTGGATTATTGAAGCCTTTTGATCGGACATCGGCTTGTCGAATATAGCCGATGATTCGGAATGTTTTTCCTTTGGAGAAGCGTGTGGCTGCTTTTTGGTAGTCTTTTACGAAGTAGGGTGATATTTTGAGAATGCTTGCTGCTGTGCGTTCGTCTTTTTGTTCTCTTGGCAGGTAGAGGTACAACAATAGGTTGGCAAAGAAATTAAACAGGGGAATGATTTCTTTTTGGATTGGATGTTGTTTGCTGTCGGCAAAGTAGCGGGTTATTCGATTTGCCTTTAAGATGTCTCCGTTGATGATAGCCGATTGGAGTTCGAATATATTGTAGTCTTTCGATATTCCGATGTTTCGTTGAACAATGTCGGCATCAATACGGTTGGTGCCTTCCGGTAGTCCTGCAATCAGTCGTTTGAGTTCACCTACAATCTTTTGCAGGTCGTTTCCGATGCTTTCGGCGAGTAGTGCCGATATGCGCTCGTCGATAGTGATGTGGGTTTGTTTATCGGTGTTGTATTGTCGGATGTAGTCGAGAATCCATTTCTGTACCTGATAGTCTTGTAATTTTTTTGATTCCATCATAACTCCTCCGTTCTTCTCTATATTAGCGAAGACGGCTCGTCGTCGGTCAGGTGTTCCGTACTTGTAGCAAAAGACGAGGATGGTGGTAGGTACGATTTGTTTCAGGTAGAGTTCCAGTGGTGCCCAGTTGCGTATATTTTGGGCTTCTCTTACTATAATGACCTGGTGTTGTGCGACCATTGGGAATCGTCGGGCAGCGGCAATGAGGGGAGATATATCTCGCTCGTAGTCTTTTCCATAGGCGATGGTCAGATCGAACTCTCGGCTCATATCATCGAGCAGATGTTGTTCGATGTAGTCGGCGATGAGGTCTATATAGTAAGGCTCTTCGCCATAGAGGAAATAGAGCGGAGCATAGTTTCCCTTTTGGAGTTGCAATAGTAGTTGGTCGTAGGTGGTCATAATGTGTTACTCGAATCGTAGGTGTTTGAGTGTGAAGGAGTTGTTTTGTATAGCGGTGAGTGCATCAATGCCTATTTCGAGATGTTCCCTTGCGTATAGTTCGGTGGTTTTCCGATCCATGGCTTCTGTTTTGATGCCATCGGGTTGTAGTGGCATATCGGATATGAGGAGCAGTACTCCTGTCGGGATACTGTTGTGGAATCCTACAGTGAGAAGTGTGGCCGTCTCCATATCGACGGCATACGCTCTTGTGGAGCGCAGATATTGGCGGAATTGTTCATCGTGTTCCCAGACCCGTCGGTTGGTGGTATAGACAGTGCCTGTCCAATAGTCGTGTCCGTAGTTCCGAATGCTGGTGGAAACGGCTCGTAATATACTAAATGCGGGCAATGCAGGTATTTCGGGTGGATAATAGTCGTTGCTGGTACCTTCTCCTCTTATTGCAGCAGAGGGCAAGATATAGTCGCCTATTTTATTTTTATCCCTCAATCCTCCGCACTTGCCTAAGAATAGAACGGCTTTTGGATGTATAGCACTTAGCATATCCATGATGAGGGCAGCATTTGGGCTTCCTATTCCGAAGTTGATGATAGTCATATTGTTGGCGGAAGCGTTGGGCATATTTCCTTCTTTGCCTATTACAGGAACATTGTACTGTTGGGCGAACAACTCTACATAGTGGTTGAAGTTAGTGAGGAGGATGTAGTCTGCGAAATCCTCTAATTGGCGTTTGGTGTATCGTGGTAGCCAGTTTTGTACTATTTCGTCTTTTGTTTTTAGCATGTTGAATTGATTTTTCTGTGTGCAAAGATACGAAAAGTTGCGTAAGTGTGCAAATGGGGGTATGATGATAGGGTCGTTGATGAGGAAAATGACCCATAGCCCCCAAAGTCAACCCTTAGTACCAAGCCCCAAAATGGGATATGATACGGTAAAAGACTACAAAAAGGTTGCCTAAAAGCCCTACAAAAGTCTTATGTGGTAAGGTAGTGCTATGGATGTGCTATGGATGTGCTATGGATGTGGTATGGATATAAGTCCGAGATTAGTGGCTAAAAACTCCTTCTCTTTTGGCTGTTCCTTCCACTCTTGTTTTTCTCCTTTCTTTTATTTCTTTCTCTTCTTTTTTCTCTTTCTGTATTGTTCAGTTCTCTCTATTTTCTTTTCTGCAACCCTCCCTATAGCATCTCTCTTGTAACTAATATATCACTATATGCCATTCTTAAGAGATTCTTATGTAATTCTTATGTGATTCTTATGTGATTTTCGAACGAAAGCCGAGCCAACTCCGACCCAAATCCGTACTATTTGGGTATTTTTCTTCCGCCAATCTCATCTTGTTTTTTGTGTATGTGCGATAAAAGTTGTATCTTTGCAGCCGAATGTTACAAAACATCCCTCTAACTGATAAAAAACAAAATCAACCCAATAGCCTATGAACGACGCGCGGTAAGACCGCAATGACATATATGTAACCAAGTGTTATAAGCCGAACTTGAGTTTTTGAAACTTCGACACTTTCAAATTCTTATTTATCTATCAAGCAAAAGCCCAAACACTCGCGCCCTGCGGCGTGAGCTTTTGCGTAGATATTGATAGATAAAGGTAGTCGAAGACCTCAAAAACTCAATGGAAACGAACGAAAGTTCACGCTTTGATTTTGTTATGGGGTATCGTTACTTACTTACCAACATTATCCGGCGGGAGAACATAGTCCGCAAAGAAAGCAATAAACGCATGCGAAACTATATCTCTACCTGAAAAGAATTACCAACCATAATAACTTAAGTCCGTACAAGGAGCGGACATAAAAAAACCAAACAAATGAACAAAATCATGTTATTTGCATTGGCACTCACAATGGCAGTACCATGCACGATGTCTGCACAATCGCAGAAAGAGTTAAACAAAGAGCGTAATGAGGTCGTGAAACAAAGCAAGAAAGAACTCAATGCCAAAGTCAGCCGCGCCACTAAGAAAGAAGCCAAGAAACTCAAGAAAGCAGGTTGGCTCGTTTCGCCGGGTGCATTGCCCCTTGAGAAACAATTAGAGCGCTCCTACACCATGCAGTACGAATACGATGAAGGCGGATATCCTCTCTATATTATGGCGGAGGCAATGAGCATTGGCGAGAACTACGATGCCGCTAAGATGCAAGCCCTTGAACTCGCCAAGCAAAACCTTGCCGGTCAGATACAGACGGAGGTTACTGCCCTCATAGAGAATACGGTGGCTAACCGTCAACTCGCAGCTGATGACGCTGCTTCCATCACAGAAAGCGTCACAGCCAGCAAGAACCTTATCTCGCAGAGCCTCGGGCGTGTGCTACCCGTGATGGAAGTGTATCGCACCAAGTCCAACAAGAACAAAGAGGTGTTGGTTCGCCTTGCCTACAACCAAAAGATGGCTTACGAAGCAGCCAAACGCGTTATCCGTCAAGACCTTGAGAACAAGGGGAAAGACCTGCACAACCAACTTGACCAAGTTCTCGGTTTCTAACATCTATGATTGGCAATGGGGCGTTTATCCCCATTGCCAATCATATAACACCTTGTTGTATGGGTTGAATAATTATGGCTAAGATGAGTAGGGATATGCGGTTACGGCACATACTCCTTGAGTGGGTATGGGGGAGTCTGTTGCTTTTCAGTGTATCGGTATATGCCGCCGCTCCCGTCAAGACTATCTGTGGCGACTATACCTATGTGGTACCCGATAATGTCAGCCGCGAGGAGGCAAAACGCATTGCCGCCGAGCGGGCACGACTGGAGGCATTGGCGGCGGAATATGGTATGATGGTTTCGCAGGACAACGCCACCTACATCAGTAGCCGCAACGGCAAGGGCGATGTGGTGTTTCAGTCGTTGGGTGGTAGTGAGGTGCGGGGGGAATGGTTGGGCGACACGGAAGAAGCGACTTACCGCTTTGCGGTGGACGAGCGCACGGGCGTAACCTCGGTCTATGCCCGTGTGTGCGGCAAAGCGCGTGAGATAACCCGTAGCGAGGTGCCGCTGCAAGTGCGTGTGTTACGCAACGGCACAGAGTCCAAGCACGAGGCAGAGACTTTTCGGGCAGGTGATGACTTGTATATATCCTTTCTCTCGCCCGTAGGCGGCTATGTGGCTATCTTTTTGATGGACGCAGATGGGCTGGTAGTGTGTATGTTGCCATATCAGTCGCAGGCGGAAGGGGCTTATGCGGTGGCTGCCAATAGGGAATATGTGTTCTTCTCCAAGGCACAGGCAACGCTGGCAGAACGCCCTATAGTAGACGAATATGTAATGACCTGCACAGGAGAACAAGAAACTGACTACCTGTATATTGTATTCTCCACACAGCCGTTCAGCAAGCCTGCAATGCCAGGTATAGGCATGGGGTTAGAGGACTTTCATGCGTGGCGTACACGACTGCTAAAGCGGGATGAGCATGCGCAAGTGCTACAGAAAACGGTAATAATCCGGAAATAAAACAAGTGTATGAAGCAAAGAGTCATTATTTTCCTATTACTGCTGTCTTCTACCCTGTCTGTCCTTGCGCAGAACGCCACTAATGTTCGTGTGCAGCAGGAGGGAGAGAATATTGTGATTACTTATGACCTTAATAAACAAGCCAATGTCCGTATATATGTAGCCACGGGACAATCTAACCGCTATACCGAACTCAAAGCCGTAACGGGCAGTGTCGGAAAAGACATCTCTGCGGGTATAAACAAACGAATTATATGGCAACCCTTGCGGGAGCAAACGGAGTTTGTGGCACAGAATGTACGCTTCAAGGTGGAATCAGAGCCTGTGCAGTATTATTTTTCAGTAAGTGCGATCAAAAAGATTGCCTTCTCACCGGGTAATCTTCAGTACCGAGCAAGTACCAATACATGGCGTTTTGCATCACATCAATGGGAATACATTGGAAACGCAAACTCGAATATATCAAAGAACTACAATGGTTGGATAGATTTGTTTGGTTGGAGTGGTAGTACAGGGACTGCCAAGTGGGGTATTAGCACCTCCAAAAACAGCGATGACTACGCAGGCGACTTTGTGGATTGGGGAATAAATATAGGTGACGGCACTACCTACCGCACACTAACGAAAGATGAGTGGTTTTATCTAATCTATACTCGCACCAATGCAGGTGAGAAGAAAGGTGTCGCCCGTATTAAATTGAGTGATACGGAGTATGTTAATGGTCTAATCTTTTTGCCGGATAATTGGACTTGCCCGGAGGGTATAACATTCAAGAGCGGTTTTGCAAGTTCGTATGGTATTCAAGCGTATGCTGACTATCAAATATTCACGCTTGCCAAATGGCAACAGTTGGAATCAGCAGGCGCAGTATTCTTGCCTGCTTCGGGGAGCCGCAACGGGTCGAGTATGAGCACTGTGCAGAACCACGGCTACTATTGGTCTGCTTCTGCTACGGCGTACGACCCGAACGACGCATACTACCTGTACTTCCGCTCGATTGAAGCGTACGCGGATGTCAGCTGCCATCGCAACTATGGGCAGGTAGTCCGTCTCGTTAGAGATTTATTATAACTTAAGATTACTGACATTATGTATATCGCAAAGGAAATAACAATGTCCATTAAGGATAAAAATACTATCCCTTGTTTTGGTGTTAGTAAGATTGCCAGTTGTTTTTTATCACAATTGGATAGTATTGTTCATTCAACTACTGATAACTTGTGCATGATTGGTATCTTCGGGCAATGGGGACGTGGTAAAACGTATTTCTGGAATCAAGTTAAAACGCAAACTTTGGAGAGGCAAGATTGTAAAAAGCACACAAGAAAAGAACGAAAACAGCACATCCATTATGATATTGTAGAGTTTAACGCATGGAAATATCAGGATACTCCTGCATTATGGGCATACCTTTACGAAACCATATATTGTGAGGGGAGATTGTGGGTACGCATAATAAATAGATTGTATCAAATCCAAAAATATACTTCGCTATGCAGTAGTCTTCTATTGGTATGTGTGTGTATCATTGCGATATTGTTTATACTACACTCCAATATGGCATTATTTTGTAAATGGATTTTATCAGGAGCTGGTGGTCTTGCAATAATTGTCGACATAATGCAATATATAAATCAAATACAACAATACTTACTGGATATCAATAGGCGATGTGGATTCACGGATATCCTTGGTATACAAAACGAGATTGAAGATAGTTTATCCAACTTACTTTCTCTATGGATATGCAAACACACCGAGAGGAGAAAAGTTATACTATACATAGACGATATTGACCGTTGTAATGAAGATAAAATGATAAACATTTTGGATTCGCTCCGTACCATATTGGAGAACCCAATCATACAAAAACGGCTTATTGTTATTTGCAGTTTAGACCAGGATAGAGTAATTTCTGCCCTACACAAAAAATATAACAGAGAGACTTATAATTTGCACAGAGACATTATTACTGAACAGTTGGATAAATTAT
The DNA here is from genome assembly GCA_963615025.1 of Firmicutes bacterium CAG:95. Taxonomy (GTDB): domain Bacteria; phylum Bacteroidota; class Bacteroidia; order Bacteroidales; family Paludibacteraceae; genus Colicola. The sequence continues at coordinate 33,436 of CAVEFV010000007.1, read as the reverse complement.
TCTTGTTTAGTGTTGGATTACCCAAGTTAGATGTTTCTCAACAGCAAAGGTTTGTCATGTGTCTGTATAATGAGACTGCTGTAGATAGTGACGCTCTCCCCTATAGCACAACTCGCGCAGAAAGGTCTTTACATTATTCGGTTGTTGGAACTCAACAAGATTTGCCAATTTCAGAAAAAGTCATAGCCCATTGGCTTCGACATTTTGTGTCGCAGACCCCAAACTATTATTTAACTCCAAGGAAATTACGTATCATTTATTATCGATTGCTTTTTGCCTCTTCTATAATGGCGGACGAGAATGAAGTATTTTTTACAGAGCAATTGGCACAAAATATATTCAATCAGTCTATCTGTAAAGACAGACATATCTCCATTAATGAATCTTTTTCTGATATTCTTGAAATAGTTGTTCCTTATTAGCATAGTAAATCTTAATGTTCATGAAAACATTCATTATATTCATTCTTCTATTGTTTTCTGCGTTTCCTGCCTTTGCGCAGAACGCCACTAATGTTCGTGTGTATCAAGACGGGGAGTATATTATCATCACTTACGAACTCGATAAAAGAGCCGCTGTTCGCGTATTGGTTGCCACAGGGCAATCTAACCGATATACTGAACTCAAAGCCGTAACAGGTAGTGTTGGAAAAGATGTTTCTGCAGGTGTAAACAAACAAATTATATGGCAACCATTACAGGAGCAGACCGAATTTGTGGCGCAAAATGTACGCTTCAAGGTGGAAGTAAAGCCTGTGCAGTATTATTTTTCAGTAAGTAAAAACAAAAAAATCGTTTTTTCACCGGGTAATCTTCAGTACACGCGATCCACTGCCACATGGTCGTTTGCCGAGAACCAATACGATATGCTTGGTGTTTCCAATGTCAGCGGTGGTACGGAGTCGTATGACGCTACATTAGGCTATTCGAAGAGTGGTTCTGCGCAAGCCGACAAGATAGACCTCTTCGGTTGGAGTGGCAGCATAGGGACGGCCAAGTGGGGTATTAGCACCTCTATATCTTATTTCGATTATCCAGGCAATTTTATGGATTGGGGTAAGAATATAGGTGATGGCATTACCTACCGCACACTAACGAATGATGAGTGGAAACACCTAATCTATACTCGCACCAATGCAAGTGAGAGGAAAGGGGTTGCCCGTATTAAATTGAGTGATATGGAGTATGTTAATGGTCTAATCTTTTTGCCAGATAATTGGACTTGCCCGGAGGGTATAACATTCAAGAGCGGTTCCGCAAGTTCGTGCGGTGTTCAAGCGTATGCTGACTATCAAACATTCACGCTTGTCGAATGGCAACAGTTGGAATCCGCAGGCGCAGTATTTTTGCCTGCTTCGGGGTACTGCTACGGGTCGAATACATGCAATGTGCAATACGGCGGCCGCTATTGGTCTGCTACAGCGAACGACTCGCGCTACGCGTACTACCTGTACTTCAGCTCGTATCAAGCGTACACGGACGACGATCTCTATCGCGGTCGCCGAGCAGTCCGTCTTGTTCAAGAGTTAGATTAAATGATAATAGCAACCATCTCGTAAGAGTGGTTGCCATAAAACCATAAAAAAACAAAACTTTATGAAAAAGACTTTATTACTTTTAGCTTTTGTATTTGCAACAGGCAATCTGCTTGCCCAATCTAATGTCAGTGCCCCTATGGACTTCTGTATTAAAAAGGAGATTATTCCTCCAATTTTGGATATAGTGCCAAACTCTGTGCAGTTTATTGACCAAGACGGCAATGGGGTGATTGACGGCAATGAGCAATGCAAGATACGCTTTCAGGTTGCCAACTCGGGGCGTGGTGACGGATATGCGTGTGTTGCCAAAGTATCTGCTACGGGGGCTACACAGGATATTCGGCTGAAAGATGTTGCATTACCCGTTATTCCGAAAGGGACGACGCAGTTGGTGGAGATCCCCATCAGCGCAGGCACTTCCACCGTTACAGGGGAAATTACCTTGAGTATGTATGTGGACGAGCCGAATGGCTACGGCACGGAGCAAATCAAGTCCACCATCGGCACGCACAAACTGAAGACACCCATGGTAAATGTAGCGAGTTACAAGATTGTGGGGGATAACTCGGGTGTGTTGCAACGACGCAAGCCTTTCCGTTTGCAAGTAATCGTGCAGAATATGGACCAAGGCAAGGCGGAGAATGTAGGGGTACAAATCAAACTGCCGAGGAATGTGAACCGCATAGGGGGCGATATGGAGTATGTGACTATCCCCGCATTGGCGGCAGGCGAGAGTCGTATGTTTGATTATGAGTTGATTACCAACCAAGAGGCGGCAGAGAACATCGATGTGCAGGTGGCATTGTCGGAGCAAAAGGGCTATGCCAAAGGGGAGACGGTCTCGCTCAAACTCGGGCAGCACATCGGTGGAACGATAGAGATGAATGTGGCACGCAACGACTCGGAAGTGGAGATACACCGAGCCACCCTTCTTGCGGATGTGGACGAGAATATACCCGTCAGCAATATTCGCAACGACAAGGCTTTTGCAGTTATCATTGCCAACGAGAACTACCAATCGGTAGCCTCTGTACCCTTTGCGCTCAACGACGGCAATATCTTCTACGAGTATTGCAAAAAGACATTGGGCATTCCCGAAAAGCATATCCGCTATGTGCAGAACGCCACAGGCAACCAACTCAAGGCGCAAGTCACGTGGTTGGAGAATATCACAGAGGTATTTGACGATGCACATATCATCTTCTACTATGCGGGGCATGGTATCCCTGACGAGAGCAGCCGCACCGCTTATCTCCTACCGGTGGACGGTATCAGCACGGATATTACTACGGGATATAAGGTGGATAACCTCTATGCCTCGTTGGGGCAGATGAGTACAGCCAATGTGACCATTTTTATGGACGCTTGTTTCTCGGGTAGCAAACGCGAGGAGGGTATGTTGGCTTCGGCACGCGGTGTGGCACTCAAAGCCAAAAACGGTGTGCCCCAAGGCAATATGGTGGTATTCTCTGCGGCGCAAGGGGATGAGACCGCCTACCCCAATCGCGAGAAGCAACATGGTATGTTTACCTACTACCTGCTCAAGAAACTGCAATCCACTGCAGGCGATGTAACCCTGCAAGACCTCCGCGACTATATCACCACCAATGTGCGTCAGCAGTCTATCATACTCAATGGCAAGTCACAGACACCGTGTGTCATTCCCTCTGCCGTTGTAGGCACATCGTGGCAGACATGGAAATTGAAATAGCCTTGTTGCATAGTATCTGCCCAATCGTTTGAAGAAGGGGGGTATGGGTTGTTCTTAAGGGTTCTTTAATGACATTTAATGGAGCCTTTATTCCGCTATGCACTAATGGTTAGTTTTGTAGGTTGTCATGGTTTTTATCTTTATTTTTGAGGTTGGGGTATTGGCATCTTTTTGATGATTTCTGAAACATACCAACTAAAAGCATTTTGTATTATATTACTGTCCGGTTGCAAGTTGATAGGTTAGGTGTGGTTTTTTATTGCGAAAAGGCTTGCGGGATTATATTAGTTGTTGTACCTTTGCGGCGTCAAAAGAATACAAGGTATTCTGTGTAGAAAGTGGATAGATTTGGACTGCTTGCAACCACTATAAAAAATGCTAAAATCGTTCTTGACAACGCATAAGCAATCCATGATTTTTATGTTTAACCCTGTGAGTACCCGTGTGAATTGTTCGTGGTATTTGCAAAAGTAAGTTATGGTATAATTATGTCTTATTTATTTACTTCAGAGTCGGTGTCGGAAGGTCATCCCGATAAAGTAGCCGACCAGATTTCAGATGCAGTATTGGATGCATTTCTGGCTCAAGATGAAGAGAGTCATGTGGCGTGTGAAACCTTGGTAACAACTGGTCAGGTTATCATTTCGGGTGAGGTAAGTAGCAATGCTTATGTCGATCTGCAGCGGATTGCCCGTCGTACGATTGCCCGAATAGGTTATACGAAGAGTGAGTATATGTTTGACTCGGCCTCGTGCGGGATATTGACGGCTTTGCATGAGCAATCGAAAGATATTAATCGTGGTGTCTCTCGTGGTAGTCGGTTGAGTCAGGGGGCAGGTGACCAAGGTATGATGTTTGGTTATGCCACAGACGAGACGGATAACTATATGCCTCTGACGCTTGATTTGGCTCATACGCTGATGTTTACTTTGGCTCGTATTCGTCACGAGGGTAAGCAGATGACTTATTTGCGTCCTGACTCAAAGTCGCAGGTAACGATGGAATATGATGATGCGAACAAGCCTGTCAGGATAGATACGATAGTTCTCTCTACGCAGCACGACCCGGATGTGAGTCAGGAGCAGATCGCACAGGATGTTCGTGAGATATTGTTGCCTCGTGTTGCTACTCGCGACCAGCGTTATAAGGAGTTGCTCAGTGATCCGCATATCAAGTTGCTGATTAACCCGACGGGTAGTTTTGTTATAGGTGGTCCTCACGGTGATACGGGGTTGACGGGTCGGAAGATAATCGTAGATACGTATGGTGGTCGTGGAGCGCACGGTGGTGGTGCTTTCTCGGGAAAAGACCCGAGCAAAGTAGATCGTTCTGCTGCTTATGCTGCTCGGCATATTGCGAAGAATATAGTGGCAGCAGGTATGGCTCATCGTGCGTTGGTGCAGATAAGTTATGCTATCGGTATAGCCGACCCTGTCAGTCTGTGCATCGACACTTACGGTACGAATCAGACACGATATAGCGACGGTGAGATTGCCAAGCGGATACTGTCGTTGTTTGATCTTCGTCCGGGAGCAATTGCAGAGACTTACCATCTCCTACAACCTATTTATGAAGAGACAGCAAGTTACGGACATGTCGGGCGTACTCCGCAAGTGGTCGAGAAAACCTTTGTGGACGATTGCGGCAAGGAGTTCAAGCGTAAGGTGGAACTGTTCAGTTGGGAACGATTGGATAGGGTAGAGGAGTTGAAGGAGATATTTCTGAAATAAACAATCATAAGTGGGGCTATTGTTTTTCCCTCACATAATCTTTTTATAAAGCACTGAAAACAATGAGAACATCTGAAGAATTATCAGGCGTTAGCCTATTGGGTAACCAACACACAAGTTATCCTACCGATTATGCTCCGCAGTTGTTGGAGACCTTTGTGAATAAACATCCCGAGAATGAGTATTTGGTAACATTGCACTGTCCTGAGTTTACTTCTCTGTGTCCGAAGACGGGGCAACCCGATTTTGGTACTATCGTTATTTCGTATATCCCGCAGGAAAAGATGGTGGAGAGTAAGTCGCTGAAACTTTACTTGTTCTCGTTTCGCAATCACGGTGATTTTCACGAGGACTGTGTGAACATCATCATGCAAGACCTTATCCGTTTGATGAGTCCGAAGTATATAGAAGTAACGGGCTTGTTTATGCCTCGTGGCGGAATAAGCATCTACCCCTTTGCCAACTACGGCGACGAGTCGCATCAGGCTCTGCGGGAAATGCGTTTGCGTGAACAGATGGGCTATTGTCTTAACAATGCACGGAGATGAAAGACAGCATATTGATATATTCCGGTGGAATGGACTCTACCACAATGCTTTATGACTACAAGGATGCCATTGCTTTGGCAGTAAGTTTCAACTACGGTAGTAATCATAATGCCAAAGAACTGCAATGCGCTGCTCTGCACTGCAAGCGTTTAGGGATACGGCATATTGTTATCAATTTGGACTTTATGAAGCAGTATTTCCATAGTTCCTTGTTGTCGGGTGCGGAGAGTATTCCTGAAGGGCATTATGCGTCCGAAAACATGCGTTCGACGGTGGTGCCGTTTCGCAACGGGATAATGATTGCCATTGCCGCAGGGCTGGCTGAGGATAATGCTTTGAAGCGTATCATGTTGGCTAACCATAGTGGCGACCATGCCATCTATCCCGACTGCCGTGCTGCGTTTGTGGAGGCAATGAACCGGTCGTGTCAGGCAGGCACCTATCAACAGGTAGAGTTGTTCACGCCTTACACCCAATGGACTAAAGCCGACATTGCCCGTCGGGGGAAGGAACTGGGTATCGACTATGCAGAGACATGGAGTTGCTACAAAGGCGGAGAGCGTCCTTGCGGTAAGTGCGGAACCTGCGTCGAGCGTCGCGAGGCCCTGCGAGAAGCGGGTATCGAAGATAAGACACAATACGAAGAATAAACAATCGGCTATATGTACTACATCGAAAAAAGGATAACAATATCGGCTGCGCACAACTTGAACCTCTCCTACGAGAGCAAGTGCGAGGCACTGCATGGGCATAACTGGGTCATTACTGTCTATTGTAAGTCCGAAGAACTTAACAGGGATGGCATGGTAACTGACTTTACCCATATCAAGAACATCGTGAAAGATACTTTCGACCACCGCTATATCAACGAAGTACTGCCCATGAACCCATCGGCAGAAAACATCGCCCGTTGGATTTGCGACCATGTGGAGAACTGCTATAAAGTGTCGGTGCAGGAATCGGAAGGGAACACGGCTATCTACGAGCGATAATGGACGGAAAGTATCGTGTCCACGAAATATTCCTTAGCCTTCAGGGTGAGGGTTATCATACTGGGACGCCGACTGTGTTTATACGCTTCTCAGGTTGCAACTTGCATTGCTCATTCTGTGATACGGATTTCAGCGAATATTGCCTGTGCAGTGCCGAAGACATTTCCGAGCAAGTATCGTCGCTCCTTCAGGCAAGAGAACCCCTTCCTGCTCGCTCTACGCTGATTGTGCTGACGGGAGGTGAACCCTCTCTGCAAGTAGATGACAAGTTAATCGGGTCTCTGCACCGTCTTGCTGATACGATATGTATCGAAACCAACGGTACTCACCCTGTGCCTGAGGGTATCGACTGGGTTACTTGTTCGCCCAAAGAAGGGAGCAAACTGCTGCTGCACGAAGCCGATGAGGTAAAAGTGGTCTATACAGGGCAGGATGTAGAACAATGGCGTCGGCAACTGAAGAGTAAGCACTGGTTCCTGCAGCCCTGTTCATGCCAAAACACTGCTGAGACTATAGACTATGTGCTGCATCACCCCGCTTGGCGTTTGTCGCTGCAGACGCATAAGTTGGTGGGGATAGAGTAGGTAGTGTGGCATATTCTTTGCTAACGACTATAGGTAGAAACCATCCCGTATTGTTTTGCAACTATGTTACCGACGAAGTATATCCGATACACCATGCTTGCTGCGCTGATGTATCTTTCTTTTATGCCTCTTCAGGCAAGGACCTATTGTGGCCGTGTGGTGGATAAAAACAACGAGCCTGTTCCCTATGCGACCGTCTATCTTGCCAACGACCCTGTTGTCGGCACGGCTACCAATGCCAACGGGATATTCACGCTTTCCACCGACGCTTCGCAAAACGAAGTGGTCATCATCTCTTTCATTGGCTATCGCAAACTGGATACCTGCCTCTCGGCTTTCACGAACTTAGAATTTCCGTTTGTCGTGCAACTGCAAGAGCAACCGATTGCATTGGAGGAAACGGTCGTAGCCGCTCCTGCTCAACGACAAAAGAATAAGCGAAAGGCAATGGCAACCTTGCTCTATAAGGTCTATAACCAAATGCAGACCGAGTTCCCTGATACCCCTTCCCAATATCGTATCGTAAGCGATGTGTCAATGGTCGCTGACAATTCGCCGTGGGGGATGGAGCAGTTGATTGCCACTGCGGTGCATATACCTTACCAAGGCAGCGACCGCCACGACTCTATTCAGTTCGCACCCGAACACTGTAAGCGTTACTTGGACAGCACCATCCGTCACCGTGCCGATGTAGTCCTTAGCCACGACGACCTCAACCCGAAGTTGCGTGTAGTGGCCAACGAGGCGGATTCCGGTATTATGATACACTGGACCCTTTGGCGATCAAGAGATGCACGCTACCATTTCGAAGACTCAATGAACGACCTGAGGCATTGGCAAGTGTCCAACGAGAGTGACAACGAAACGGTGCTGACTTATACCGAGAAACACAACTACATGGGCATATTCAAGATTACCATTCATAGTCACTACATCATCGATTCCGATTCCTATTCTCTCTTGCGTTTCTCGGAGGATGCAACGGCTCAGTTGTACATCCCGTTTGGCTACAAACTGAAGGGCGGAGAACTCGAACTGCTCAACCTGTTGAATGTCGATGAGCAAGCCATCGAACGCTTCCGTCTTCGCCGTGTGCGTGTCTCGGTGCAGATGAACACTATCTTCCAGATGCAAGACGGAGTCCGTCTTATGAAGGAACGCAGTCTGCAGGCACATGCCATGTTGTTGGGTACCCGTAAAGCGGAAATACCGCTCGACATCACCGCTACACAGCGTGCTACGGTGGCTCGTAACAAAGGGGTCAAAACACTGACGCAACAACAGATGAGTCAGCGGATAGAACGCGAGATTGTGCCTATCTACTAAGCACCGAAGTTTATCTTCAAAGCGTATCTCTTCATCCATTTTGCCTTTCCCGTCGCATTTTGTCCGATGAAAAAGTGCTTCTGCTCGGAATACCCTGCAATCGCACCTATCTGTCATCTACAGAAAATGTTGTTAAAACAGTTAAAAGGTTGTAAATGCCACTTGCCTGCTTGTTCCATGGAGATACAACGGACTTACCCTCCGCAAAGCCCTGTCAATACTACCTATTTTGAAGGTTTTATATAAGACGAATATAGGATGAATATAGGACGAATATAGGATGAGTATGGAAAGAGTATAGAAACCACAAGGAAAACATCTCTTCCGGCATATTAATCTTTAACGGTTAATTGTTAATTGTATCTCATATCCCCGAAAAATAGATTTTGCACATCCATCAAAAAAGCGTACCTTTGCAAAGACTTGCAACAACGAGGTCATTAAAGGAAAACCATAACTACCCAATGCTCAACAACGCGGAACAACAAGAGATACTACGCCGTCGCACATTTGCGATTATATCACACCCCGATGCGGGTAAAACGACACTGACCGAGAAACTGCTGCTCTACGGAGGTGCAATCCATGTGGCAGGTGCCGTGAAATCGAACAAAATACGCAAGACGGCTACTTCCGACTGGATGGAGATAGAGAAACAGCGTGGCATATCCGTTGCCACTTCGGTCATGGGATTTGACTACGAAACAACTACCGAAACCCCTGCTCGTCGCAAAAACGGAGAAGCAGACTCGAAGGTATCTTATCATATCAATATTCTCGATACCCCAGGACACCAAGACTTCGCAGAAGATACATTCCGTACACTGACGGCGGTCGATTCGGTTATCATTGTCATTGATGCCGCCAAAGGTGTAGAAACGCAGACACGCCGACTCATGCAGGTATGCCGTATGCGCAAAACACCTGTCATGGTCTTTGTCAACAAGATGGACCGAGAAGGAAAAGACCCATTCGACCTGTTGGACGAAATAGAGGCGGAACTCGGTATTCATGTACGACCACTATCCTGGCCTATCAATAACGGGCAACGATTCAAAGGGGTGTACAATCTATATCAATCCACTCTTGATCTCTACCAGCCGGATAAAACCCATGTAACAGAATCCTTGCGTTTCGATAACATCAACGACCCGCAAATAACAACCCTTGTAGGAGAATCTGATGCTGCTAAATTGCAAGAAGATATAGAGATGATTGCAGGAGTCTACAATCCTTTTTCAGAGCAGGAATATCTATCCGGCGAACTGGCACCCGTATTCTTCGGCTCTGCACTGAATACCTTTGGCGTAAAGGAACTGTTGGAGTGCTTCGTGCGTATTGCACCATCACCACGACCCGTGCAGGCAGAAGAACGCATCGTAAATCCTATGGAGGACAAATTTACAGGCTTCTGTTTTAAAATACACGCCAATATGGACCCTAACCATCGTTCATGCATAGCCTTCTTTAAGATATGTTCTGGTAAATTCGAGCGCAATGTTTACTACAAGCATGTACGCAAGAACCAGCAGATGCGTTTCTCCTCACCAACTTGCTTCATGGCACAACGAAAAGAGACAGTAGATGAGGCGTATGCAGGAGACATAGTCGGTCTGCCCGACACAGGCAACTTCAAGATAGGCGACACACTGACGGCAGGCGAAAATCTGCACTTCAAAGGATTACCCTCCTTCTCACCCGAAATGTTCAAATACATAGAGAACGCCGACCCGATGAAGCAGAAGCAACTCGAAAAGGGTATAAGCCAACTCATGGACGAAGGTGTGGCGCAGTTATTCATCAGCCAAATAAACGGTCGCAAAATCATCGGTACGGTAGGGCAACTACAATTCGAGGTCATACAATACCGCTTGGAGCATGAATACCAGGCCAAATGCCGATGGGAGAACCTGCAAATGTACAAGGCCTGTTGGATAGAGAGCGATGATGCCGAAGAACTTGCCACATTCAAGAAACGAAAAGCCCAATACATGGCAACCGACAAGGACGGACGCGATGTGTTTATGGCAGACTCGGCGTATGTACTGCAAATGGCGCAAAATGACTACAAGCACATCCAATTCCACTTCACAAGTGAATTCTGATAAAAAGCAGGAATCTCAAACGGATAGAATAGTATTGGTGCAACCGTTGTCTTGCGCGCAACGATATGTATAAGGCGGATGCTGATACGGAACTGAAAGAAAAATAATAGATAACACAAAAATACTCTATTTATGAAAAACATCACATTGCGACTAATTTTACTCAATTTCCTTGAGTTTGCCGTATGGGGAGCGTATCTCACCTCTATGGGCACTTATCTTGCTGGTCACGGACTGGATACTAACATCGGATGGTTCTACTCCATTCAAGGTATTGTCAGCCTATTTATGCCTGCACTAATGGGTATAGTGGCCGACCGTTGGATACCGGCACAAAAACTCTTGAGCCTGTGTCACACCATAGCAGGTGCATTCATGATTGCAGCAGGACTCTATGGTATAGCCTACGGACAGAACATTCAGTTCATACCGCTATTTACGCTCTACACCATATCTGTAGCCTTCTATATGCCGACGCTCGCACTCAATAACTCGGTAGCATTTACCGCACTCGAAAAAGCAGGCAAGAATATAGATACCGACTTCACACCGGTACGCGTATTTGGTACTGTGGGCTTTATCGTTACCATGTGGGTCGTAGATTTGTGCGGCTTCCAACCTACCAGTTATCAGTTTCTCGTGAGCGGTGGATTGAGCATCCTTTTAGCATTGTATGCCCTTACTATGCCGTCGTGTCCTGTAAAGGGGAATGTTGCCACCAAGTCGCTCGTAGAAGCGTTAGGACTACAAGCATTTGCCCTGTTCAAACAGAAGAAAATGGCAATATTCTTTATATTCTCTATGTTGCTCGGTATGTGCTTGCAGGTAACAAATAGTTACGCCAATCCTTTTATAACCAGTTTTGGTGCCATAGAGCAATTTGCCGGCACCTTCGGAGTACAGCATGCCAATATACTCATATCCATATCACAAATCTGTGAGGCACTCTGCATATTGACCATTCCATTCTTCCTAAAACGGTTCGGCATCAAGAATGTTATGCTGATGGCAATGTTTGCATGGGTACTACGATTTGGATTCTTCGGATTAGGTAACCCCGGATTTCCCGGAGTGCTACTGTTTATATTGAGTTGTATAGTTTACGGCTTTGCATTCGACTTCTTCAATATATCCGGCGGTATGTATGTAGACCAGGAAGTGGCTATCTCCGAGCGTTCAAGCGCACAAGGACTGTTTATGATGATGACGAATGGATTAGGGGCTACTATAGGCACGCTCTCCGCACAAGCCATAGTAAATCATTTCGTCTATGCCGATGCCGTAAAGGCAGAAGGAGCAATGGCGGTATGGCAAGGTTGGCAAACAAGTTGGTACATATTTGCAGGATTTGCTTTGGTAGTAACATTGGCCTTCTGGGTCATATTCCCAAAGACAAAGGCAGTAAGTCAAGGATAATATTCAGAACATAATCATAAAGCATAAAAAAGGGTGGGGACTGCTTATAGTCTCCACCCTTTTTCAATTATAGTTGCTCGTTTACTTATACAAGAAACGGCGTATACTGCGTTTAGGAGTTTTCTCGAACTCTTCCTTCACCAATTCAAAATCGGAGATTTTAGCGTAGGCAGGCAATTGCTTATTAACCTTCTGTAGATTCTCTTCCATAAGTTGCTCCAAAGTCTTACCATGGAGTTCGCCTTTACCTTCGAGCGAATAATCAGGGTAAATCAAGGCTACAAGCCTACTGTCATTTCTGCCGACTACAACAGATTCAATCACTCCAGGGCAGTTGTTCAACTTGTCTTCCAATTCTTCAGGATAGATGTTCTGTCCGTTAGAGGACAATATCAATGCCTTGCTGCGTCCTTTGATAAAGAGATTTCCTGCCTTGTCCATTGTTCCTAAGTCACCTGTATGTAACCATCCCTCATCATCTATAGCGGCTTTAGTAGCCTCTTCGTTCTTATAATATCCCATCATCAAATGTTCTCCGCGGAAGAGTATTTCGCCGACTATATTTTCAGGGTCTTTCGAATCGATGCGCAACTCACAACGGTCAACCACTTTACCACAGCAACCTTGTACTTCGTTATACCAATGGTCGTAGCAGATCAAAGGTCCTGCCTCCGTCATACCATAACCCACCACAAATGGGAACTTGATTCGACGGAACACTTTCTCTACTTCTGCATTGATGGGAGCACCGCCCGTTATAAGCCATATAAGATTTCCACCAAAGGCCTGCATCAGTTGGTTATAGATTTTCTTTTCTACAATCTTACAAAGACCGGGAGTATTCCATAAGAACTTCACAACAGGTTTCTCCAATGCAGGGAATATCTTCGCCTTAAAAATCTTTTCTAATACAAGAGGAACCGTCAGAATCATATACGGCTTGGTTTCGGCGTACGCACGCATTAGCACGGTCGGTGAAGGGGTCTTGCTGAGGAAATAGACATGACAACCTCCTGCCACCTGATAAAGAAACTCAATCGTCATACCAAACATGTGTGCTAACGGCAGCATACATACTTCCGTCCACCCTGCATGATTAGGGATTGTCTCTTGGGAGTAGTGTACATTGGCGGAGATAGCACGATAAGATAACATTACCCCTTTAGGCGCACTTGTAGTCCCCGATGTGTAATTGATAATCATCAGGTCATCCATGTTATCGGTAGGTAGCATGACATCCTCTTTGCTGAAGCCTTTGGGATACTTGTTCGCAAATACTTGCTCGTACTGATCGTAAGCATCTGATTGTTGTTTCGTCTTTGCATAAAGCAACTCGAAGTTTTCAGTGGATAGAGCCAATTCAATGTTGGGTAAATTCTCAATATTGATTTTAGCCCATACACTTTCTCCGGCAAAGATTGCTTTTGCATCGGAGTGATTGATAAGTTTCTCAATATCACTACCCACAAAAGCATCCATAACCGAAACTATAACGCCTTCGTTAGCAGCAATGCTCAAAAAGGATATTGCCCAATTAGCACAGTTCTTACTACAAATAACTACCTTATCTCCTCGTTGTAAGCCTGCCTCATGCAACAGAATTCGTAGTTTGGCCATCTTTTCTGCCATCTGTCCATAAGTGTAGTTCTTATCACCATCGAAATCGGTTAATGCAGGCTCATTCCAATTCTGTGGGATACGCTCATTGAAGTACTCAAAGAAATGCTTCACGGGTGTAAATTCAGTCTTTTTAGTCATAATCACATTACATTTAGGTTTATAGAGAATGGTATTTTTATTCCTTCGTTTCTTCTCTGTAAGTATGGGTGATTTTTATAGTTTTGTCACCAATGTTCGTGTAAGAGATGATCACAGAGAAAGATGTGTATCTTGAATCCAACTCATTCAAAGCGTCCAACTCGCTAATGGCACGATTTTGAGCAGTCTCGGCAGCCGCATGGACTGTTTTGAATACTTTGTCGTTATCCGTTTGTTTGCGCAGAACCACATAATCGCCCATGGTTTCTCCAATTTTCTGCAACTCCTCGGTGTAGATAGCCTTGATTTGATTAGCGGACACATTACCTGTTACAGCGGTTGACGACGAACTGCTCCAGCCGAAGCTGGTGGTGCAACTAATTACAATGTCTTTTTTTACATCCGTTTCGCATCCGGTGAATACGAAAGACATCATTGCAAGGCAGCAAATAGCCACCATAGAAAATACCTTTTTCATTTTGTCTTTTGGTTTATTGTTGTGTTTGAATTGTTTTGTTTATGCCATAAATTAATGGGCTTTTAATGGGCTTTTATGGAGAAAAATCCACCCGCTAATGCAGCCCAATGGACATTAATGGCTCCCCCGCAAAGCAGCAAGGGACTCTTGGATGGAGACAATACGCGCTTCGGCGTCTGCTTTCTTCTTGCGCTCCAAATCAACTACCTCCGGCTTGGCATTGGCAACAAATCGCTCATTGCCAAGTTTGGCCATTACGCCACGCAGGAAACCCTCTTGGTGCTGCAGGTCGGCTTCCAACTTCTTGATTTCGTCCTCTACATTGATGAACTTGTCGAGCGGTACGCTGTATTCGGTGGTGCCTATGATGAAAGACGCACTGCCGGTTGCTTTCTCGCTGACGCCATAAACGATTTGGCAGTTGGCGAGTTTCTCGACCAACGAACCCGATGCCGAAGGCGTTGCGGCTGCCGTGTTGAGCGTGAGCACTTCCTTCTGCGGGATGTTCTTGCCGGCACGGATGTTACGCACATTGGATACCACCTGCTTGAGGGTCTCTATATCGGCAAGCAATGCTTCGTCTGCAGTGCCAAACTCGCCTAATGGGGTAACCATAATGCTCTCGCCTGCCTTTCGCTCGGTCAGGTTCTGCCACAGCTCCTCTGTGATGAACGGCATGAAGGGGTGGAGCAAGCGTAGCATTTGGTCGAAGAACGAGAGTGTCGCCTCGTAGGTGGTGCGGTCGATAGGCTGACCGTAGGCAGGCTTAATCATCTCGAGATACCAGCCGGAGAACTCATCGCAATAGAGTTTGTAGATAGCCATCAGCGCCTCGCTCAAACGGTATTTCTTGAATAGGTCTGCTATCTCGGCAGCCGTCTTGGCGAGCAGCGAACAGAACCAACGAACCGCAATGCTCTCGTTGTCGCCCTGCGGCTTGTCTGCCACTTCCCAACCTTTGACCAAACGGAAACAGTTCCAAATTTTGTTGTTGAAGTTGCGCCCTTGTTCGCACAGGCTCTCATCGAAGAGAATATCGTTGCCTGCCGGTGCGCTGAGCATCATTCCCATACGCACACCGTCTGCGCCAAAACGCTCAATCAAGTCGAGCGGGTCGGGACTATTGCCTAACGACTTGGACATCTTACGCCCGAGTTTATCACGCACAATGCCTGTGAAATAGACATGGTGGAACGGCATCTTGCCCATATACTCGTAGCCCGCCATAATCATACGCGCTACCCAGAAGAATATGATGTCGGGCCCCGTAACCAGGTCGGCAGTGGGGTAGTAGTACTGTATCTCTTGGTTGTCGGGATGCTCGATGCCATCGAATAGGCTGATAGGCCACAGCCACGATGAGAACCAGGTATCCAATGCGCCCTCGTCCTGTACGAGTTCTTCGCCCTGCAGCCCGAGTGCAGCCGCCTTCTGTTGTGCCTCTTCGAGTGTCTCGGCTACGATAATCTTGTCCTCCGGATAGGCTTCTGCTCCCGTAGCGGCGAGAATCGATTTTGCATAGTATGCCGGTATGCGGTGTCCCCACCAGAGTTGGCGAGATATACACCAGTCCTTGATGTTCTCGAGCCAGTTGCGGTAGGTGTTCTTATACTTGGTGGGATAGAAGACAATGTCGTCGTTCATTACGGGCGGCAACGCAATATCTGCAAAGTGCTGCATGCGGATGAACCATTGCAGACTCAAGCGTGGCTCGATAGGCACATTCGTACGCTCGGAGTAGCCGACCTTGTTGGTGTAGTCTTCTATTTTCTCGACCAAGCCAAGTGTCTGCAAATCCTCAACAATCTGCTTGCGACAGTCGAAGCGGTCCATACCATGGTATTTGGCTACCGCCTGACGGAACTCCGGCTCTACGGTGTCCATATTGAGATGGGCATCGGGCGTGAAAATATCTATCGTTTGCAGGTTGTATTTCTGCCCCAATGCATAGTCGTTCACATCGTGTGCAGGCGTTACTTTGAGGCAGCCTGTACCGAACCCAATCTCTACATAGCGGTCTTCTATGATAGGGATGACACGCCCTACACCCGGCACGATGACATGCTTGCCGCGCAGCCATTGGTTCTTCTCCTCTTTGGGGTTGATGCAGACTGCTATATCGCCGAAGATAGTCTCGGGGCGGGTAGTGGCCACCACAGCATAGTCGGCGCCCGTCTCGGGGTTGGTAACACCCGGCTCTGCTACCTTGTAGCGGAGATAGTAGAACTTGCTATGCTCCTCGTGGTAGATGACCTCCTCGTCGCTCAGGGCAGTCTGACGCTCCGGATCCCAATTGACCATACGCAGCCCTCGGTAGATGAGTCCCTTTTGGTAGAGGTCGCAGAAAACATGGATGACGGCACGCGAGCGCGTCTCGTCCATAGTGAACGAGGTACGATCCCAATCGCATGAGCAGCCGAGTTTGCGTAACTGCTTGAGGATGATGCCTCCGTGCTCGTCTGTCCAATCCCACGCATGCTTCAAGAACTGCTCACGGGTGAGGTCAGACTTATTGATGCCTTGCTCCTTCAGACGCTTGATGACTTTGGCTTCTGTTGCAATCGAGGCGTGGTCTGTACCCGGTACCCAGCAGGCATTCTTCCCCTCCAAGCGGGCACGACGCACCAAGATGTCCTGAATGGTTTCGTTTAGCACATGCCCCATGTGGAGTACGCCTGTTACATTCGGGGGCGGGATAACCACCGTGAAAGGCTCACGCCCGTCGGGTTCGCTGTGGAAGAGTTTGTTGTCCAGCCAGTATTGATACCAGCGTGCTTCGATGTCTGTAGGATTGTATTTTGATTCCATTGTTTTGTAAGAGTAATGCGACAATATTGTTCTACAATTATTGTACCTAACTTAAATTCCCTGCAAAATTAGGTATTTTTCTTGTTATAACAAAATGTGTATTGCCTTAAAGGATAGTGGCGGTGATGTTGGTGGCATTTCGTGCATTAGAGGCTTCGTGCTGTTTCTGTAGTTTTCGTTCGTATGGATTATATGGATGGAATTGTAACACATAGCATTTTTTGTGAATAGGAGTATGAGAGCCATAGCACACGCTATGGCTCTACAGTTATGGTTGGAGAATTTATTGATAGGAAAGAGGCTGCCTAACAAGTTTAGACAGCCTCTTGGGGACATAAAATATTCCTATAGAGGATTGGTTATTTCATTTCGAGACCAGTTGTGGTGTAGGTCTTGCCATTACGGAGGATGAGTACTTGTCCGTTGCGGAGTATCTTGCGGATGGTGGTCTCTGCGGTATCAGTGGTGTTGCCGACAGCCGTCGGAATGGTCTGTTTGAAAGTAGCAGTAACGGTTACATCGCTTGCAGGCATGGTAAATGTGTTGTTCGTAACCGCAATATCGTTGTTTGCAGCGTCTTTTACGGTAAGTACATCGAGTTCGTAGCCTGTGTCGGGTGTAATGGTCAGCGTAATCGTCTCGCCTGCAATGGCTTCCGTCTTATTGGCGGCTATACTGCCGTGTTCGGGCGTAGTCAGCGTAACCGCATAAATATCTTGCACAAGACGGACTGCTTGCCCATAGACGCGACCATTGCCGCCCAAGTACACCCCATCCGAGCCGAAACTCAAGTTGTACGCGTTGAGCGAGTCGTATGCCGTAGCAGACCAATAGACGCCGTTGCGCTGCACATTGTACATACGCAACCCGTCGCGCCCTCCCGAAGCAGGCAAGAATACTGCGCCTGCGGCTTCCAATTTTTGCCACTCGACAAGGGTAAAAGTCTGATAAGTAGCATACGCTTCTATGCTCCATTCACTTGCAAGGCCGCTCTTGAAGATTACACCCTCCGGGCAAGTCCAACTGTCGGGCAACAAGATAAGTCCATTGGCATACTCCGTATCATTCAGTTTAATACGGGCTACACCTTGCTTTTCGTTAGCATTGGTGCGGGTGTTAAGCAGGTATGTCCACTCATCGTTAGTGAGTGTGCGGTAAGTAGTTCCGTCGCCTATATTCATTCCCCAATCCATGAAATCACCCGAGTAATCGGAATAAGATGTAGAGGTGCTGATACCCCACTGTGCCGTCCCTGTGCTGCCGCTCCAACCGAAAAGGTCTATCTTGTTGGCAAGAGTACCGCTGCTGATATTGGCTGTACCAATCATCTCTGTTTGGTACTCGGCGAAAAGCCAAGTGGTGTCCGTGGCAGAGAGGGTACATTGCAGGTTGCCTTGCGAGAATAGTACTTGTTTGCCGCTCTCGGAAACCGTAAAGGCTGAGGGGGTAAAGGCAGAGGAGACTTTCTCGAACTCGGCAGTGATGGTTACCTCACCTATGGGCATGGTGAATGTGTATTGGTAGGTCGTGCCTTCGACGGCGGTAGTCGCTATCGCTGTTTCGCCTTGAAGGACAGTAATTGTCTTCGGGGCGTAGTAGGCATCGGGAGACAAGGTCAGCGTTACAGTCCTCCCTTCGGCACACGCCTCCTTATCGGCAGCGATAGTGCCATGTTCGGGTTGGGTAATCGAAATGGCGTATTTAATATCTTGCACAAGACGGACTGCTTGCCCACGGATGTGACCGTAGTAATCCTCGAACACTTCATGCGAATAGAAGTATCGGCCGTATGCATTCGAGCCGAGTGCCGTAGCAGACCAATAGTTGCCGTAACACCGCACACCGCCCACACTCGACCCGTAGCGGCACCCCGAAGCAGGCAGAAAGACTGCGCCTTCGGATTCTAATTGTTGCCACTGAGCGAGGGTAAAGGTTTGGTAGTCGGCATACGCTTGAACACTACCCGAACTTGAGAAGCCGCTCGTGAAGGTTACACCGGCAGGGCAAGTCCAACTGTCGGGCAGCAGGATAAGACCATTTGCGTACTCCGTATCACTTAATTGGATATGGGCAACACCGATAAGATTACTTGCATTGGCGCGCGTATTAAGGAGGTAATCCCACTCATCTCTCGTCAGTGTGCGATAGGTGTTCGGTGCATTCGTGCCGATGGTATTTGTTCCCCAATCTGCAAAGTTGCCTGCGTAGTCGGAACTGCTTGTAGTGGTGCTGATACCCCACTGTGCCGTCCCCGTACTGCCGCTCCATCCGAAGAGGTCTATCTTGTCAGCAAGGGCAGAACCGCTCTTCGAATAGCCGTAAGTAGCGTCATACGACTCTGTACCGCCTGTTACATTGTCCGTGCCGAGCATTTCCGTTTGGTAGTCAGCGAAAGACCATGTCGTGTCCGTGGCAGAGAGGGTACATTGCAGGTTGCCTTGCGAGAATAGTACTTGTTTGCCGCTCTCGGAAACCGTAAAGGCTGAGGGGGTAAAGGCAGAGGAGACTTTCTCGAACTCGGCAGTGATGGTTACCTCACCTATGGGCATGGTGAATGTGTATTGGTAGGTCGTGCCTTCGACGGCGGTAGTCGCTATCGCTGTTTCGCCTTGAAGGACAGTAATTGTCTTCGGGGCGTAGTAGGCATCGGGAGACAAGGTCAGCGTTACAGTCCTCCCTTCGGCACACGCCTCCTTATCGGCAGCGATAGTGCCATGTTCGGGTTGGGTAATCGAAATGGCGTATTTAATATCTTGCACAAGACGGACTGGTCGCCCCATACAGCGAGAGTTGCCATCGTAAGTGAATGCTCCATTCGCATAGAAACACAGGTAGTATGAGTAGAACGAGTCGTACGCCGTAGCAGACCAATAGCCGCTGTAGATCTGCACAAATCTCATACTCGACCCGTCGCGGTCCCCCGAAGCAGGCAAGAAGACTGCGCCTGCGGATTCGAGTTTTTGCCATTCGGTGAGGGTAAAGGTTTGGTATGTCGCATAGTAGTCTATACCATAATTACTTGCAAAGCCGCTCTTGAAAGTTATGCCTGCAGGGCAAGTCCAACTGTCAGGCAACAAGATAAGACCATTAGCGTACTCGGTATCGCTTATCTGAATACGGGCGACACCTTTCTTTTCACCAGCATTGGTGCGGGTGTTGAGCAGGTAATACCACTCACCTCTCGTTAGTGTGCGGTAGGTAGTACCATCGCCAATGTTTGTTCCCCAATCCACAAAGTCGCCTGCATAATCGGAAACCTCATAAGAGGTGCTAATACCCCATTTGGCTGTCCCCGTACTGCCGCTCCAACCGAAGAGGTCTATCTTGTCGGCGAGGGAAGAACCGCTGATATTGTCTCCGCCAAGCATATCATATTGGTTTTCGGCGAACGACCAGGTGGTGTCGGAGGCAGAGAGAGCGCATTGCAGGTTGCCCTGCGAGAAATAGACTTGTTTCCCATTGGAGGAAACCGTGAATACAGCGGGGGTGAATGCTGCATGGAGTGCAGTGGAGGTGATGAGTGCCACTGACAATAAGAAGAGTAGTTTTTTCATAAACGGATTATTTTTCGGGTTTATACACTCTTTGATGGGGAAAGCGTGGTGGGAAGGGCGGTGTGCAGTGTGCAGATAGTTGCTATCTGCCTGCTTAAAACGATATGTAATTCTGCTACTCTCATCGGAATACCCCATTTACGGCGACAAAGATAGTGTATTTTTTTGAAGTATGCAAATGTTTTTTTACTTGAGGAGTTTATGGGTTGAAAGGGTTAATTGGGTTTAAGGGTAACATATTGTTTGTTCTTTGAAGGAGAGTCAGAAGCCCTTCCACGCTATGGCTCTACAGCCACTATGGTTGGACAATTTATTGACAAGAAAGAGGCTGCCTAAACTTTTTAGACAGCCACTATGGGATATGAATTTCTCCTATAAAGGAGGGGTTATTTCACTTCGAGACCGGTTGTGGTGTAGGTCTTGTCGCCACGGAGGATGAGTACTTGTCCGTTGCAGAGTAGTTTTTGAGGAGTGGTTGTGTCTATGTCGGCGGAGGTGTTGCCGATGGCAGTGGCGGGGATGAACTCTGCCCGCAGTGTTCTGTCTTCCAACACCGTGAAGCGATAAGGGTTATAGGTCAAGCCATTGCTCCACTGTAGGAACTCGTAGCCGCTGTTGGGGACAGCCGTCAGCACGATTTGTGTCCCATAGTCGAATGTACCTGCTCCCGTAACTATCCCTTGCCGTATGTCGCAAGTGGTGGTAACCGTATGTTGGTCGATAGCGAACACGGCAGTAAAAGCGGTATCGCTCTCTATGGCGACTCTGCGCGGGTTATCCGTGTTGCCGTCGCTCCATTGGGCAAAATGATAATGCTCCATCGGCGTGGCTTCCACTACAGCCGCATTGTCCGTGCAGGAGGATGCTTCCCTTGTGATTTGAGCCGTTCCCATTGCCTCGTCTTCGGAGGAGACAGAAAGCGTGTACAGCAGTTTCTCCACATAGTTTGTGAAGTCGTGCAGTTGGTATTGAGATTCCATTTGATAGGCACTCGTTGTACCACATGGGATATAGATTGTAAGACTGTCTGTAGGAATACGAAGAAATGAACCACTGGCTAAAGCAGGTGGTGTAGTTCCCCAAAAATAAATTGAAGTAAGTCCTGAACAATCATAGAAAGCAAATTCTGCTATACCCTTTATGCTTTTTGGGATAGTAACAGAGGTAAGACCTGTGCAACCCATGAAGACATAACGGAGAATGTCTGTTATACCATTAGGGATAGTGATGGAGGTAAGACCGGTGCAACCTGAGAAAGCATAAATTCCTATACTTGTTACACTATTGGGGATAGTTATAGAGATAAGCTCTGTGCATCCATAGAAAGCATACTCTCCAATACTTGTTACGCTATTGGGGATAGTGGTTGTTTGGCAACCTCGTATCAGTGTATTTGTTGCTGTTTCTATCAACGCATTGCAATTCTCCCGACTATCATACACTGTGTTTCCACTCTCCACAACTATCGAGGTAAGACCTGAGCAAATGTTGAAAGCATAATTGCCTATACTTTGTACACTACTTGGGATTGTGATAGAGGTAAGGGTTGTGCAGAAAGAGAAGGCATTCTTTCCTATACTTGTCACGCTATAAGTCGTGTCATTGTAGGTTACGGTTGCGGGGATAGTAGCCGATGTGAGTCCCTTGTAATTGTCCGAAGAATATTCTTCCTGGTAGGTTACCTCTGCAGTGTATGGTTTTGTACTACTCGTGATGTTGTAGTACAAGTCACCGACCTTGAAATCGTACCCATAGAGAACTGTTGTGGCAAAGAACAGTGCCACAAAGAAAGATAGAGGTCTTTTCATAATACTTTGATTTTAGTTTGTGAATCTATTTTTAGTATGTTGTCGTTGTACGAGTTAAAACTTAATGACACAAAAAAGCGTGGAACCTCGATATGCCAAAACATGTACTCAAAAACAAGAAAGTGGCACTACGATGCAAAACAACGGCATACAATGTTCTTTCCCAAACCGCAAAAACTACCCTCTGAGAAGCCCCGTCAATCCTACCCATTTCGAAGGATTTATATAGGATGAATATAGGACGAATATAGGATGAATATAGGATGAATATAGGAAGAGCATACCGTTTTGATACTCTCCTATACCGCAAAATCCTTCACTTATCAACTAAAAAACAGCATTCATTCCTGCCTATTCCATTCCAAATACAAAACGCATCGATTTATGCCCGATCAACCTACCTCTATCACTCCATACTGAATGTAGGCTTATAGGGTTCTTCTATAGTTCCTATATGCCCGTCCACCGTAAAAACAACCGCATCTTTCTCCACATACATATAGCGAGTCTTGGTGCAGTAATAACGTAGCGTCAGTGTAGTTTCTACCTCATTAGATGCGCTTAACGGACGATTGATATAAAGGAAGAAATAGGGGGTGCCATTGATCATCTGCAGATTAGTTACTCCCCAGCATTCGTTGTCGGAGAACGCTGCTACCAAGTCGGTAGTATCAGCGTTCTCTTGTAATGACGAGGAAATTGCACCCGTAATGGTCATAGAACTCTCCAAGTCGGATGTATCAATGGCTTTCCACGAGGGGTATTCCCGTTGCATATTCGTTCCTGAATTGCAGGCACTGCATAAAAGGGTCAATGCTGCAACGCACACCATTGCAATCGTATGCAATGTATTTTTGCTATAGGTTTTCATAATTATTTCTGTTTGATAAGTCGAATAGTTTTCATTTCTTGTTCTAATTGCACAACAGCCATATAGATGCCTGCAGGAACAGCCTTACTATGCCATTCGTAGGTGTAAACACCATTCTCTGTCTTTCCGTTGATCATAGTTAGCAGTTGCCCGCTCTCACTGTAAATAGCCAAAGAAATATCTTGGTCTTCAGCGGTGGTTACCACTATCTGCACCTTGTCAACAAACGGCGAAGGCAGTGCCGTGATACTGTTACCCTTGAACGATATAGGCAAAGGATTGTCCAAAGAACCGATAATAGCATCGGCAGCGTAGTTGAACATAGGCGCACTTTGTGCCACTACCTCACCATCTTGTTCCAATGCAAAACGAACAGCCCCCGTCAGTTCAGAGCCAACCGTCAGGAAGAACAATGGAATACTATCGGTGGTGTGTACATCGATTTTCCCTGCCAATTCGTTGCCTACATAAGCCGCCAACACCAGATTATCGGTACTGCCTGTCCAATCGGCAAGAGTAGCAATCACAGACATATTGCTCGAGGCACGATTAACAAAGAGAGGTGCTTGGTTGATCGATTGAACTTTCTGTGTCCCATCGGTTACACCCGACTGATAATCGTAGAATGTAAATGAGCATTGGTCTCCCTGATGATAGAGCAAGTATCCTTGCCCCGGTTCCATATAGGTGAGATTACCTTCCCACTTGGAGGCAGCAGAGAACACTGCAAAACG
Organism: Firmicutes bacterium CAG:95; assembly: GCA_963615025.1. Lineage (GTDB taxonomy): Bacteria > Bacteroidota > Bacteroidia > Bacteroidales > Paludibacteraceae > Colicola. The sequence continues at coordinate 9,476 of CAVEFV010000007.1, read as the reverse complement.
GTCTTTGCTCTTCAGAATATCGCCTGCCGTAGCATGTATCATATAATCGGACATGGCTTCAGTAAGCGACTGGTTGTTATCGAGCATATATGGTAATACATTCCAGCCTTTGTAGAATATCAGAGTACGATCCTTTTGAGAGAGAGGAGTACCCTCAATCTCCGGCGCGATAGCATTCTGAACATAGAACATATAGATGTACTTGTAGTTGAAGCTCTTGAGTGTTCCATACCACCCCGATTCGGTGTATTGACTATAAGTTTGCCCGACTACACTCTTTGTTATATCTCCAGCGGTCCAATTCGTCCGAGTAGAAAGCATTGTACTAATATCGTGGCTGTAAGTCGGGTTGACATAAAATGAGTTCCAGTTCCAACCTTCGTTGAGCGATAGTCGTTGTACTTTTCGTTCAGAGGTGGTCAGAATAATCGGTGTCGCAGGAGGACAACCATAGCAATGTTTGTGTTCGAAGCGTATCGTTGTGGAAGCATCAAGGATGAATATCTTGCCTGTACCAGATTGCCATAGGCGAAGTTGTACATATTCATTCTTCATTTTCTCGTTGCCATAGATTGTCATATACACATGGTTTTCGAGCGTCGAATTGTCGTAGGTGATATTAGCCATTCCGACGCATCGGTCGTTGATAAAGGCTGCTATAACATCTTGTGAGTCGGTATCATAGGTTGTATCTCTGTTATTGGTCAGCAGCACTTTTCCGATAAGCGACATCGACATAGGCAGGTCTTTGTGATCTTCCTGCCACGGACAAATAGACTCTACTTTCACTGTGAGCAACAAACGCTCGAACAAGTCTTGGTCATCTTGCAAGTAGATATACTCGGTGTAATCACCAATGTTCATGCCTTCCGCAATAGTGAAATGAATAGTCTGTGTTCCTTGAGGTGCCAATGAGCCTGAAGAGGGAACCGCAGTTAACCAAGTGGGCAAAGAAGTGAGTTGATACTGACGCGTTGTACCTCCTTCGTTGGTAATCGTCAGATCGAAGTTACTGCTGCTATTGAGATAGGTTGTGATTGTCTTTTCATTCTCTGACCAGCGTAACTGATTACGGTCAACATAAACTGTCCACGACATAGGATTAAGCAGACGGTTACCATTGAGGTCCTCTACATTGCGCACGGTGACAAATATGTTCTGTTTGTTAATCTCTTTATTGAGCATTTTGAGGTTAATCATCAGTTCGTCATCATTACATGCCCATGCAAAGTTATACTTTGTTCTCGGAGTAGCATCGCGTGTAGGAGAATAGTCGGTCTTGTCTGCCATGGCAGATGCATTGGTCAGTAACAGATTTTGTTTGTCATTCACTACATTACCGTCTTTATCTCGCACGACACGGGCATTGTAGGGGGAGTATTGCAGTTCTAACCTACCATTGTCGCTTAACTGTTGTGCAGCGAAAGGCAGATAAGCAACCAAGCCCATTTCCTCACCGCTCGGATTGACATTGTTGAAGTTTTGAATACTGCTGTTAGGCAGTGCCTGTTCAAACAGTACAAATTCGTCGAGATGTCCGGTGAAAGGATAGAGCGGTTGTGCAATTTTATTCCCCAAAGTATCTGTCAATGTCCAATGACAAGCACCTAACCACATATTGTTGCTTGACATACTACCTATTTTATCTGCCGCAAAAGTAGAAGCCAGATTCCCATCGACAAACAGATTGGCAAGGTTGTAGGTACGATTAACAGTATATACCAAGTGGTGCCACTGCTGGTCAGCATACTGTCCGTGGGCAACATATTCATTGCTTTGATGGCGCAGAACAACATTACCATTCTGCAAACCAATAAACACTTTTCCTTCTGCGTCATCTTCCTCTTTGTATCCTCCACCAGTAGTAAACAAAGCAGCCGTGTCGGCAGTTTGTGTATCGGTCTTGAACCATAGCATCAGCGTCAGGTCTTGTATGGCAGAACGGGACAGTTTGTCTTGATCGAGTTGAATACCCGTACCGTTGGTAATATGAAGTGAGATGTCTTCAGGCAGTGTCCACGATGTACCTTGCAGGGTCAGTGTAGCCCCGTTCGCAAGATCACGGCATGTATTACCTAATCCGTTATTCATTGGATAGTATGCCATCAGTTCGCGCTCGTAACCTGTCAGGTGTTTCTTATAAGTCAACGACAATGCATCTTGTGCTTCTGCTTTAGACCAGATTCTTGCTTCCAGCATATTGCCATGGAAAGGTTCTTTGCCATCGGTGGTGTTACCAAAGAGCAGGATACCACTTCCCGTATATTTGGGTAGAGCCGGTTGGTTTGTTTCCGTCATATCCATTGTACCCACATAGAATCGTACTACGCATGCTGTGTCGTAGGTCATGACACAACGAGTGAAATCGAGCATAGGACTCAATACTTTGGATTCAACGGCAGAGTCACCTATCTCCGCACGAAGTTTGTTATCAGCCGTTAGTGAGAAGCGTAGTTTCTGCTTGGTATTCCCCAACGAGAATATGGTCATTGCTTTGTTTTGTTCTGCAGGCTTAATCATAGCCTCAATGGTGAATTGACGGTCGTTCATATTACGACTTACCTGAGACTTGGCCACACAGTTTGTTTCACCTGAGAAATGCAATGAGGTGGTTTGTGTAATATCCAAGTTGTTGGTACCTCCCATTACTTCAAAATTGGCATCTTCATCCAAATAGTTGCCTGCAATTGCTTCACTGAAACGAATTGACAACATATCTTTCACCCCGAGAATACCATCGGCAGGAGTAGGTGTTCCAAACACTTCAGGACGGCGGGTGTCTTTTATTCCCTGCAATACATCGGATGAGCGAGTAACGAAGCCATTACCATAGCGTGCGTAACTAACGGCACGCAATTCGTAGTTCTGTTCCATAGGGTCGCGTCCGCCATAGAAACGAACATTCTCTATTTTACTATTCTTTATCATGGCTTTGTTGCCTGATGCCAAAGCATAGAGACTATCGCTCAGATAATAAGAACAAGTATTTACCCAATCGTTGTCAGACTGATTCACTTGCTTATACTGCAATTCAATATGGTCGAAGCCATCGGAGTGGATATCAAAACCATCAATGGTTACAGGGATATAGTAGCCAGCACTATCTTGTGCCGACTGTGTATTCAGTACCCATTTGTTGTGTGGTGTTGTTATATTCAATGCAGTAGCCGCAGGTATGAAATGTACGGAGATACCGGCTTCGTGTTTAGTATCCGTAGTACAGATGGAACGCAAGCGCAACTTAACATCTTCGAAATCGTAACCTTGTCCTCTTTCCACTTCCAAAGTCTTGACTATAGTCCTTCCATGCGGAATAAAGACCTTGACCGGATCGGTTCCCATAGGTGCACCATCGATATACAGTTTCAAGCCATTAGGATTAGAGTTAGGTACAACCATCAACTCAAACGGCAACTCTATTTTCGTTCCTATACCCAAGTCAGTAGGTTGGTCGTTGGTCAATGATAGTTTGAATATAGCCTTTTGGTCTGCCTGTACATTGCTTATCTCGCGTTTATCTATGGTGATATGTGGATTCTCCAAGGCAATAGTCGGATTGCCAAGAGGAGTACCCGGACTATAGCAGATGGTGCTATCACCTTTTTCGTAAGGACAACGGCTTGCACCTGCAGAGCAGTAGAACATAAAACTGCTGTAGGTGTAGTCGGTTGAAGGAACGATTGTATTGGAGGCAGCATCTTTGTTGAAAGTGTTGATAGTATCTTTGATACGATACACATTCACATCCATATATCCAAATTCATCGGGGGAAAGAGTAAATGAATAGGAACGAGAGGCTGTAGTGGTAGAGCCACCGACATTGTTGAAAGACACATCTACTTTCGGTTCGAAGGATACACTGAATTTGGCAGTAGGTGTATTTGCTTCTATTGATATTATATCGTTTCTATTTTCGTCTTGTCCGTGACCAGGATTTGAGAGAAGAGCAATTATATTCTGTAGTCCCGCCAATCCAACGAGTTTGCCCATAACATTGAATATACCTCCAGCCGAGATACCTATCTTTTGCAGGCTATAGCCATCGGAGTATTTCACACTTTCCGCATAGGAAACAGGTGCCGAGCCTGAGATAGAATATGTTTTATAAGGTTGATTTTCGTTGATAGCCTGTACTTTTTGCTTCTCGTTGATATATATCAGTTGGAACCACTCTCTTATAATACGGTTATATGTAGCGATTTCATCCGTATTTGTTTTTGCAGTTGCATTAACGGGGTCAACCCAATAGTATTTATCGACACCGAACTTTTCGTCAGTGGGATCCAAAGCGGTGTAGTAAACGCGTTGTTTAGTGGTGTTGGCTTGCCGTTGTGCAGTTGCTGAGTCGGTAGTTAACAAAATACTATTTCGTTCACGGAGCAGGGTAGGAATGACGGTTGTAAGGATATACTCTTGCGTATAGGCAAACTCTGTTCCTCGTCCGATAGAGTAGAGAAGTTTCCGACCTACCGTCAGGTAGCGCATTTCTCCGTTGCTGTTTCGTCCGGAGGCGATAAGTTTCATTGTACCCTCTTTGATTTGCGAACGCATAGCGGAGTAGGTAACTGAGTCGAGTACAGCCATACCATGTCCAATACCATGATACAGAATTTCGCTTGAACCAATATATATATCGGCATTTGCTCCTACATGGTAGGCGTCGCTACCTGTTTGTATGGTTTCAGTGGTAGTGTACTCATAAGTACCTGTCAGTTGAACATTCCCGCTATAGAGAATAGGAATAGTTACTGTTTTAGCAGAAGATATTTGTATTTCTTGTCCAGAGAATGCTCCTACTCCGGCCGGTGCACTTACGGCACCGATGAGTCCTTTATAATCCTTACCATGCGCTATTGTCAGGTTTGTTCCCAAGTCCCAAGAGATATTCCATATATTGCTTTTCTGATAGGTTGAGCCTGAAGCCAACGAAGAGTAACTTCCTGAACCGGGAGGATCGCGTAGGATATCAAACAGTCGTATTCCTGAGGTGGTCTTATTGACACTTTCCACTCCATTCAGACGGTCGGCAAAAACAAATACTTCGATTGGTTCTGATGAGATATGTTCTCCGTTATGTTCAACCGATACTTGTATCTTTCGCGTTACATTATCGCTCAATCCGGTATAGGTCGGATAGTCGGCTTGCAGGACAACTTGCAGTTGTCCCTTATCGTCCAAGTATCCTTTTATAATCTCTGTTTCAGAGTGCATTCCATTGTAGATAGCGATATTATTTCCTTTCAACATGACTTGGTCGTGCGTTCCAAGTTTGTTTCCATTGTAATAGTAGTCTTCGTGAGCCGTTACACGGAATGAGTATTTGCCTTCTGTGAAGACAGGTCTTCCAAAGAGGTATTCGTATTCTCCTTGTTCATTCAGATAGACTACATTCTGCGTCTGTGCGATACTATCGAAATTAGTCAGATAGGCCTTCTCTACACCGAGATAGCCGAGTTCCATACCGTAGAGAAGTTGTGTGAGTGAGGTGCTTACATCGCTATGATAGACATGTCGGAATGTGTCGTTGCACAACACTTGGACTCCGTTATTACGCAGTGTGTCAGTTGTCAGGCGGTTCGTAAGGTCTAATACCTGAATAGCTGTATTCGAATTTGTCAGCGTAGAATAACCTGTTGCAGTCAGTTGAGTCAATTTGTATTTTACAGGGAACAAGTCCACAAAGAACTCACCTGTTGTTTGGTCAGGATATATCAAAATACGCTTCTGTTGATAAACGACATTGGTGTGATAGTGTACATTGGAGTCATTGGAGTGTGTCATGACCGTATCTATCTGGTCAATCGTTTTGTTTTGCGGGTCGTAAACAAACATGGCCGTGTTGTCGCCTTCCAACTCCAAAGACATCAAGATGCTATCTCCTAAGTTGTTTTTGCTCAATCCAAAGCCCAAAGGAAGTTGACCTTGGTCATTACCACCTGCGACACGACCAACCAAGCGAACTTTTGTTTCGTCGTACATACGCAGTCCGTCCATATTGGCAGTAGGTTGGAACAGACTATCGTTGTTGATGATGAAGAATCCATCGTGTGCAAAAGTGTGCCCTTCCATCACAACTTGTACGGTGATAGGTGCCATAGGTACATCGAAGTCGAAGTTACCGGCAGCATTTGTTTCAATGACAGATCCAGTGGCCGTTGTGGCGAGTACTCCATTGATTAAGAAGTGTGCACCATGAACGGGAATGGTAGAAAGACGATACAGAACCCGTCCAGTAAAGCGAACAGACTCTGTATTCACGAAGTCGATATCTGTTGCTTCGGGACGGTTTGCATCCAGTGTTATTACCGCAAAACCAGCAGAGGTGTTATTGTATGTGAACTTACCGTGCTCAGCAGTCGGTGTTACATCATAAGTTGCCCCATTACCAAAAGGAACTCCTCCCAAGCAATATTCGCCGTTTGCGGAGGTTGTAGCACGATAAGTTAGCATCTCGCTATTAGGGATGTCTGTGGTGCTGATTTGCCCTTCGGTTATGTTGATTAACAAATCGTTGCGTTGTATATCACTTGCTCCTTTGTAAGCCATATTGCTCACATAATGGCAGGTAACACCATCCTTGACATATTGGAAAGTGTTGTCGAAAGTGTAATAATATGCCAAGTTTGTTTCTTTTCCGGAAAGGTATGCATGTGTAGTACGACTAATCTCTTTGCCGGTCAGTGCGCGTTCCCATATACGGAACTCATCGAGGTATATCTGTTCGGAACTGCGCAACAGATGTAGTTTGTATCCTTCGGCAATGAGTGGTGTTACATTAGTCTGTGTATAGAGTTCTTTGCCATCCTGGTAAAGCGTAACAGTTTTCTTGACGGCATCGTAAACAACAGCGAAAGGCATCCATGTGTCGGGTACAATGGATATTTTAGTTTGTATGGTTTGGGTTCCATATTTGAATACCAGCATACTATCCGCCAAATTCATATCCAAACTAATGTAATTGCTGCCATTAGACGGGTTGAGCAACTGCGGAACAGTAGAGAATATGTTTTTGGTTGTAGTGTTGTTATCGCCGGTTAGTCTTACCAACATCTGGTAAGTGTGAGAGCCTGACCATTCATCGGAATTGATGGTAACGAAATCGTGGTTGGTGTTGAGGGGTTGAAGATATCCCCGATTGACATTCGGTTCTGTGCCTTGTGGTACAGCCACAACACTAACTCCTTCGTTTCCTGTTCCATTGGCATAGCGTACATGTCCGGAAATGCTTCCTACAGCGGATAGCCATCCTACTGCAGTAGCCGTGTCACGACGCGTTGTTCCATTGCATGAATAAGAGCATATCACACGATACTCGTAAGCCTTTCCTGCTTCAACCGTTTTATCCCGATAGAAGTTAACGGCAGAGAGTTCCGTTAGACTATTCCATTCGTCTTCGGTGTTTGCCAATCGCCGATAGACTTGGAATACATCGACATCGCCATCTGTCTGGTTCCATTGCAGGAATATATGGTCTGGGTAGTATCCTTTGGAAGCATTAAACGATGACAGACTTGCGGAGGTATTATAGTATAGTTTATCTCCTTTGAGTGTGATGGTATCGGATGTATTGCATTTGAGGTCGCTGTTCGCATCGAGGAGTGTGGCCTTGTAGGTATAGTAGGAACATGGTAACTCTGCCATTAACTCCACTTGTGCCTTATAGGTTCCATCTGCCTGGTGTTTGAACAATGCTCCACTTACTCTTCGTTCGGATGTTCGTGTAGATAGGTCAACCACGACTTCCCGTTGAACAAATACTTCGGCTTTCTCGTCCCAGAAAGTAGTATTGTCTTCTTTGTTGGTGATGAGAGTCAGTGTTATTTTGCGTGTTTTGTCGAAGTCGCTGTTTTTAGTAAGGTAGCAAGAGTCGGGATTGAGTGATAGCAACTTTGGATTTTTCATGATGCTATCTGTAGCGACCCAATCATGTCCTTTGTATCCCCAGTTGGAAGTACTGATACGGCTCACCCGATAGTAAATAGGGCGGTTACGGTCGGTGGAATTGAACATTGCCGCATCGGTAGAGTCAATGTATGAATAGTTAGCGTGTACCGAATCGAATACCATAGCCATCAGATCTATCGATTCTGCATCGGAGAAGTCGGCTTTATATGCCCGTTGAATCAAGAACATATCGTTGGGCATCACATCGGTAGCAGAGGGTGTACGGATAGACCAAGTCAGTTTGGTCTGTTTGGTGTTAGTAGTTCCATCTGCCTTTACCATGTCGCTTGCCTTGAAGTCGTATATTCTGTGGAAAGCGGGTATGGTTATGGTGTTGGACCTCAACTCTTGTGTCTGGTCTCCATCGCGCTTTACTTTGAAAACGGCGTTGTAGTCGTATCGCATTGTATCGGAAGTCATGACAAACAATTGCCCTGAGCGTTCTGATGAGGTTACGACTGTTGAGTCGTAACTTGTGTAGTAGGAGATGGGTTCCTGATAGGTTACATAGGGTATCAGCACATGTCCTAATCCTGCTACACCATTCTCTCCTACGCTATAGAAAGTAGGGGTGAAGAGCAAAGGTGATTGAGGGGAATCGGCACTGTATTCACCTAAAGTGTAGTCGTGGTAAAATCTCTTATCATCGCGTCGGGTTTCGGTGATATAGTTTTTTACCGTAAAAGTAAGTCCATTGAATTTGGATGACGGATACCAGTCGAATTCGAAGTAGGTAGGTCTGTCGGTTTGTCCGGTACGGGACAAATAGTAATTACCAGACTTGCCTTCTGCCAAGACAACAGGTACTTGGTCGTAGGTGTTGGTAATTTTGATCGTACCATCTTTGACGGTTAGATTGACCCAACCTTTGTAGTCGTTGTCGGTGTTCTTGTCGTTATCGCCATTATATTCCACGATATTTATTGTATCACCTCCCGCTATGGCATAGACATGAGTCCCTCCAATAGCCCAGTGGTTGTAGAATCCGGAGGCAAAGATCAGCACTTTACAGTGTACTTTTCCTTGTCCCAAAGAATAAGAACTGAAGTTTCGCGGTTCATCGAACCATGTGTTCTCGGCATACAGTTGCCCCATACACATAGTTAGTACCATGGATAGTACTAACCCAAGTCGTTTAGCATTCATTCTATGTTAATAATGTTGGTTATATCTGATTATGTTCTTGATTAAACCAGCAAAGGTAGTGTATTTATTCAAAAGTGCAAAATTATGGTGAAAATACCCCTTTGTTGGCCGATTGGTATGTAAAAATAATGTTCCAATATGGCAATTTTACAAATATTATACCAATGTAGGAGGGGGGTAGTAGTTTGGTTGATAGTTGAAAGTTGAGAGAAGTTGAGTGTTTAGAGTTGAGCGTTGAGGGAATTTTTTTAGTTTAGGAGTTTAGGAGTTTATGCGTGGTTTAATTGGTTGAAGGGGTTAGTTTGGTTTAATGGTAACATATTGTTCTTTCTGCGAAGGGGAGTCGAGAGCCATAGCACGCTATGGCTCTACAGCATACATGAACG
>CAVEFV010000006.1:0-47421 GCA_963615025.1 Firmicutes bacterium CAG:95 | reverse complement strand
AGAGCCATAGCACGCTATGGCTCTACAGCGGGCATAAACGATGTTACATTCGACGGAGAGATAACGATTATACAATTGCGATGCATTGAGAGCCATAGCACGCTATGGCTCTACAGCGAGTATAACGCCAGCAATTAGGAATTAAGCATTAATATTTAACAGTTAATGATTAATAGGTGGAGAGGAGTGTTTGGGTAGGAGATTGTAGGTGGTTGGTATATTCGTCCTATATTCTTCCTATATTCATCCTATATTCATCCTATATTAAACCTTCGAAACAGGTAGTATTGACGGGGCTTGGAGGATGGTCTGTTTTATGTTTTTGAGAGCGAGATGTAGTCTGATTGCAGGCTACATCTTTTATTTATTTTAAGAAGAGGAAAGCCATTGGTAGTGAATCGGGAACAGAGGGGAACGGGAAGGGTCGGGGAACAGACAGGAAAGGAGGATATTGGCGGAAGGAAAGTATTGTTTCAGTCAGAAAAAAGTAGTACCTTTGTGGTCGTTAAAAGAAACATTATGAATATCATTGAAACTCCTATTGAGGGTCTTTTGATTATCGAACCCGATGTGTTCAAGGATGAGCGTGGGTTCTTCATGGAGACCTATAATGCCGAGCGTTATGCGAAAGCGGGTATTAAACAGCATTTTGTTCAGAGCAATATGTCGTCGTCAAGTTATGGTGTAGTACGGGGTTTGCATTTTCAGCGGGCTCCATATTCCCAGTCGAAATTAGTATCGTGCATTGTGGGTATGGTGTTTGATGTAGCCGTTGATTTGCGTGAGGGGAGCAAGACTTTTGGCGACTGGTTCTCGGTTGTATTGACGGAGGAAAATCATCGTCAGTTCCTTATTCCCCAAGGCTTTGCTCACGGGTTCTCGGTGCTATCGGAGCAGGCAGTATTCGCGTATCAGTGTGATAACTTTTACCACAAGGAGTCGGAGGGAGGTATATTGCTTACTGACCCACAGTTGAATATCGATTGGCAGGTGCCGAAAGAGAAGATGATAGTCAGCGAAAAAGACAAGCAACATCCTTTGTTGGAAGAATATATACAGTCCTTAAAACATTGACAGTATGAACATACTTATTACCGGTTCCAACGGTCAGTTAGGCAATGAGATGCGTGACCTATCGGGTCAGCACACGAATCATCGGTACTTCTTTACCGATGTGGACGAGTTAGATATTACGGATACCGCTGCAGTATTTGCTTATGTGGAGGAGCATAAGATTGATTTTATTGTGAATTGTGCAGCGTACACAAATGTGGACAAGGCGGAAACGGACGAGGCTATGGCTCAACGCATCAATGCATACGCGGTGTTGAATTTAGGCCGCACGAAACTACCGATAGTGCATGTATCGACAGACTACGTGTTTGATGGCAGTAGTTGCATCCCTTACACGGAGGAACAGAGTCCATCGCCACAGACAGCGTACGGGCGAACGAAGTTGGAGGGGGAGCGGTTGCTGTTGCAATCGAACCAGCAGGCTATTATCTTGCGTACCGCATGGTTATATTCAGCATACGGGAAAAATTTTGTGAAGACGATGAAAGGTCTGTTTGCCGAACGGGAACAGTTGCAGGTAGTGTTCGACCAGATAGGCAGTCCGACCTACGCAGCCGACTTGGCGCAGGCTATATTCAGCATTATTGAAGCAGAGAAGCGAGTAGCGGGCATTTACCACTTTACGAATGAGGGCGTTTGTTCGTGGTACGACTTTGCCAGTGAGATAGCGCGACAGACGGGGGCAGAGTGCAAAGTGCTGCCGATATTGTCGTCGGAATACCCCTCGAAGACACCCCGTCCGCACTACAGTGTATTGGACAAGTCGAAGATAAAGAAGATTTACGGAATAGAGATTCCTCATTGGACGGACGGTTTAGCACGCTGTTTGCGGGCATTGAGTCGATAAATAGTTGAGAGATGAGAAAATTATATTTCTTTGTATTGTTGTTTGCGGCTCTGTTGACAGGTTGCAGTAAGACATCGGGAAGCGGACAGAAGGGGTTTGATATGCAGATGTTAGACGGGGAGTGGCAGATTGTGTTGTTAGGGGAAGACAGTTTGCCCTTTGAGGCTGACGAAGAGGCTCCTAATATGCTGTTCGATATAACGAACCAGTCGTTTGCGTGTTATGTGGGTTGTAACCGTATGGGAGGGACATTGTCGGTAGGGGAAGACTCGCTGCGAATGACGGATATTTTCGCCACACGGATGTACTGCCCTGACAAGATGGAAACAGAAGAGGCGTTGGGCAGTGCGTTGGAGCAAGTGCATGGCGTTCGTGTAGCAGAGGACGGCGGTTTGCTACTGACAGATGAAGCGGGCAGGGTGCTGATTACTCTTGCCAAAGAGCGCAAGTGAGAGGTTGTCTTAGAGTTCCTCGAAGGTATAGTTGAGGAAGTCGTTTACAGGTTTGAACGCCTCAGCCACCTTGACGAGATGCAGGAGGAAGTCGGGTTGACTGACTTCCTCGTCGGTAAAGTCGCACGAGCAGGTGAAGGTCTTCCGTCGCAGCCAGTCGGCATGTTCCCAGTCGGCAGGATAGCCTTGCGGAACCCGTTGGAGCATGTGGTCGGAGTCGAAGTCGGAGAAATACCGACGGAAAGCGGGTGCATTCATTATCTCAACGAGTTCGTCGGCATTGTCGTAGATACTTAGTCGCAACGCCTTTAGTAGTTTGGGTTCAGGACACCAGATACCTCCAGCAAACATACAACGATTGGGTTGCAAGTGGATATAGTAGCCGCCATAGGGGCTTTTCTTTCCCCCGTGTGCCGCCAAGAATGCTCCAAACCACTCCTTATAGGGCCGCTTGTCGGGCGAAAAGCGCACATCACGATAGATGCGCCAAATACAATCCTTTGGTGTAAGCCCATGCAAGGCAGGGTCGATAGGCTGCATGGCATCGATGAATTCGGAGGTAAAGGTCTCGAAATCTTGCCGACAGCGGAGATATACCTCTTTGTTCTGATTGAACCATTCACGGTTATTGTTACGGGCAAGTCCTGCCAAGAAATCCAATATCTGTTTGCTATCCATATTGTTTGATTTACTGCGCACTCCAAGTAGTGCGTTCTTTGACGGACCACACTGCTTGGTATGAAAGATGCTGTTCTTTGAATCGTCAGAACTCCACAGCAGGTGCCTTTTCGGCTCCTTCTGCGGCCTCAAAGTAAGGCTTTTTGCTAAAGCCACAGATGCCTGCTATGATGTTGGCAGGAAAACGGCGCACCATCGTGTTATAGGAGCGGGCTGCTTCGTTGAAGGCGTTTCGTGCCACCGTTATACGGTTTTCGGTACCTTCGAGTTGGTCTTGCAGTTTGAGGAAGTTCTCGTTTGCTTTCAGTTCGGGATAGGCTTCGCTGATAGCGATAAGGCGTCCTAAAGCACTGCTCAATTCGTTCTGTGCGTTCTCGAATGCTTTCAGGTTCTCTTCGGAGAGGTCGTTGACATTGAGTTGGATGGATGTTGCTTTGGTGCGAGCCTCTACAACCGCCGTGAAGGTATTCTGCTCGTGCGCTGCATAGCCTTTGACAGTATTGACAAGGTTAGGCACGAGGTCGAGACGGCGTTGGTACTGGTTCTCCACCTGTGACCAAGCACTTTCGACGGACTCTTCTTGTGTGACAAGATTGTTGTACTGACCGAAACCCCATATAACAACCAGTGCAATGGCAGCCAAAACAACCAATGTGATAAGTGTTCCTTTTTTCATAATGTATTGTTATGTATTGAAGTTATAATTGTTTTCTTGCTGTTCTTTCAGAATTTGCCTCCTGCTCCTCCTCCGAAACTTACTCCTCCTCCAAAACTACCCCCAGAGAAGCCTCCCCGTGAACCACCTCCACCGCCAGGCGCAACGACAATGACAGGCTTACACGGGATGGTGTAAGTTTGGACAGTCGTCTTTCCACAGTGTTTGCACAGATAGGTCTTTTTGCCTTGTCCCTTAGAGACAGTGGTGGGTTGGCGAGTGATGACATCGGACTGAAGGACATAGGTCTTGGCATGACAATCGGGACAACGGGAGTAGTGTGTTCTCTCTGCCTCGTAGGGAAGGATGATATGGTTAAGACATGAGGGACAGAGCCATACATCGTAGTCGATACTCTTGACACGCTCTTCGCTCTGTGCTGCATCGTTGAGGTAGGTATCTTCTTCGTCTTCGGACAATCTCCGCATGGGGTTGTGACATTCAGGACACTGCATAGGGGAGGTACGAATACGCTCGATTTGCTTTCGATACCACCACAAAAACAGGGCGCACGGAACGGGGAAGAAGATTGCCCCTATCCGGAAGCGGTAGAGATTGGTGCGGGCATGACGATAGCGTATGTTTTTCTGCAGGTTGGTATTACCGTTCAATTCACGGTATGCGGCGAAGGCAAGCAGAATCAAGACAAAGAATGAGAAGGCGAAATAGTAACTTGCGTAAAGTCCATCCTGAGAGGGATGTTTTTGCGGTCCGAGCAGCAGTTCCTGCAATGCTTCGTCGGTGGTTGTTTTTGCCACAATGGCTTCCGCTCCTGCCATGATACCTCCGTCCCAGTCGCCATTGCGCAAGAGAGGAATCATGGTTGATTGAACAATATCGGAGCATACCCCGTCGGGGAGAAGTCCTTCCATTCCGCCACCCGTATGGATGCGGATGTCACGGCTGTCGCGTACCAAAAGTATCAGCACACCTGTGTTCTTTTCCGCCTTACCGATACCCCATGTATTGAACAAAGACTGCGCAAAATCGACAGGTTCGTAGTCGCCTTTCATAGCATCGATTGCCACTACGACGAGTTCCACTTCAGCACGCTTGTAGAGTGCGCAGGACAGGCGATTGAGTTCGGCAGTGGCAGCCGAAGAGAGAATACCATCGGGGTTAGCCACATAGTTTTGCAGGGACACGGAATGGGGATTGGGTACATCTTGAGGTGTATAGGTACCCGCATAGATACCCAAAGAAGAGAACCAAAGAACGAGTATCAAAAGATGCCTTTTCATGGGGTGTTGCCTATTGTTATTTCTGAATTATTGCTTATCTTTGCAGACCTTTGCGTGTGTACCCCTGCCGGGAATCGAACCCGAATCTAAAGTTTAGGAAACTCGTATTCTATCCATTGAACTACAAGGGCAAGGCAGCACTATCCTCTCTGCTTCGTGTGCAAAGGTACAATAAATAATTGATTGACAAAAATGAGACAGAAAATATATGTTGTATGGGTAGGAGAAACACCTGGAATCTATACCTCTTGGGCGGAGTGTGAGAAGCAGGTAAAAGGCTATACGGGAGCCTGTTATAAGTCGTTTGCGACTATGTCGGAGGCAGAAAAAGCCTATCAGGAAGGTCCTACGGATTTTTTCCATAAAAGTCCGTCGGATAGTAAGAAAAAGGGTTGTAGCCGTAAGAATTGCTGTTCGACTTCGAGGCCACAGTACCCTTATTTAGCCGTGGATGCCGCCTGTTCGGGGAACCCGGGTAAGATGGAGTTCCGGGCTATGATTGCCGATACGGGATTGGTTGCTTTTCATAGAGGGCCTTACGAAGACGGGACAAACAATGTTGGAGAGTTTCTGGCTATAGTGTTGGGCTTAGTTTGGTTGCAGAAACAACATTTGGACTGGCCTATTTATTCCGACAGTAAGATTGCCTTGGGATGGGTGGAGAAGAAGCATGCTACCACAAAACTGAAACCAACGAGTAAGAATACGGTTATCTTTGAGAATTTACGGATTGCAGAAAGTTGGTTGCAAAACAATGCATACGAGACCCGTCTTCTACATTGGAACACTAAACAATGGGGAGAGATACCTGCCGACTTCGGACGAAAATAGGCAGGGATTGCTATTTTGTGCTACTGATACGGCATGGTGAACCATATTAAACAAGAAGGGAAAGGCAGGCTTGTCGGGAGGGGTTAAGACCCTCTTTGTTTGGTATGATTCCGCTAAAAGTTTGGGTTAACTGTGGTATTTTCTTATTGGGCAGGTGGAAAGAAAAGGCAGTAGGCTATTGATAATGAGTTGGATTGTACCTTTGGGGGTAGCAACGTGGCAGGTTGCAGACAACAAGAGGGAAACTACGAGATTGCAAGATGCAGATTACAAAATAAAAATATATAGGGATTTTTATCTGCAATGGGACACTTTTTACTATCTTTGCAAGCCGAAATTGGTATGATAATTGAAGTATCACGCAGGGGGATAGAGAAGGGTTAGATGGCAGAGGGGCAGGAAGGCGGAGTAAGGAGGATAGATAGTTGATAATGAGACAATAAAGTTTAACTAACAAAAATATAAATAAGTTATGACAAAAGTAGGTATTAATGGTTTCGGTCGTATCGGACGCTTCGTGTTCCGTGCTGCCCAAACTCGTAATGACATTGAGATTGTTGGTATCAACGACCTTTGTCCTGTTGATTATTTAGCGTATATGCTGAAGTATGACACCATGCACGGTCAGTTTGATGGTAAGATTGAGGCTGATGTAGAGCATAGCAAGTTGATTGTAAACGGCAAGGCTATCCGTGTAACCGCTTGCAAAGACCCGAACGAACTTGCTTGGAACGAGGTAGGCGCAGAATATGTAGTTGAGTCAACCGGCTTGTTCCTTACCAAAGAGAAAGCACAGGCACACATCAATGCAGGTGCTAAATATGTAGTGATGTCGGCTCCTTCGAAAGATGACACTCCTATGTTCGTTTGTGGTGTTAATGAGAAGACCTATGTTAAGGGGACGCAATTCGTATCGAACGCCAGTTGTACCACCAACTGCTTGGCTCCTATTGCCAAAGTTCTGAACGACAAGTTCGGTATCGTAAACGGCTTGATGACTACCGTTCACTCCACTACTGCTACACAGAAGACCGTTGATGGTCCATCGCTCAAGGATTGGCGTGGAGGTCGTGCTGCAAGCGGTAATATTATCCCGTCATCCACCGGTGCAGCGAAGGCTGTAGGCAAGGTTATTCCTGAACTTAACGGTAAACTAACCGGTATCTCAATGCGTGTTCCAACTTTGGATGTATCGGTTGTTGACTTGACTGCGAACTTGGCTAAGCCTGCTACCAAAGAGGCTATATGTGCTGCAATGAAAGAGGCAAGCGAGGGCGAACTGAAAGGCGTACTCGGGTACACTGAAGATGCAGTGGTCTCAAGCGACTTCTTGGGTTGCACGCTTACATCTATCTTCGATGCTAACGCAGGTGTTTATCTGACAGATACTTTCGTAAAGGTTATCTCTTGGTACGATAACGAGATCGGCTATTCAAACAAAGTACTTGACCTGATCGCTCATATGGCTAAGGTTAATGGATAATTAGTTATATTGGTCATACTTGGGAAGAGAGGCTCTATCGGGTCTCTCTTTTTTGTATATGTTGGAGTGTAAAGCGAGGAATAATATGATAAACACATTAGCAGATAAGTTGTAATTGAATAAATTGTTGTACCTTTGCAGCCCATAATCATCATTAAGTTATGTTTCTTACAATACTGAAATCGAAGATACATCGTGTCAAAGTGACAGAGGCGGACTTGGACTACATAGGTAGTATTACTATAGACCAGGACCTTATGGATGCCGTAGGTATTCTTCCGTATGAGAAAGTGGCTGTGGTAGATAACACAAACGGAGCCCGTTTGGAGACTTATGCCATACCGGGCGAGAGAGGTTCGGGCTACATTTGTATGAATGGCGCTGCTGCACACCTGATACATCCCGGTGATATTATAATTATTATGGCATACGCTCTTATGAGTGAGGAGGAAGCAAAGAGTTATAAGCCACAGGTTGTGTTTCCCGATGCTGCCAACCATCTTGTGAGGTAACTCGAATGTTCTTTCAACTACAACATACCGATACTCAGTCTTCGGCTCGAGCAGGGGTTGTGCATACCGATCATGGCGATATACTTACGCCTATCTTTATGCCCGTTGGGACAGTGGGTACTGTAAAGGGAGTACATTTTCGCGAACTGACAGATGATATCAAAGCTCAGATTATTTTAGGGAACACCTACCACCTTTATCTCCGTCCCGGAACTGATATATTACAAAAGGTTGGAGGGCTGCATCGTTTTGAGCGATGGAACAGACCTATTCTTACAGACTCAGGAGGATATCAAGTATTTTCGTTGACGGATATTCGTAAGATGACCGAAGAAGGGGTGATGTTTTCTTCGCATATTGACGGTCGTAAACTATTCTTCACTCCTGAAAGCGTTATGGATATAGAGCGACAGATAGGAGCAGACATTGTTATGGCTTTTGACGAGTGTACACCCGGTACAGCAGATTATGCATACGCCAAACAATCGATGGAGCGTACTATGCGTTGGTTGCATCGTTGTATCCATCGGTTTGACACGACGGAGTCGTTGTATGGTTATCAGCAACATTTGTTTCCTATTGTACAAGGATGTGTCTATCCTGACTTACGCAGAGAGGCAGCCAAGCAATTAGCCGACTTGGACAGAGACGGGTATGCTATAGGTGGATTGGCGGTAGGAGAGCCAGAGGAAAAAATGTATGAGATGATTGAAGTGGTCAATGATATTCTTCCTGTGAACAAACCGCGTTACCTAATGGGGGTAGGTACGCCTTGGAATATATTGCAGGCTATAGAGCGTGGCGTAGATATGTTTGATTGTGTTATGCCTACCCGCAATGGTCGTAACGGGATGATATTCACTCGTAATGGAGTTATGAATATGCGCAATAAGAAGTGGGAGGATGATTTTACAGATCTTGATCCTGATGGCATTTCTTTTGTTGACCACGCTTATTCACGGGCTTATGTGCGACATCTTATACACTCTGGTGAGATGTTGGGATTAGAGATACTATCAATACATAATTTGGCATTCTATCTATGGCTTGTGGGTGAAGCCCGTATGCATATTCTGCAGGGCGACTTCAGAGGGTGGAAGGAAGATATGATGCAGCGTATTACGACACGGCTATAATACAAAAGGGATGTTCCATGAAGAAACTCGATTGGTATATCATACGCAAGTTTTTAGGGACATTTTTCTTCTCTATTGTCCTTATTCTCAGTATTGCTATTGTTTTCGACCTTACTGAGAAGATGGATAATTTCTATGATGAGCAAGTACCGCTTAAGGAGATAGTCTTCGATTACTATCTTAACTTTATTCCATACTATATGAACATGTTCTCTCCCTTGTTCATATTCATATCTGTTATATTCTTTACGAGCAAATTGGCAGGCAACTCGGAGATTATTGCGATGTTGGCATCTGGGATTAGTTTTCGTCGGTTGATGATACCTTATATGGCATCTGCCACTATCTTGTTCTTACTTGCTTTTTGGTTGGGTGGTTATGTTATTCCTCCTGCATCAGGCAAGATGCTTGATTTCCAGGACAAATATATACAGAAGTTCAAATCAGAGAATGCCCGTAATATCCAGATGGAAGTGGAGCCTGGGACGATACTTTACATTGAGACTTTTCAGATAAGGACCCGTTCGGGGTATCGTACTTCTCTTGAACATTTTGAAGGAAAGACGCTCACCTCTCGTATCACGGCGGAACGAATATACAACGATTCTGCTTATAGTTGGCATCTTGAAAGATATGTCAAGAGAGACTTTGCGGGTCTTCGGGAAACGATAACAAAAGGGGAGCGATTAGATACTATTATACCGATCAGTCCTGAGGAATTGTTTATTACAGCAGAAGAGGCACAGCAGATGACTAATCCTGAGTTGTGGGAGTATATGCAGAAGCAGCGTCAGCGTGGCGCAGGTAATATACAGGCGTTTGAAACGGAGTGGTGGAAACGATTTGCGTCGCCTATCGGTGCTTTCATTATGACATTGTTGGGGGTTACTCTTTCGTCTAAGAAAGTACGCGGCGGGATGGGTAAGAACCTTGGTGTCGGGCTCACCTTGAGTGCGTTGTATATCTTGTTTTCTACGGTATCGACTACTTTCTCGGTGTCGGGTGTGCTGTCTCCGTTTATGGCGGTGTGGCTTCCTAATTTCATTTTCTTGGCGATAGGTATTCTACTCTATACGAGAACCCCTAAATAATACTATCATTCTATGAAGAATTACGAAATAATGGCACCTGTTGGTTGTTGGGAGAGTTTAGCAGCGGCTATTCAAGCAGGGGCGGATTCGGTTTATTTTGGTATTGAGCATCTGAATATGCGCGCTCGTTCTTCTGCTAACTTTACGACGGAGGACCTTCATCGTATCGTGGAAATATGTCGGGAGGCGCATATAAAGACCTATCTTACTCTTAACACCGTGATGTATCCTGAAGACCTTGCACTTATGCACGAGATTGTGAATCACGCTAAAAGTGCCGGAGTGGACGCTATTATTGCTTCCGATATTGCTGTTATGCAGTATGCTAATGCGCAAGATGTAGAGGTGCATCTGTCCACGCAACTCAATATTGCCAACACGGAGGCACTTCGGTTTTATGCTCAATTTGCGGATGTGGTGGTATTGGCGCGAGAACTGAATATGCAGCAGGTGGCATCTATCCACAGGGATATTGTGGAGCAGCAGATATGTGGGAGGCATGGTCAATTGGTGCGTCTTGAAATGTTTTGCCATGGCGCACTTTGTATGGCTGTTAGTGGCAAATGTTATCTCAGTTTGCATCAGATGAACTCAAGTGCCAATCGTGGTGCGTGTATGCAAGTATGCCGACGGGGATATACTGTGCGAGACAGAGAATCGGACATTGAATTAGATATCGACAACCAATATATCATGTCGCCTAAAGATTTGAAGACGATTCACTTTATCAATAAACTTCTTGAGGCGGGTGTATCGGTGTTCAAGATCGAAGGCAGAGCAAGAGGATCTGAGTATGTCAAGACAGTAGTGGAGTGTTATAGGGAGGCGATTGAAAGTTATTACAACGGCACTTATAACAGCAACAAGATAGCATTGTGGGATGAACGGTTGTCGCGTGTATTTAATCGCGGCTTCTGGAATGGGTACTATTTAGGACAACGCTTGGGGGAATGGACCAAAGATTATGGTAGTAAGGCAACCCGTCGGAAAGTCTATGCGGGCAAATGCACCAACTATTTTAAGAACATCGGTGTTGCAGAGTTCCTTGTAGAGGCGGCGGTTGTTCATCAGGGCGACGAACTATTGGTGACGGGCGAAACTACAGGGGCTTACGAATGTATAGCGACCGAAATTCGTGTGGACTTGAAACCAACCCAAATGGCTAATAAAGGCGAGTACTTCTCGTTGAAGACCGATCAACTATTGCATCGCGGAGACAGGCTCTATGTTATGCAGCCGACAGAAGGATGAGTGTCTTTGCTTACCGAATACGGATGCGTTGACCGATGCGCAGTATACCGTTCTCTTTGATACCGTTCAAGCGGCATAGTGCTTTGACGGTAGTACCGTTTCTCTTTGCCAGCATCGACAGATTATCTCCAGCACGGACTGTGTAGTACTTTGCCTGCTGCATCTCTTTGATTTGCTGCTGATGGTAGAAAGTATTGCGTTTGGTTATGAGGTGGGTTGTATCACGCAGTGTTCCCGTTGAGAAATCGATTAAGAGTTCAGGGTTGATCGCATTCCCGAGATAGCGTATTTCGTAGTGTAAGTGCGAGCCGGTACTTCGTCCTGTATTGCCTCCGAGTCCGAGTATCTCGTTTGCTGTAATGTGTTCGTTTTCTTCCACCAACACACGAGAAAGGTGTGCATACACAGTCTCCAAGCCGTTATTATGGCGGACGACTACATAGTTACCGTATCCTTTAGGCTCGTACTTTACAATACGCACTTGTCCATCCCAGCAGCAGTATATTGTGTCGCCTGTAAGTACTTTGATGTCCGTACCATAGTGGTATCTGTATTTTCTTGGACCGAATTTGGATGTGATGTGTCCTCGTGCGGGCAAAACCCAACCCCTACAGTCTATTCGGACAGAGTCTTGCAGAGAGTCGATAGGCAGTTTATAAGGATTGACATGCTCCCGTGTCCAGATGGAGTTGTAGATGTCATCGGCAGGGTGGTCCTCCATAAGGTCGTCGGTAGCATCGTTGAGGATTCGTTTGTAGATGTTCGCTCTATCTTCGGTTTTTACCACAAGGTGTACGGGTAGTTCGTCGGATTGACAAGTAACGAACAAGGTATCGTTCCTGTACTCAAACCGCATCCCTTCGGGTAGGTTGATAGAGGTAGGTGTTATGTTGTTGTCTTGTGCCACAGATAACGATGATGCAATCGTTAAGGCACAGAGTATCATTGCTATGCGGTGCATCTCTGTCTTGTAAAATCTCTTTATTAGTGGAGCTGGAGGGAGTCGAACCCTCGTCCAAACAAGGAACCTCTATGGTTTCTACATGCTTATTTTGGGTTTGATTTTCGTGCGATGGCAGGTCCCAAACAACCAACACAAAGCCTTATTCTCTAAAGATTCGGCATTCGTGCGAGACCACAAGTGCCTATTCCCGATATTCCTGCGCCTCCGTATCCATCCGCCTCGTAGAATAGGGCAACGGGGAAGCGTCTTGTCTCAACACCTGGTGCCGAGATAAAGCCAATCTACTATACTTCGATTAGGCAGCAAGAGCGTAGTTTGATTCGCCAACTAAACTTTTCGGATCGAGATTAACGAGCCTGTCCGCAGCGCTCGGCATGCTTACATAGCCATTCTACTTGCTGTCAAAAACCAAACAGCCCCGTAGGCTATATGAACCAGCTGCAAAGGTAGTACTTTTTTGTTATATCTGCAAATGGCAAATTTATCTTGTATTGGATGACGGGCTATTGCAGATGAGAGGGAATATCATGTTATTTTGTTCGACGCTCCTTCGAAGGTGGTTCGAAGGTGGTTCGATAAAGGTCGTGCAAAGTATTGAACAAAACACGGGTGTAAATACTATCGTCATCTTATAATCTGCCTACTGTTTGGCTGATTCATAAATGAGTGTCGGGTGTTTGGTATGGAGAGAAATGGAGTGTTGAGCCTTGAGCGTTGCGTGCAGTTTGGAGTGTAGAGTGTCGTGCCAAGGGCAGAGGACAGACACAGGTTTGTTTGTTAGAAAAGTATTTTGTACCTTTGCCGTCGGACTTTATTAAACACCATGCGGAAACTCTTTTATATTGGTTCATTCTTGTGCATTATTGCATTTATTTCTTGTCGTCGTCAGCCTTTGCAGGTGATGCAAGCCGTTTCAGAAACCGTTGTTATCGACAGTACCCTCGATTCCTTGCAGGACGAGGCTTACCTTCGTCATCTGCAGCCTGTCCACGACTCTCTTACCCGTCAGTTGGACATCCCGCTTGGCTATGCGCCGGAAGATCTTCCCTTATACAAACCGGAATGTCCGCTTCTGAATTGGGCTGCGGATGCTTTGTATGATATGGCAGTACAGGTAACGCATGCACCTATCGACTTTTCCGTAGTGAATTTCTTTGGGTTGCGCACCGAATGGGGACGAGGTAACATTACTTTCCGCCATGTGTTTGAGTTGATGCCCTTTGATAATCGCCTCGTCGTTCTTACCCTATCCGGTGCAGATGTTTTGGAACTTTGTGAGTGTTTCGCAAAGCGTGGGGGCGAAGGTGTATCACACACGCTTCGTATGCAGATTCAGGACGATACGGCTGTGAATGTACTTCTTAAAGGCAAGCCTTTCAACCCCGATGCCAACTACCAAGTGGCAACCAGCGACTATCTTTCGACAGGGGCAGACCAGATGGAGCCTTTGGCTCGGTTCTCGCACAAAGAGGAGACCGACCTGCGTATTCGCGACCTGTATATCCGATATATCGAACAACTTACTGCGGCAGGAAAACCTATCAAGGCTGCTGTGGACAACAGAATGCAACAATTATAATGAATATGAAAAACAAATTATTTTCCCTTCTCGCAGTTATCCTTGGCGTGTGGATGTCTGCAGACGCTTGTACCAACTTTATGGCAGGCAAGATGGCTACTACCGATGGTTCGACACTTGTCTCCTATGCTGCCGACTCCTATTCCCTGTACGGCTTCCTGCGTTATCAACCCGCAGCAGATCACCCGCAGGGAGCAATGAGGCAGATATACGATTGGGATACCGATAAGTATTTGGGCGAGATACCTCAAGTACCCCATACATTCTCAGTCGTCGGCAACATGAACGAGTACCAACTGACCATCGCAGAAACAACCTTTGGCGGTAGAGAGGAATTGGTGGATACAACGGGCATTATGGACTATGGCAGCCTTATCTATGTAGCACTCGAACGCTGTCGCACCGCTCGTGAAGCCATACAGTGTATGACCACTTTGGTGCGTGATTACGGTTACTATTCCGAAGGAGAGAGTTTTACCATTGCCGACCCTAACGAGGTATGGGTAATGGAGATGGTGGGTAAAGGTCCCGGCAACAAAGGTGCTTTGTGGGTGGCTACCCGTATCCCCGACGATTGTGTGTCGGCTCATGCCAATCAGGCGCGTATCACACAGATCGATTTTCGCGATAAGGACAACTGGTTATATGCAGACGATGTCATCGACTTTGCCAAAACGAAAGGATGGTTCAATGGCAAGAAGAGTGAGTTCAGTTTCTCCGATACCTATGCGCCCCTCTATTTCTCAGGACTCTATATCTGCGAGGCACGAGTATGGAGTTTCTTCCGTAGGGTCAACGCCGATATGGACTCCTACTACGATTACATCATGGGCAAATCCAATGTGCGTATGCCCCTCTATATCAAACCGGATCGTAAGGTGTCGGCACAGGACTTCAAAGAGTTTATGCGTGACCATTACGAGGGGACACCTCTCGACATCACACAAGGAACCGATGCAGGACCTTTCCACTCGAAACTGCGTTATGGCTCTCTCGGGTTCAAGTTAGACTCGGTGCAATACTGGTACGAGCGTCCTACGGCAACCCAGCAAACGGCATGGAGTTTCGTGGCGCAAATGCGTGGCTATATGCCTGACCATATCGGCGGAATCTTTTGGTTCGGACTCGATGATGCGGCTACAAGTCTTTATATCCCCCTCTATTGCCGCATGAATGCCGTTCCATGGTGCATGGACAAGGCGAACGGCGACCTTATCACCTACTCTGCCACTTCTGCCTTCTGGGCGTTCAACCAAGTAGCCAACTGGGCGTATTCGAAGTACGATGCCATGCGTCCCGACATCCGTAAACAGCAAGAGATATGGGAGAACTATTTCAATACGCTTGTACCTGCCGTAGATGCTGCTGTGGCAGAGATGTCCCCCGACGATGCAAGGACATTCCTTACGCATTTCTCTTGCCAACAAGCCCAAGACGCAACAGAAGCATGGCACCGTCTTTTCGAATACCTGTTGGTAAAATACCTCGACGGACAAGAGAAGAAAGAAGCGAACGGCACCTTCCTTCGTACTCCCTACGGACAGTGTGCCTATCCACTACGCAAGCCCTTCCCAGAAGACTATCTGAGAACTATTGCACCCGAAGTAGCACATGAATAACGAACAAGACAAGAACTATGAAAACCCTACAACCAACCGAAGTCTTCTCAATCTTTGAGGAGATAACAAAAATACCTCGTCCTTCCAAGCACGAGGAACAGATGCACGACTGGCTCATCCGTTTCGCAGAAGAACACCACATAGAACATCAGTCTGACCTGGCAGGTAATGTAATCATGCGTGTACCTGCCACATCGGGTTACGAAAACCATGCAGGGGTTATCCTCCAAGCCCACATCGATATGGTGTGCGAGAAAAACAAAGATACGGAGCATGACTTTATGCACGACCCTATCCATACCTACATCGACGGCGATTGGGTGAAAGCCAAAGGCACCACACTCGGAGCCGACGACGGTATAGGTGTGGCAATGGCACTTGCCGCACTGATTTCTCCTACCCTGCAACACCCTGCTCTGGAAGCCCTCTTTACGGTGGACGAAGAGACAGGACTCACAGGGGCTTTCCGACTGCAAGACGGGATGCTCAATGGGAAACAACTCATCAATATAGACTCTGAGGACGACGGACAAGTCTTCATCGGATGCGCAGGCGGTATCGATACACTCGCCCGTCTGCCCTATCAGATGCAACCGTTACCAGAAGGTCGATGGTTTGCGGCTAAAGTGAAAGTGTCGGGACTATTAGGCGGGCATTCAGGGGATGACATCAGTAAGGGGCGTGCCAATGCCAACAAGTTGCTCGTACGCTATCTCTATACACTCCTGACACAGACCGACCTGCAGGTGGCGCATATCGAAGGAGGTAACCTTCGGAACGCTATCGCACGCGAAGCAGAAGCGGTAGTATGCGTACCGTTCGACTTCAAAGAGCAGATGCGTGTCTTGTTCAATCACTTTGTGGCAGAAATAGAAGCCGAATATGCAGGCATAGAAAACACAATGGTGTTGGACTTGCTGAGCGACGATATACCTCAACAAGTCATCGGCAAAAGCACTGTAGAAAAACTTCTTCTCTCCCTCTATGCTTGTCCGCACGGGGTAGTGGATATGTCAAGAGATATGCCGGGACTGGTGGAAACATCTACCAACCTTGCTTCCGTGAAAATACATCCCGACTACATAGAAGTGAATACATCGCAACGCTCATCGGTGGAGAGTAAGAAGCATAATATCAAACGGCAAGTGGAATGTGCTTTGAGTCTTTCGGGAGCAGAGGTAACACACGGTGACGGTTATCCCGGATGGAAACCCAATGTCAATTCCCGTCTGTTGCAAGTCTCTTGCGATGCCTATCAGCATATCACAGGCAAACAACCGGAAGTAAAAGCCATCCATGCAGGACTGGAGTGTGGACTGTTCTTGGAGAAATATCCGTACCTCGATATGATTAGTATCGGACCGCAAATGGTAGGGGTACATTCGCCTATGGAACAACTGTCCATCTCATCTACACAGACCACTTGGGCATGGTTGACCAAGATACTGTCCTTGTTGTAACCCTCCCCCATCGTTCTATTTGCAGGAATCATCCTATATGCGTTGTAGGATGGTTCCTTTTTTAATATCTCATACTGCTGCTTTAATAACTGCAACGACAATCTTCCCTACCCCAACCCTAACCGATACCTGAGAACTACCCTTTGAAAAGCCCTGTAAATACTACCTGTTTCAAAGGATTTATATAGGATGAATATAAGACGAATATAGGAAGAATATAGGAATAGTATAGGAAGAACATACTAACACCCTCCCCGATACATGGGAGAATGCTCTCTCTGTGCATTAATCATCAATTCTTAAATGTTAATGGTTTATTATCGAATCCATAGAACACCAAACTCTCCATTACAAAAACAATCAGGAGCATACGATGACGCTCCTGATTGCTTTTGTATTCCGGCAAGTCGGAAAACTATTTCACTTGCATGCCCATAACAGTAAAGACTTGGTCACCACGGATGATGAACACCTGACCATTACGAATTTCCTTACGGACAGGCAACTGCTCGGACAAGGTAGCAGCCTGCTCACCCGTAATGACAGTAGGATCATATTCCTGCACCAAGCGGACAGGGAAGCCACCACAACGGTCGTTGGCTGTTGTATTGATAGAACCAGAAGAACTCAGATATACCATATAAGACCTTTGACCGGTAGAATGGGTACTCAACCAAGTCAATCTTGCATTTCCGGTAATTATTGTCTTCCCACTACGGGGAGCAGACACTGACATAAATACAACTCCTAATTGTTCTAACTGTTGCCATTCAGCCGCTGTATAGGTATTAGTCGTATAATCAGTTGCCTTAGGTGTCCAAGTAAGCGTAGAAGGAAATTCGAACGCATCGGGAAGCAGTATCAAACCTTTCACCTCATTCACTGTACCGATAGAATAGAGTTGGTCGGCATTCGCACGACCGGTAATAATATAATCCCACTCGCTCTTGGTTAAAATACGCCATTGATCAGGCTGGTTACCACCATTGCTGATGGCATTATATACTCCCCAATCGTAATACGCGCTGGTACCTACCAAGTCCGCATCGGTTTGGTCGGATGAAGGACCATAACCCCATATATTGGTAGTATTGGTTTCTGTCCTGATCTGACTGAAAGCCCACGGCTGATAATTGACCGCAAGAGCATCATTGGCGGTATTATCATAGCCACTGGTACCCCAACCGAACAAATCAATATAGCCATCGTAGGTATCAGATATGTTTTGGTTATCTGTACCTATCACATCATACTGATACTCTGCAAAGCGCCATGTACCCTGTTGCATAGTGCCATCAGCACGCATGTGCGTACCCTGTACCGCATTAAACTGCAAGTTGCCACGAGAGAAAAGCACCTGCTTGGTATCGGACACAGAAACAGGCTTCGGACTATACGACGGAGCAACAGGTACATCCTGCACCAAGCGGACAGGGAGGCCAAATAGACGATTGGACCATCCACTTTCCACATTACCGTTCTTCCCTATGAGAGCGTTATAACTGCTTTCTGAGCCACTTTTAAAACGGGTACTCAACCAAAAAATATAACTATATAAATCTTTTGGATAGAGATTATTCTTCTCGCGAGAATAATTACTCCATACAACAAATACCGCTCCTAAATGCTCTAACTGCTGCCATTCAGCCACCGTATAGGTGTTTGTAGTAAAATCTGTTGCCTTAGGTGTCCAAGTAAGCGTAGAAGGACATACGAACGCATCGGGAAGCAGTATCAAACCTTTCACCTCATTCACTGTACCGATAGAATAGAGTTGGTCGGCATTCGCACGACCGGTAATAATATAATCCCACTCGCTCTTGGTTAAAATACGCCATTGATCAGGCTGGTTACCACCATTGCTGATGGCATTATATACTCCCCAATCGTAATACGCGCTGGTACCTACCAAGTCCGCATCGGTTTGGTCGGTAGAAGGACCATAACCAGATACATTGGTAGTATTGGTCTCTGTCCTCGTATCACTAAAAGCCCACGGCTGATAATTGACTGCAAGAGCATCATTGGCAGTATTATCATAGCCACTGGTACCCCAACCGAACAAATCAATATAGCCATCGTAAGTAGCAGATATCTTTTGATTATTTGAACCTATCACATCATACTGATACTCTGCAAATCGCCATGTACCTTGCTGCATAGTGCCGTCAGCACGCATGTGCGTACCCTGTACCGCATTGAACTGCAGGTTGCCCTGTGAGAAATAGACCTTTTGATTAGGACTCACTGAGATAGGCTGCGGTTGATAGTCGGACACACGAAGGAAAGTAGCCTTCACTACGACAGCACCCGCCGGCATAGTGAAGGTATAGACACCCGTTTGAGTAGCATCCTCCATAAGAGAGATAGCGGTTGTACCTTGCAACACGGACACACCCTGCAACTCATAGTCTGCATCGGCTACAGCGGTAAGCGTAACGGTCTCGCCCTCGCCTGCTTGCGTCTTATTGGCTGAGAGCGTACCATGCGAAGGAGTTTCTACGGTGATGGTATAGGTCTGATAGTCGGACACCAAACGAACCGCCAAACCTTCTGGAAATGGATAAGGGGAATAGGTTATACTCGAACCCCATATTTCTAAGGCACTACCTTGAAGTCCCCCTGTTGTTGTGGTCGAAGTAGCAGACCAATATACCCCTACTTCATCTACCAATTCAGCCTCCACCGTAGTCCCCTCACGAGTACCGGTATTGGGCAGAAAGACGGCACCTGCTGTTTCCATCGTGGTCCACTCAGCAGTGGTATAGGTATTGGTGCTGCTCGGGGTGAAGGTACTACCCGTAGGCAAGACAAAGGCATCGGGCAAAAGGATGGTACCTGCTATACCATTGACAGTGCCCTCTGCATGAAGGCTCGCCGCATTGGTACGAGTCTCGAACAGATAAGACCACTCTGCGCTCGTGAGCGTGCGCCAAAGATTGGACACATTGCCGCCATTGGTGATGGCATTGGTACCCCAATCAACGAAGTTGCCTTCGTAATCGGAGGATAAATTCGATGCATTGATACCAAAATCGGAAGTCGCATTGTCGGAACTCCAACCGAATAGGTCGATGGGTGAGGCAAGACCATATCTCACCTTTCCCGATGGAAGTGAATAAGAGGTGATATTCGCCGTGCCGATACGGTCGTACTGATGCTCCGCAAACGACCATGTACGAGTGGTGGCATCCAACGGATTGGTACACTGCAGGTTGCCCTGTGAGAAATAGACTTGCTTGTCCGCCGCAACGGAGAACAAACCATTGACAGCACCCGTAGGGGCAGTCGAGGCTATAGAGCCTAAGGCAGTAACCATAGCCAACAAAGAGAGATAAATTCTTTTCATAATGAGTCTCTTTTAGTGTATTTATAAATTATTGAATGATTATTTAGCCGGTAAGGGGACGCAGGAACTGCTCCTACTCCATCAGAGGGAACGACCACACCACGACACAGTTCCGGGTATGGCACTACGGACAAAAGGCATAGCGACACCGAGCCTGTCAGCATACAAGGTGTAGATACATATTTGCCGGGGGGGGGTGATAATCAATCTATTAGGCAGACTGAAAACAGCAGAGCCGTGTGCTTTTCGTGGGGTATATGTGGCATAGCGTAGCATATCGCATGTCTTTTATGCTGCAAAGATAATACAAATTTGCGAATAGACAAAAAGGATAGTGAGAATGAGTATTTTTGTTAAGGTGTTAGTGACTGCGTGTTGAGGACTTTGTGTCAGTGGGGCTTCACCGTTTGTCCTATACCATGCCCCATCGTCAAATTGTCCAATCCAAACAATGCACCGCCTATCTTTCAAAAGACGGTGTAAAGGTAGTGAGTTTTAGGATACGCTGTCAGGCGCAGAGAACACCCAGGGGAATTTAGAGTGATTGTAGCGCTTTCAAGTTATGATGGAATTGCATTTGATGTAAATGCCACTGCACAAAACCAAACGGCAACTGGATAGTACTTCCACCTGTACGAGTGCCATAGACAACCATATTTCGGTTGTTCCAAATCTTTTTCTTGATTTCATCGAGTTTGAACATGGTATTGCCATCCTCTTCATTAGGTAACAAGTTCTTGTACCAAATTACATCTGCCCAATCTTCCGGACAAAGAGCTAAACCACGCACGAAACAAAAGTCAAATATCTCGACTATATTGTTTTGGAACCAATTGAGCAATGCAGAAGACAATGCAGGGTCATAATTATCTATGGTGTCTTTTACCAAGCGATGGCGTTTGGTTTGGTATTTCTGCTCCACCCTTGCATATTGTTGCAATAAATCTGCAGCATCATCCGCACTGCCCCAGAACAAAGAAATGGCTCTTTTCACTTGCTGTGGGATTTCTGTAAGATATTGTTTCTCAAAACCTAAAATAAAACGCTCTACCGTTATAAGAAAAACCTGACCGGCACAACTCTTCTTTATAGATATATTTACATGCGAATCATTATCTAACAGCAAACGCACATCTGGTTTCGATTTCGTTGAATCACCTAAAACAGAAGGTATCGATTTCTCACACAAACCTCCCTCTGCAACACCAATAACCTTACCATTTTTACTTGCACAATGCAACAAGGCTTGTTGCACATCAAGGTCTTGCATAACAAGTGCGGTAACTAAATCTTCGTTTTTATGTCCGCTCAACTTAGCGTGTTTCCACCCACCGGCTCGATTTCTATCTGACATAACTAAAATAATTTGACCGAATAGGCACACTATCCGGTCAAAACAAAAAACATAGGTAAGAGAGGTAAGAGAAATAAGTCGGCTAACTATAACAATACCCCACTTACCCATGTTTGAGCACGGATAGCAGGGACATATATTTTCTTGTTATTAGTTAAGTTGCCGACTTATTTCTCTAAAAATATACGCCTACTCGCTATGTATGAATACTATTTTTTACTACACAAATAAACTGGTCTGTATATATATTTTCGGTTTTACAAAAAGCGTCAAATCTTCGATATTCTTCTCCTTGTCGTTTTCTGCCAAGTACGCTTTGACAGAATCTTTTATAGCAGCAGAAAGAAAAACAGGTACAGCATTGCCTATCTGCAAATTTCGTTCTGTACGGCTGCCATAGAACTTATAATCATCCGGAAATCCCTGCAATCGTGCTCCCTCTCGTGTAGAAAGGGGACGAGGTTGGAGGGGGTGAATACACCGAGAGGAAGAAACACAACTTAGATTGCGCGTAATGGTGGTACTGGGTTTATTCCACCACAGACGACAATAAGTATTGGCAAATCCACTCTTCGGGCGCAGTGCTTCGGGGACATCGGAAGGTGTACCACCATCCGGTAGTGCTTCCATTAGACGCACCAAATGTTCACCGTTCTTAGGTACATTATGGTCTTGAATAACTTCAGGCGCATGGACTCGCATAAGGCACTGATAATCATTTTGTGGTGGAGTGGCATACTCATACGCCTCGCCCCCATTTGACAAAGCAGGTAAATCGGACAGTGCCTCACCAAGTGTAACATACTTTTTCAAAGAAGGACACGCAATGCTCTCCGGATTATAGTGTGTTGGTGTGGGGTAACGAAACTTGCCGCCTAACAAAGTACCGACAATAATCACACGCTCACGAATCTGAGGTGTGCCATAGTCAGCCGCATTGAGCAATTGGAGATTCACATCATATCCCAAAGACTCAAACAAAGAAACAATCGTCTTAATCAACTCACCTCCGCACATAGACAAGAGCCCTTTTACATTCTCGAATACAAACACCTTTGGGCGCAACTCCGTGAGCATACGGTAATACTCTTGGAATAATTTACCTCGTGGGTCATTGATTAAGCGCTTGCCTACAGTAGAATATGCCTGACAAGGAGGTCCTCCAACAACAAGGTCAATATCGCCTTTTTGCAAGCCCAAATCTCTTGTCAAGTCAGCCACACTAAAGTCTTTGATGTCCTTATTGTACATCTTAACATTAGGGTGATTCAGCGAATAGGCTATAGCCATAGGGCGTAGAATCTCATTGGCTGCCACGATTTCAAACATATCATCGTGAGCAAAACCATACGACAATCCCCCTACACCCGCAAATAAATCTATAACCTTGTATTTCTTCACAGTTAGCGTAATTAGGCTACAAAGGTACTACTTTTTTTTGTAAACATGCAAATGGATTGGAGGATTAGGAATATTAACAATCGGGTGATTAGAGGAAAAATGAACAGAGGCTGTCTGAGAATTCAGGCAGCCTCTGTGATGGCACATATAGTGTCATCTTTTAGATTAGATACGACTACGGTTGGTAGTCAGTCCACTCCTGATTGAACACAAACCGATAGAATGAATGGTATTGCGTTTGTTCTTTGAATGCCCGGATATCCTGTTCTTTTTTGGACATATCCTGCATTCTTTCACGGGTAGCCTTTACCACTGCTTTGAATTGGTTTTGATGAGCCAATTCTGCAGGTGAATATGGTTTATTTTCCATATCTCTGTTACCTACCATAGCACATCTCTTAGGATATTGAGATGCTTTCCGATAGACAGAGGTAAAGTCATACTTTTTACCATACACCTTTCCTGAAGTGTAATCAATGGGAGGAAGATAGTAAACCTTTCCTGCCATAGTCGTCAATCATTAAGTTTCGCATATTCCTGTGAGAACATAAATCCGCGCAGGGTAGAATACTTGGAATTCTTTTGAGCAATCCATTTCTCTCTATAGGATTGTATCTGCTCGGGTGTAAGTGTTTTGAGTGCTTCCACCGTTTGCTTATACTTTTGTTGAATTCTCAATTCGGTTTCGGAATAGGGATTTTTGGTCAGGTCTCTCGGGTTACACCTTCTTCCTGAGTATTTGGTTTTTCCTCTATTCGCGAGATAGAACTCGGAATGCTGACACACTTTACCACTTAAAGTTGATATTAAATCGATTGGCGTATATTTTGCCATTAAAACATTATTTTCGAAATACATATTTTTATATTTTATAATTATTTGATTATTTTGATATTAGTATTTTCATCGTCTCTTAATAGACGACTTGTCAGTTTGAGTTATTGCGCATAGCGGGTGGCGCATGAATATACGGGATGAGCATAGTCATTTAGGTTTTAGCAATTTGTTTGACAGCATATCGTTTAACGAACTCCTTATTCCACTTCTTTTGTTTTTCAGACAGTTTTCGAGGACACCGTTGCAGGAACAAGCGTCCTTGTTTGTTTCGTCGGAAGTAGAAGTCGGACTGCATGGAAAACTTTCCGATGCAATAGTCGATGGGTAGTGTGAATGATACTTTCATATAAATTATTTTTTTGTATATTATTATCCTGTTTAAGCAAGTCCAATAAAAAAAAGCACTCGAATTGTTTTTTCGAGTGCAAAGTTTGAATTTTTATTTTGTTCCGTAATTAGATGTACTTTTAAGGTAAAGCAAATAAAAAGTAGATGTTACTTATTCCCAACATCTTATGTTTTTTCAGCATCTATTTCTTTTTTTTGTTTTGCATTTGGGTCAAGTCTTCCAGGGGGTTTTCCTGTTCCAAGAGTGGGTCATTGGTATTTTTCAATTGCTCTTTGAGAATGTTGAGGTTTCCTCCATTTTCCACATACTTACTGATCAGTTGGGGGATACTATCGGCAGGATAATCAAAACCGTGCTGAAGGATATGTTTCAGCACTTGATCTCGATTGCGCAGCCCGTTTTCTCCATGAAAGAATTTAGCATAGAACATAGAGGAGAGAATGGCAACCACTTTCGATTTGCAGGTGCTTTCTATTTGGATGTGTTTGTGGGCAGGCAGATCGGCTATTGGTTTGTTATCTTTTAATGCTGCTATTTGCTCGTCTTTCTTAATGAGTTGTTGTTGTAGTGCTTGGATTTGTTCTTTCAGTTGTTCTTTCTCATCGTCGTATTCGTGGTCGGTCTGCAACTTTTCGACCTGTTCGGCTATTTCCTGTGAGATTTGCTGCTCTGAAATCATATAGGCTTGTATAGAGTCCATCAGATGATGCTCTTCCTGTTCGCAGATGTCTATTTCTCTCATAATTTCGTTACTTTGGCTATAGGTAAAAGAGTTTTGGGTTAAAGTTATCAGCGTAGATCTGTTGATATTGGCGTATATTTCATCGGGGATGTAGCGGTATATACTATTTTTCAAATCGGTTGTCAGGAGGTGGGCAAGATGACTTGTTTCATCGTAGTCGAGAATACACAACAAGAGATACAAAGTGTTAATAACCAATGCCCTGTCGATTATACATTGTTTTTCGGTTTTATATTTTGCGATATCGAAGAATCGTGCCACTTCGTAGGGTATGCACTGGATACTATCTTGCAAACAACAGTCGCTGAGGTCGTTGCATTGTTTCAGTGAATCCAAGAATTGGAAAGAGATGTAGAAGAGATCTTCGTGGGTCAAGACTCCTTGTTCGCTACAGTTGGCGTACCATGGTTTTTTGAGCCATCGAAAGAGGAAGTTTTTCTTGTAGTTTTTCTGAATAAAAGTTGTGTCGATGCCAATGGGCAAAAAGGCGAGTCCGTCGTCAATGAAATTTTTCATACAGGTAGATATTTTTGCAAAGATAAGTAATAAAACGGGAAGTTGCAAGAAGGGGATAGGAGGAATTACGATTTGATGATTAGAGAATTTGAGGAATATAGGATTTGATGATTTAGGAATTTAGGAATTGACGATTTGACGATATAGCACGCAAAGAGCAAGACAGAGAGGCATGGTATGCGTGTGATTTGACAATTTTCAATTTGACGATTTAGCACGCAAAGAGCAAGACAGAGAGGCATGGTACACTAATGGTTATGCGGGCAATGTGGAGGACTGTTCCGTAGTTTTCGTTAGGTTGCATTGGGTTTTGGTGGGTTTCGGTGGTTTTTGATGGGTTTGGTTAGTTTGTGTTAGTTTGCATTGGGATTCGTTGGCTACCATTGTTTTTGTTGGGTTTGATTGGGTTATGTCGGGTTATATCGGGTTTGGGTGGGTTTTGTTAGTTTCCGATAGTTTGTGATGGTTTGCATTAGTTTTTATTAGGATACATTGGGATACATTGGGTTTTGGTGGGTTATATCGGGTTTGGGTAGGTTTTGTTAGTTTCCGATAGTTTGTGATGGTTTGCATTGGGATTCGTTGGCTACCATTAGTTTTCGTAGGGTTTGATTGGGTTCTGTCGGGTTATGTCGGGTTTGGTTGGGTTTTGTCAGTTTTCGATAGTTTGTGACAGTTTGCATTAGTTTTTATTAGGATACATTGGGATACATTGGGTTTTAGTGGGTTACATTTGGTTTCAGCGGGTTTTGACGGGTTGGGTTAGTTTGTGATAGTTTTTATTGATTTGTGGTTGGTTTCGATAGTTTTCGTTTGGTTTTGGTAAGTTATTCTGAGAAATCCGGTTATGGGGAGGTGTAGCGTAGTGTATCGAACCTGAAGGCTTGATTGCAAGCGGGGAGATGAGAATCTTATGAGTAGAGAAAATCAGACATTTTAGGAACAAGGCAAAGTGATTGGGTAAATGCGTAAAAACTGCTCTGTAGAAGGCAAAAAGCAATATAAGAACTATAAGTGGTAGGGTAGTGGTAGGATAGTGGTAGGGTATCAGTAGGGCGATCGTCCTTATGTTGTCCTTATACAAAACTTGCAAATTTGCGTGAAATATGGTTGTATGTAGGAGTTTTCCTCATATTTTTTGCTGGGACTCTTGCGGGTATAAAAAAAAAGCAGTACCTTTGCAGTCCATTTTGGGCTTTGTGCGCCCGTATATTGGTATAAGTAATTAAATTATAAGTAATTAAAAACAAGTTAAGATGCCTACAATTCAACAATTAGTTAGAAAAGGAAGAGCAGAACTTATCGACAAGAGCAAATCTCCGGCATTGGATAGTTGTCCGCAGCGTCGTGGTGTTTGTGTTCGTGTTTACACAACCACGCCTAAAAAGCCAAACTCTGCAATGCGCAAGGTGGCTCGTGTGCGTTTAACTAACCAAAAGGAGGTGAACGCTTACATTCCCGGAGAAGGACACAACCTGCAAGAGCACAGTATCGTAATGGTGCGCGGCGGTCGTGTAAAGGACCTTCCAGGTGTTCGCTACCACATTGTTCGCGGTACGCTTGATACTGCAGGAGTGGCTAACCGTTTGCAGCGTCGCAGCAAGTATGGTGCTAAACGACCCAAAGCAAAGAAGTAGTTCCAAATTCCCTTTTTTAATTAACGCCGACGCAATTCGGCACAGTAGATGAAATGAGTTGATCGGTTGAGTAAATCCTGGAGTGACAGGATTGAAGTGATTGACAACCAAACAAAACAAACTAACTAAAATGAGAAAAGCAAAACCAAAGAAACGGGTTATCTTACCAGACCCCGTATTCGGAGAGGTGATGGTTGCAAAGTTTGTAAATCACCTTATGCTTGACGGTAAGAAAAATACCGCCTACAGTGTGTTCTACACTGCACTTGAGACTGTTGGTCAGAAGATGAAGAATGAGGACAAAGCGCCTCTTGAAATCTGGAAACAGGCTTTGAGTAACATCACTCCTTTAGTAGAGGTTAAGTCACGCCGTATCGGTGGTGCCACCTTCCAAGTTCCTACGGAGATTCGTCCGGACAGAAAGGAGTCAATCTCAATGAAAAATATGATAACATTCGCTCGTAAGCGTGGCGGTCATTCGATGGCAGAGAAACTTGCAGCGGAGATTATGGATGCCTACAACAACCAAGGTGGTGCCTTCAAACGCAAGGAGGATATGCACCGTATGGCTGAAGCTAACCGTGCATTTGCGCATTTTAGATTTTAATGTTGTCTGAACAATAATATAAGGTATTAGTAACAAATGGCAAAGCACGACTTAAAACTCACCCGTAACATCGGTATTATGGCGCATATCGATGCGGGTAAAACAACTACATCGGAGCGTATTCTCTATTATACAGGACTTACCCACAAGATTGGTGAAGTACACGATGGCGCGGCCACAATGGACTGGATGGAGCAAGAGCAAGAAAGGGGTATCACTATCACTTCTGCTGCTACAACAACCTATTGGAACTATCAGAACAACAAGTACAAAATCAACTTGATAGATACTCCGGGGCACGTCGATTTCACGGTCGAAGTAGAACGCTCGTTGCGTATATTGGACGGTGCTGTGATGACGCTGTGTGCCGTAGGAGGTGTTCAACCGCAGTCAGAAACTGTATGGCATCAAGCAAGCAAGTACAATGTACCTCGTATCTGCTATGTCAACAAGATGGACCGTTCCGGTGCGAACTACTTTGATGTGGTGCGTCAGATAAAGGAGATACTCGGAGCGGAACCCTGCCCTATTCAAATCCCTATCGGAGCAGAGGAAACCTTCAAAGGCGTTGTTGACCTCATAAAGATGAAGGCTATTCTGTGGCATGACGAGACTATGGGAGCCGAATATGTAGAAGAGGAGATACCTGCAAACCTATTGGACGAAGCAAACGAGTGGAGAGCAAAGATGTTAGACGCTTGTGCGGAGTTCGATGATGCGCTTATGGAGAAGTACTTCTCCGACCCTACTTCTATCACAGAGGAAGAAATCCGTGTCGCTATTCGAAAGGGGACTATTGCACAAGAGATATTCCCTGTTATCTGCGGCTCAAGTTTCAAGAACAAGGGAGTACAAACGATGCTCGACGCAGTATGCGCTTATCTCCCAAGTCCGCTCGATAATCCGGTTATCAACGGTACGGATGTGCAGACAGGAGAACCAATCACACGAAAGCCATCCGATGATGAACCACTCTGCGCACTTGCATTCAAGATTGCTACTGACCCTTATGTCGGTCGTCTTTGCTATTTCCGTGTATACAGTGGCATATTAGAGGCAGGCTCTTATGTATATAACCCTCGTTCAGGAAAGAAAGAGCGTATATCCCGTCTATTCCAAATGCACTCCAATCATCAGAACCCTGTAGATGTAATCTCTGCGGGAGATATAGGGGCAGGTGTAGGTTTCAAGGATATACGGACAGGCGATACACTATGCGACGAGGCTCATCCTATCGTATTGGAATCTATTGATTTCCCCGCTCCTGTGATAGGTATATCAGTAGAGCCGAAGACACAAAAAGACCTTGACAAGTTAGGTGTAGGTCTGGCCAAGTTGGCAGAAGAAGACCCAACCTTCACTGTTAAGACCGACGAACAAACAGGGCAAACTGTGATATCCGGTATGGGTGAGTTGCACCTGGAGATTATTATCGACCGTCTGAAACGAGAGTTCAAGGTAGAGTGCAACCAAGGTCGTCCACAGGTAGCATATCGCGAGGCTATTACTCAACCGGTAGAACTTCGAGAGGTTTACAAAAAGCAATCAGGTGGTCGTGGTAAGTTCGCAGATATTATTGTCAGAGTTGAGCCTGCTGACCCTGAATTTGAAGGTTCACTCCAATTTGAGGATGTAGTCAAAGGCGGTAATATACCTAAAGAGTTCATCCCGTCTATTCAGAAAGGTTTCCAAAGTGCCATGAAGAATGGTGTATTGGCAGGGTTTCCTGTGGACAAACTAAAAGTAACAGTACTCGATGGTTCGTTCCACCCTGTTGACTCTGACCAGTTATCATTCGAGATATGCGCTCAAATAGCATTCAAAAACGCATGTGCTAAAGCACGCCCCGTACTATTAGAGCCTATTATGAAAGTGGAAGTGGTTACACCTGAAGAGAACATGGGTGATGTTATCGGCGACCTTAACAAAAGGCGTGGACAAGTTGAGGGTATGGATACTGCCCGCACCGGTGCGCGTATTGTCAAAGCCAAAGTACCATTGGCTGAAATGTTCGGCTATGTAACAGCCTTGCGTACAATAACATCAGGTAGAGCAACATCTTCTATGGAATTCTCTCACTACGCAGAAGTAAGTTCTTCTATTGCAAAAACAGTACTTCAAGAAGCAGGAGGACGAGTAGATTTGGTATAAAACAGAATAAAGATATGTGGCGAGCGATTTAGCGAATGACTCTTAAGTCGCACCACATTCCTTAACACTAACAACTAAATAATTATGAGTCAGAAAATTCGTATCAAACTGAAATCCTACGACCACAATCTTGTGGACAAATCCGCAGAGAAGATTGTGAAAACAGTAAAAGCGACAGGTGCTGTAGTAAGCGGTCCCGTACCCCTACCAACACACAAACGCATCTTTACGGTTAACCGTTCTACTTTCGTAAACAAGAAGAGTCGTGAACAATTCGAACTCGCAAGTTACAAACGCCTTATTGACATCTATTCTTCCAATGCGAAGACCGTAGAGGCACTTATGAAACTTGAACTTGCAAGCGGAGTAAATGTAGAAATCAAAGTATAAAGCAACGCAGATACTTCCATCTATCTGCTTTTTCAGCGGGATGGCGAGAGTATTCTGTAAATAATTAACAATTCAAAAACTATTTTGAAATGCCAGGATTATTAGGTAAGAAAATCGGAATGACTTCCGTTTTTAGTGCTGATGGGAAAAATATCCCATGCACAGTTATCGAAGCCGGTCCTTGCGTAGTAACGCAAATCAAAACTATCGAGAAAGATGGTTACGAAGCGGTACAGGTAGGTTTTATGCCTAAAACGGCTAAACATACCAACAAAGCAGAAGCAGGACACTTCAAGGCAGCAGGTGTGCAACCTATGGCACATTTAGCAGAATTCAATGGATTTGAGGAAGGTATCAAACTTGGAGATACACTCACCGTTGATCTGTTCAAAGAAAACACCTATGTTGATGTAGTAGGTACAAGCAAAGGTAAAGGATTCCAAGGTGTAGTGAAAAGACACGGATTTGGTGGTGTCGGACAATCAACACACGGTCAGGATGACCGTCTCCGTGCACCAGGTTCTATAGGTGCTTCATCCTATCCTTCTCGCGTATTCAAAGGAATGCGTATGGCAGGACACATGGGCAACGAGCGCGTTACTATGCAAAATCTCGTCATCCTTAAAGTAATTCCTGAGTACAACTTGATTATGGTCAAGGGCTCTGTACCAGGTGCTAAAAATTCAATCGTTATCATAAACCAATAAAATGGAACTGAGTATTTATAATATCAAAGGTGAAGATACTGGAAGAAAAGTACAGTTGAATGATGCTGTCTTTGGCATCGAACCTAATGAGCATGCCATTTATTTGGATGTGAAACAGTATTTGGCTAATCAACGACAAGGTACACATAAGTCGAAACAGCGTTCGGAAATAGCAGGTTCTACCCGCAAACTTGGTCGTCAGAAAGGAGGAGGTGGTGCTCGCCCCGGTGATATTAAGTCGCCTGTTCGCGTGGGTGGAGGTCGTATATTTGGTCCTGTACCTCGCGACTACGATTTCAAACTCAATAAAAAAGTGAAACAACTTGCCCGCAAGTCTGCACTTTCTCTACGCGCTAAAAATGAACAAATTATAGTGCTTGAAAATATCACTTTCGACGCTCCTAAGACAAAAGCATTTATTGAATTACAGAATAATTTGAAGATTTCTGATAAAAAGTCTCTATTTATTTTGCCAATCGAAAATAAAGTTGTATATTTGTCGGCTCGAAATTTACAGGGTACAAAAGTAGTAACTGTTTCTGAGTTAAACACTTACTCAATTATGAACTCAAAAGTTGTCATTGTCTGCGAGGAGGCGATTGCGGCTATTGAGAGAACTTTTAACGCATAAGGAGGTATAACTATGGCAATTATAATCAAACCAATCGTGACCGAAAAGATGACCGGTCTTGGCGAAAAACTAAATCGCTATGGTTTCCGAGTTGAAAGAACTGCTAATAAATTGGAAATAAAGCAGGCTATTGAGGAGATGTACAATGTAACAGTTCTTGCTGTTAATACATCCGTTGTAGCACCTAAACAAAAGATGCGCTACACAAAAAGTGGTGTTGTAAAAGGCAAAACGGAGGCTTATAAGAAGGCCGTTGTTACACTGAAGGAAGGAGAAACAATTGATTTTTATAGCAATATCTAATTAAAAATGGCTGTACGCAAATTAAAACCCTCGACACCGGGGCAAAGACACAAAATTATTGGTGCATTTGATACAATTACAGCAAGCGCACCAGAAAAATCCCTTGTGTTTGGCATTCGTAAGACGGGTGGTCGTAATCATGTAGGTAAAGAGACCATGCGCTATATCGGAGGCGGACACAAGCGGAAATATAGAGTAATTGATTTCAAACGAAACAAAGATGGTGTACCCGCAGTCGTTAAAACAATAGAATACGATCCGAATCGTTCAGCTCGTATTGCATTGCTTTATTATGCTGACGGTGAAAAAAGTTATATTCTTGCTCCTAATGGATTGCAAGTGGGACAAACGATACTTTCAGGCGCAGAGGCTGCTCCTGAAGTAGGAAATGCGCTACCTATGCAGAATATCCCTCTCGGAACGCTTATTCATAACATCGAGTTGCGTCCTGGACAAGGTGCTGCATTGGCTCGTTCGGCAGGTGTATTTGCACAACTTACTTCTCGTGAAGATAAGTATGCAATCATTAAGTTGCCTTCTGGAGAATTACGCAAAATCTTGAGTGCTTGCCGCGCAACAGTTGGTGTAGTAGGTAACTCAGACCATGCACTCGAAAAATCAGGAAAGGCAGGACGCTCGCGTTGGTTGGGACGTCGTCCACGTGTTCGTGGTGTGGCAATGAACCCAGTAGATCACCCGATGGGTGGTGGTGAAGGTCGTGCCTCTGGTGGACATCCGAGATCACGCAAAGGCTTGTTGGCTAAAGGTTATAAGACTCGTACTCCTAAAAAACAGTCAAACCAGTACATTATCGAAAAAAAGAAGAAATAACCTATTAAATATAGCAAGTTATGAGCCGTTCATTAAAAAAAGGACCATATATCAACCTGAAACTCGAGAAAAAGGTGCTTGATATGAATGAAAGTGGAAAGAAAATTGTAGTAAAGACTTGGTCTCGGGCTTCAATGATCTCCCCTGATTTCGTAGGTCACACTATCGCAGTTCACAATGGAAACAAATTTATCCCTGTTTACATTACGGAAAATATGGTAGGACACAAACTCGGAGAGTTTGCACCTACTCGTACATTCCGTGGGCATTCAGGAAATAGATAATCCATATAATCATTATAACTCTAATAAAAGATTAAAATGGGTGCAAGAAAAAGAAAGGTAGCAGAAGCAAGAAAAGAGGTACAGAAATCCCTTTACTTTGCCAAACTGAATAATGTTCCTACTTCGCCTCGTAAAATGCGACTCGTCGCTAATATGATCCGTGGAATGGAAGTTAATAAGGCTTTGGGGATTCTTAAGTTCTCTACCAAAGAGGCTTCTCGCAAAGTAGAAAAATTGCTCAAATCTGCCATCGCCAACTGGGAACAGAAAAGCGGAAAAAAAGCAGATCAGGAAACATTATATGTAACCAACATTTATGTAGATGGTGGAATCATGTTGAAACGCTTACAAACCGCTCCGCAAGGTCGAGGATATCGTATCCGTAAACGCTCCAACCATGTTACTATATTTGTAGATACAAAGAATACTAATGAAAATCAAAATTAATCGCTAAGATGGGACAGAAAATCAATCCAATTAGTAACCGCCTCGGCATTGTTCGCGGTTGGGATTCCAACTGGTACGGTGGAAACAACTATGGTGATACTTTGCTCGAAGATAGCAAAATCAGAAAATATCTGAATGCCCGCTTGGCTGAGGCTAGTGTTTCGCGTATCATTATAGAGAGAACTCTTAAACTTGTAACTATTACTGTCTGCACTGCTCGTCCCGGTTATATTATCGGGAAAGGCGGACAAGAGGTTGACAAACTAAAAGAGGAATTAAAGAAAATAACCAATAAGGATGTTCAAATCAATATCTTTGAAGTTAAACGCCCAGAACTTGACGCAGTCATTGTTGCTAACAAGATTGCACGCCAATTGGAAGGAAAGGTCGCTTATCGCCGTGCTATTAAGCAAGCCATCGCTTCTACGATGCGTATGGGAGCTGAAGGAATTAAAGTACAAGTATCTGGTCGTTTGAATGGAGCTGAAATGGCGCGTAAGGAGATGTATAAAGAGGGCAGAACTCCTCTTCATACACTTCGTGCAGATATTGATTATTGTCATGTTGGTGCCCTTACCAAGGTTGGACTTATCGGCGTGAAGGTTTGGATATGCCGTGGAGAAATTTACGGCAAGAAAGATCTCGCTCCGCAATTCTCACAAAAGAATGACAATCGCAATGAAAGACGCGACCGTCGTGACGGAGAGAGAAGAGGGTTCAAAAGAAATAAAAAATAAGTTTAACCGATTTGTAGATTAAGTATATGTTACAACCGAAAAAGACAAAATTCCGCCGCTCGCAAAAAGGGCGTATTAAAGGAAATGCGCAGCGCGGCAATGAATTGGCATTTGGTTCGTTTGGTATCAAATCTTTAGGTACCATTTGGTTAACTGGTCGCCAAATCGAGGCTGCCCGTGTTGCAGTAACGCGATATATGCAACGACAAGGTCAAGTATGGATACGCGTATTCCCTGATAAACCTATTACCAAAAAGCCATTGGATGTTCGTATGGGTAAAGGTAAAGGTGCACCTGAAGGATTCGTTGTTCCTTTGGAACCAGGGCGTGTAATAATTGAAGTAGATGGCGTCCCATTCGATACAGCAAAAGAGGCGTTACGTCTTGCTGCTCAAAAATTGCCGATTACTACTAAGTTCGTCGTAAGACGTGATTATGATCCAACCCAAAATGTGTAAACGAAGAGTATGAAAACCAGCGAAATTAAAGAATTGACAAATAGTGAACTTCAGGAAAGATTGGCTACCGAAAAAGAACGGTTGACCAAGATGAAACTGAACCACAGTATTTCTCCACTCGACAATCCGTTGCAGATTAGGGAGGCTCGTAAGACCATAGCTCGTATTGCAACTGAACTTCGTCAGAGAGAATTAACAAAGTAATTTTAGTGTCTGATGGAAACAAGAAATCTAAGAAAAGAAAGAGTGGGAGTAGTTACTAGCGATAAAATGGACAAGACCATTACTGTCGCTGTTAAATGGAAAGAGAAACATCCCATCTATGGTAAGTTCGTGAATAAAACGAAAAAATACCATGTACATGACGAGAATAATGAGTGTGGTATCGGTGATACTGTCCGCATTATGGAAACACGTCCCACGAGCAAAACTAAA
Source organism: Firmicutes bacterium CAG:95 (assembly GCA_963615025.1). Taxonomy (GTDB): domain Bacteria; phylum Bacteroidota; class Bacteroidia; order Bacteroidales; family Paludibacteraceae; genus Colicola. Next base: position 12,322 of record CAVEFV010000006.1, on the reverse strand, counting down.
CATTGGAGATTAACTCAAATAATCGAAAGGGCGAAGTAATATGATACAGCAAGAATCCAGACTTACAGTCGCTGATAACAGCGGAGCTAAAGAGGCTCTTTGCATTCGTGTATTAGGCGGTACCAAAAAGCGTTATGCGACACTCGGAGATACGATCGTTGTCGCAGTTAAGGGAGTTATACCCTCATCTGAAATGAAAGACGGTACCGTTTCTCGCGCTATTGTTGTTCGAGTTAAGAAAGAAGTTCGTCGAGCCGATGGTAGTTATATCCGCTTCGATGATAACGCATGTGTTTTGGTAAACAATGCAGGTGAACTTCGTGGCTCCCGTATATTCGGACCAGTTGCTCGTGAACTTCGTGCAACGAACATGAAAATTATCTCTCTTGCACCTGAAGTGCTTTAATCATCTAAATGTTTAAGTAATGACTAAGTTACATATAAAGAAAGGTGATATCGTTTATGTGAATGCGGGTGCCCATAAAGGCAAGACAGGTCGTGTTCTGTCTGTACTTGTTGAAGAGCAGCGCGCTATTGTAGAGGGTATCAATATGGTATCAAAAAGTACCAAACCTAATGCAAAAAATCCTCAAGGAGGTATAGTAAAGAAAGAGGCACCAGTGCATATCTCTAACTTAAACCCTGTTGAAAATGGTAAACCTGTTCGCGTAGGGCGTGTTGTTAAAGATGGTAAACTCGTGCGAGTTTCTAAAAAAACTGGTAAAGAGATTTAAAGATGAATACGGCAAACTTAAAACAAGATTACAAGGAACGTATCGTTCCTGCTCTTATGAAAGAGTTTGGTTACTCCTCTGTTATGCAGTGCCCTAAATTAGAGAAGATTGTTCTCAACCAGGGTCTTGGTGAGGCTGTGGCTGATAAGAAAATCATTGATGTGGCATTACAAGAGATGACTGCTATTGTTGGTCAAAAGGCCGTGGCCACACTATCAAAAAAGGACATCTCCAACTTTAAGGTTCGTAAGAAAATGCCAATCGGAGTACGTGTTACCCTACGCGGAGAGAAGATGTATGAATTTTTAGAACGTCTTGTACGTGTAGCTCTTCCCCGTATTCGTGACTTTAAGGGTATTGCGAATAAGATGGACGGTAGAGGTAACTATACTCTGGGCATCCAGGAACAAATTATATTCCCAGAAATCAATATTGATAATATCACAAAGTTATTGGGAATGAATATTACTTTTGTTACTACGGCTCAAACCGATGAAGAAGGTTTTGCTTTGTTACGTGAATTTGGTTTACCCTTCAAAAAATAGTATTTATGGCAAAAGAATCAATGATCGCTCGAGATGTAAAACGTGCAAAATTGGTCGCAAAGTATGCTGCAAAGCGTGCCCAATTACTTAAGGATGGTGATTACGAAGGTTTGCAGGCTCTACCGAAAAATGCTTCGCCTGTTCGTTTGCATAATCGCTGCAAGATAACAGGTCGTCCTAAAGGTTATATGCGCCAATTTGGATTATCTCGTATTCAGTTCCGCGAAATGGCTTCCAAGGGACTCATACCAGGCGTAAAAAAAGCGAGTTGGTAATCCAAATAGTTAGTTGCATAGAGGCAACAACTTAATAAATTTATAAATATTGTCCCGGTAGGCGGGATTAATTTACTTAATTATGACTGATCCTATAGCAGATTATTTGACTCGGTTGCGTAATGCTATAAAGGCAGGACATCGTGTTGTCGAAGTCCCCGCATCGAATCTAAAGAAAGAGATCACGAGGATATTGTTCGAAAAGGGATATGTCCTCAGTTACAAGTTCGTAGAAGATGGTCCTCAAGGTACTATTAAGATTGCCTTGAAGTATGATCCAACAAACAAAACCAACGCAATCAAAAGCCTTGAGCGTATTTCCACCCCGGGGTTACGACGTTATGTTGGTTATCGCGAGATGCCACGCGTCCTAAATGGATTAGGTATTGCTGTTTTGTCAACCTCAAAAGGGGTGATGACAAATAAAGAAGCGCTGAACCAAAAATTGGGTGGCGAGGTAATATGTTATGTTTATTAATTAGGAGGAATGAATTATGTCAAGAATAGGAAAACTACCAATTAACATTCCTGCAGGTGTGACAGTGACAATGGTTGGTCACAATGTATCCATAAAAGGTCCTAAAGGAGAACTAACACAGGTTATTGACCCGATGATAAGTGTTAATGTAGAAGGTAATGTTTGTCATATAACAAGACCAAATGATGATAAAGAAATGCGTTCTAAGCATGGCCTTTATCGTGCGCTTATTCATAATATGGTCGTAGGAGTATCAGAAGGATATAAAAAAACACTCGAACTTGTTGGTGTAGGCTATCGTGTTGAGAACCAAGGTCAGGTATTGCAATTCGCATTGGGTTATACTCATCCAATATATCTCTCCTTGCCTAAGGAAATAAAGATTGAAACAAGGTCTGAACGTAATCAAAACCCATTGGTAATCCTAGAGTCTGCTGATAAACAACTTCTTGGTCAAGTGTGTGCTAAAATTCGTTCTTTCCGTAAACCAGAGCCTTATAAGGGTAAAGGTATTAAATTCCAAGGTGAAATTCTCCGTCGTAAAGCAGGTAAATCGGCTGGTAAGTAATTAATTTTAATAGTAACGATTATGAATCAGAAAATAAATAGAAGATTTAGAATTAAAGCTCATATCCGTACTATTATTTCAGGAACTGCCCAACGTCCGCGTTTGACTGTATTCCGTAGTAATAGCCAGATTTACGCTCAAGTAATAGATGATGTGAAAGGAGTTACACTTGCTTCTGCTTCGTCGCTTGGGATTAAAGATAAAATAACAAAGACAGAGAAGGCCGCATTAGTAGGAAAACAATTGGCAGATGTCGCTCAAAAGGCAGGTATCAATGAGGTTGTATTCGATCGTAACGGCTATCTCTATCATGGTAGAGTAAAACAATTGGCAGATGCTGCACGCAAAGCAGGTCTTAAATTTTAGTGATTATGGTATCAAATTTGAATAGAGTAAAAACAACAAGCGATATTGAATTGTCAGAACGCTTGGTAGCCGTAAATCGTGTAACTAAAGTGACTAAAGGTGGTCGTACCTTCACTTTTGCTGCCATTGTTGTTGTCGGAGACGGGGATGGTATTGTAGGCTGGGGACTTGGTAAAGCAGGTGAAGTAACTGCAGCTATTGCCAAAGGAACTGAAGCCGCTAAGAAAAATCTTGTCAAGGTTCCTGTTATCAAAGGGACTATCCCTCACGAGCAAAACGCCAAGTTCGGTGGAGCCAAAGTTTATTTGCAACCTGCGTCTCATGGTACCGGAGTGAAAGCTGGAGGTGCTATGCGTGCTGTACTTGAAAGCGTTGGTGTAACTGATGTTTTAGCAAAAGCTAAAGGGTCTTCTAATCCTCATAATTTAGTTAAGGCCACTATATTAGCACTTTCTGAAATGCGTGATGCTAATATGGTTGCCCAAAATCGTGGAGTTTCGCTTTCTACAGTGTTTAACGGATAAATTATTCATGTATGGCAACTATTAAAATACAACAAGTACGAAGCGTGATTAACTGCCAAAAAGTGCAGAAAGCTACTATGAAGGCACTTGGATTGCATAAAATGAATGCAGTCGTTGAACACGAAGCAACACCAGCCATTCTTGGTATGGTTGAAAAGGTAAAACATTTAGTGAAGGTTATTAACTAATGAATTGAAGAGTTGAGCGAGGTATTTTGATTTTTGACAAGATATTCTTGCCTACACTTGAAAACATCTCTTATTATGGAATTGAATAATTTAAATCCTGCTGTTGGTTCTATAAGACCTCGCAAACGCATTGGTCGTGGTGCTGGTTCTGGTTTAGGAGGAACTTCTACTCGTGGTCATAAAGGTGCGAAGTCACGTTCCGGTTACTCAAAAAAGATTGGTTTTGAAGGGGGGCAGATGCCTATTCAACGCCGGTTACCTAAATTTGGTTTCAAAAATATCAATCGTGTGGAATACAAGGCTATAAACCTTTCTGTACTTCAATCTCTTGCTGAAAATCAGAAATTCGAAAAAATTGGTTTAGAAGAGTTATTGAAAGCAGGCTTTATCAACAAGTCGATGTTGGTTAAGATATTAGGTAATGGTACTCTAACTACAAAACTGACAGTTGAAGCACACGCATTCTCAAAAAAAGCAGAAAAGGCTATAATTGCTGCAGGTGGTTCTATCGTAAAACTATAACAGAATGAAGAAATTCATAGAAACAATTCGAAATATTTGGAAGATAGAAGATCTCCGTAGTCGATTGCTTACAACATTTTTGTTTGTGCTTATTTATCGTTTTGGTTCTTTTATAGTACTTCCTGGTATTGATCCTAATGCACTGACGGAACTGAGAACGCAAACTAGTGGAGGTTTGATGGCATTGCTTGATATGTTCTCTGGTGGTGCGTTCTCGAATGCATCTATCTTTGCATTGGGTATAATGCCATATATCTCGGCTTCCATTATCATCCAATTGTTGACGATGGTTGTTCCTTATTTCCAGAAAATGCAGCGAGAAGGTGAGAGTGGTCGAAATAGAATGAATCAGATTACTCGTTATCTTACTGTCGCTATTCTTCTGCTGCAAGGACCATCTTATTTAGTTAACTTGTCTGTTCAGATGCATAGTGCGGGTTCCTTACTTGCAATAGGATTCAATTGGTTCACCATCTCCTCTGTGATTATTCTTTGTGCTGGTTCTATGTTTGTGATGTGGTTAGGAGAACGTATCACTGACAAAGGAATAGGTAATGGAATTTCTTTCATCATTCTTATTGGTATCATCGCTCGTTTCCCAAGTGCGATTATACAAGAGTTCTCATCACGCCTTAATGAAGCTGGTGGAGGTTTGATTGTATTTATTGCAGAGGTACTTCTACTCTTATTTGTTTTTGCAGTAGCAATTTTGTTGGTGCAAGGGACTCGTAAGATTCCTGTACAATATGCAAAGCGTATCGTAGGTAATAAGCAATATGGTGGTGTCCGTCAATTTATTCCTCTCAAAGTGAATGCGGCAAATGTAATGCCTATTATTTTTGCGCAAGCAATTATGTTTATTCCTATTGCTATAGTAGGATTTAGCACTGATGGCAGCGGCGCATTTGTTCGTGCATTTAGCGATAATACATCGGTTTGGTATAATATAGTATTTGCGTTATTGATAATATTGTTCACATATTTCTATACGGCAATTATTATCAACCCGACTCAGATGGCAGAAGATTTGAAGCGCAATAATGGTTTTATACCAGGTGTTAAGCCCGGCAAAAAGACTGCAGAATATATTGATACAATTATGTCTCGTATTACATTACCTGGGTCTATATTCTTGGCTATTGTTGCCATCCTCCCAGCATTTGCAAGCCTTTGTGGTGTTAGCCGTGGTTTTTCCCAATTCTTCGGAGGAACTTCGTTGCTTATTATGGTAGGCGTTATCCTAGACACATTGCAGCAAATAGAGAGTCACCTTCTTATGCGTCACTATGACGGTTTCTTTGAGTCAGGTATGCGTGTGAAAGGTAGGTCAAATGCGATGGCTTATTAATCTTAAAAACGAATGATTTTTCTCAAGACAGATGAGGAAATAGAGTTGATGCGAGATAGCAATCTGCTTCTTGGTAAAACTTTGGCTGAAGTTGCTAAAGTCATTGTTCCAGGGGTTACCACAAAACAATTAGATCAGATCGCTTATGAATATATCTGTGATAATGGTGGAATACCAAGTTGCTTGGGATATGATGGTTTTCCTGCGACCTTGTGTACTTCTGTGAATGAACAAGTAGTACACGGCATTCCTTCAGATGATGTAGTGCTAAAAGAAGGAGATATAGTTTCAGTAGATACTTGTGTACTCAAAAATGGGTTTCATAGTGATTCTGCTTATACCTTTCCTGTAGGAGATATAAGTGAAGAGGTACGCTGCCTTTTGAATACTACTAAAAAATCTCTCTATGAAGGCATTGCTCAAGCTGTAGCAGGAAATCGTCTTGGAGATATTGGTTACGCTGTGCAAACCTATTGCGAAGCACAAGGCTACTCTGTTGTACGTGAGTTTGTAGGACATGGTATCGGTCGTGATATGCACGAGCAACCAGAAGTACCAAATTACGGAAGAAAAGGAAATGGCATTGTCTTAAAAGAAGGAATGGTATTAGCAATAGAACCTATGATTTGTATGGGACGGCGCAACTTGATTATGGCAAATGATGGTTGGACTACTCGCACCGCTGACCGAAAGCCAGCAGCCCATTATGAGTTGTCTGTTGCTGTTCGCAAAGGGAAAGCAGATATATTATCAACATTCGACTTTATTCAAGAAGTCTTGAAAGAAAGATTTATTTAGTTTACTTGTAAACCACACATAATATGGCAAAGCAAACAGCAATAGAACAAGATGGTACAATAACCGAGGCATTATCTAATGCAATGTTTCGAGTAGAGTTAGAGAATGGGCATGTCATAACTGCTCATATCTCGGGAAAGATGCGTATGCATTACATAAAAATACTGCCTGGTGATAAAGTAAAGGTGGAGATATCCCCTTATGATTTATCGAAAGGAAGGATTTCTTTTCGATATAAATAATGGACATTGGTATGTTTTTTGAATGTCTGCTTTGTTTTTATAATAGAAAATAACAATACCCGCTTAAATAAATAACTCTCATGAAAGTAAGAGCATCAGTAAAGAAGCGCAATGACGATTGTAAAATTGTTCGTCGTAAAGGGCGCTTGTATGTAATTAACAAAAAGAATCCAAAGTTTAAGCAACGTCAAGGATAGTTGTTTAGATGGTGTAATTAACATCCTTAAGTAAGAAAATATGGCTATAAGAATTGTCGGTGTAGATTTACCCCAAAATAAGATTGGGGAAGTCGGTTTGACTTACATCTACGGAATAGGTCGTAGTAGTGCAAAGAAGATCTTGGCAGAGGCAGGTGTAGACCCAAGCATCAAGGTCCAAGATTGGACAGACGACCAAGCAGCTAAAATTCGTGAAGTGATAAGTGCCAACTACAAGGTAGAAGGTGATCTTCGTTCCGAAACCCAATTAAATATCAAGCGTTTGATGGATATTGGTTGTTATCGTGGTGTACGTCATCGTTTAGGTCTTCCTGTACGAGGGCAAAGTACAAAGAACAATGCTCGTACTCGTAAGGGCAAAAAGAAAACTGTTGCAAATAAGAAAAAAGCGACGAAGTAACAACCACTTGGTATCCTCGTGTCTGCTCGCCTTGCGAACTGATACAGAGATACCTATTAAATTCATTAAACAATTATGGCAAAGAAAACAGTTGCAACTAAGAAGCGTGTCGTAAAGGTTGATGGTGTAGGTCAGCTTCATGTTCAGTCATCTTTTAACAATGTTATCGTAACATTTGCTAATGGCGATGGTCAGGTTATCTCTTGGTCTTCAGCTGGCAAGATGGGCTTCCGTGGTTCAAAGAAGAATACTCCTTATGCTGCTCAAATGGCAGCACAAGATAGCGCAAAAGTAGCGTTTGATCTTGGTTTGCGCAAAGTAAAGGCATACGTTAAAGGTCCAGGTAATGGTCGTGAATCGGCTATCCGTGCTTGCGTTGCAGCAGGTATAGAAGTATTAGAGATTGTTGACGTAACTCCATTACCACACAATGGCTGCCGTCCTCCTAAACGCCGTCGTGTATAAGGAATGGAGTCGATAGGTATTGTTATTGACATAGTGTGAATAAAATTAACTAAACTAAACAAGAAAATTATGGCTAGATATATCGGACCTAAATCTCGAATTGCGCGTCGATTTGGAGAACCTATTTTTGGACCAGATAAGGCATTGAACAAAAGAAACTATGCTCCTGGTCAACATGGTGTTAATCGTCGCAAAAAGACATCTGAATATGGTACTCAGTTAAACGAGAAACAGAAAGTGAAATATACATACGGTGTTTTGGAACGCCAATTCCGTATTCTGTTTGAGCGTGCTCAACGTAGTAAGGGTATTACCGGTGAGATTCTTCTCCAATTATTAGAGTCTCGTTTGGATAATATTGTCTATCGTCTGGGTATTGCACCTACTCGTTCTGCTGCACGCCAATTGGTTAATCATGGACATATTGTTGTTGATGGTAAGATGGTGAATATTCCTTCTTATTCAGTTAAACCAGGGCAAGTAGTAGGTGTTCGAGAAAGAAGTAAATCTCTTGAGGTGATTGATAAATCTCTTACAGGTTTTAATCATGCCAAGTACTCATGGTTAGATTGGAATGAGCAAGATAAGTCAGGTAAATATCTGAATGTTCCTGCTCGTGAAGAGATACCAGAGAACATCAAGGAACAACTCATAGTGGAATTGTACTCTAAATAATCAATAAACTCATGGCAATATTAGATTTTCAAAAACCAGACAAGGTTGTAATGTTGGAATCCTCCGCGACGAAAGGTATCTTTGAATTTCGTCCGTTAGAGCCAGGTTACGGCATTACAATTGGTAATGCTCTTCGCCGAATTCTTATTTCTTCTCTTGAGGGATATGCAATTTGTAGTATAAAGATTAGTGGAGTTGATCATGAATTTGCCACCATACCTGGTGTGATTGATGATGTGACGAACATTATTCTTAACTTAAAGCAGGTTCGTTTCCGCAAGGTAGATGAGACGGAGGCAGAAGCAGAGGTGATAAAAGTTAATGTCTCTGGAATGTCTAAACTGCTTGCAGGTGAGTTCAATAAATATCTTCAGCATTTCGAAGTTCTCAATACTGATTTAGTAATATGCGAATTAGATGAGTCTGCGTCTTTTGAGATGGAGATTCATATTAATAAGGGGCGTGGTTATGTACCCGCAGATGAGAATCGTAACCTAAATGATCCGATTGGAGTATTACCAACCGATTCGATATATACTCCTATCCGAAATGTGAAGTATGCAATCGATCAGTACCGTGTAGAACAGCGTACTGACTATGAGAAGTTGACCCTTGAGATATTGACCGATGGTAGTATATCTCCGAAAGATGCTCTTAAGGAGGCTGCTAAGATTCTGATATTCCACTTTATGCTTTTCTCTGATGAGAAGATTATTTTAGAGGAGCATGAAAATGGGATTGGCGCACCTCTTGATGAGGAGATTCTTAGGATGCGCCAACTTTTGAACTCGCGTTTAGTAGATATGGACCTAAGTGTTCGTGCGCTAAACTGTTTGAAAGCGGCAGAAGTAGATACTTTAGGACAATTGGTTACCTATCATCGTTCGGATCTTCTTAAGTTCCGTAATTTTGGTAAGAAGTCGCTTACCGAATTGGATGAGTTACTTGAGAAGAATAACCTTGCATTTGGCATGGATATTTCAAAGTATATGAACTGATAAAGAATAAAACAATGAGACACAATAATAAATTTAATCATTTAGGCAGGAAGGCTGCTCATCGTAATGCGATGTTGAGCAATATGGCATGTTCGCTTATTATGCACAAGCGCATCAGCACTACTACTGCCAAGGCTAAGGCTCTTCGTATGTATATTGAGCCTATTCTTACACATTCAAAAGAGGATACTACAGCAAATCGTCGTCTTGTGTTTGCTAAATTGAAACAGAAGGAAGTAGTAACGGAGTTGTTTCGTAATGTGGCCGTTAAAATAGCGGACCGCCCAGGTGGATATACGCGTATTCTACGCACCGGCTTTCGTTTAGGTGATGCAGCAGAGATGTGCATCATAGAACTTGTCGATTATAATGAGAATATGTTGAAAGATGTGAAGAAGGAAGCAAAGAAGACTACCCGTCGTTCGAGCAAGAAGGCTGCTGCGCCCAAGGCAGAAGCAAGTGTTTCTGCTGAAGCGAGTGAGGCAGAAAAGACCGAGTAAGATCTTTTGTAGAAAACATATAAGAGGGTGTTCAATGTATTTGGACACCCTCTTGTGTTTTATATATCCGACAGGTTGTTGGCAGGTGGAAAACATATAGAAACCTTTGTTTTTCTATGTAAATATGGCTTTCACTTTTAGTGCCACCATTATGATTGAAGCGAGGATGAGCAGAAGTGCTATGCAGGTCATTATTTTGTAGAAGCGCGGTATGTAGCGTACAGGTGGTAATTGGCGTTCTATATGTTGTGTGCAATATACGGTGTCGGTGTATTCTTTTATCTTATACCGTTCTTTCAAGATAGTATCCCGCACAAAGACAGTGTCGTTGGTTTGTTGTATCCAGCGTATGCGTTGCACGATGATACTATCGGAAATGTTGCTTCGTTTGACCTGCACGGAATCGGTGTTGGAGGTAGATGACAGTTCACGCTGCGCTGCGCATGCACTCCAACTCAGCAGCACGATAGCGAGGAGTAGCGATTTCCAGATAACATTCTTCATAGTGCGGTAGTGCTTTGAGTAGTTCAACTATTTTTTGTTCTGCCTGTCGTGATCGAAGGAGCCTTGGGCATTTGTGGTCAAGGGTTCCTACCAATATGCATCCACTCGTGTCGTTGACAGTGTTTCCTGCGTGAATACGGATACCCGTGTGTCCCGGTACATAGCGCAGAATAGGCAACATGCGTTGGAACTTTGGGCTATAGGTCAGTTGCAACTGATACCATCCCATAGGGACAATATCGGCTAACTCCAATGTGTCGCAGATGTATTTTTCGTCGAGGGAGAGTGTTCCCGTTATGATATTATCGGCTTGGGTTGTTCGTAGTAATAGAAGTTTCATAGATATTGTATGATGTCAGGTTGTTGATAGATATATTTTTCTTGGTTTGCATAGGATAGTTACTCTATGCACCGGTCTTATGTCCGATATTTGTAGTCGATCCCTATTAAGGCTCCGGCAAATGTGAGTGTCTCTCCATAAGCGGTCAAGACAGTAGGGTCGATATATCCTATAGGCGGCAAGAATAGTGCAATGGCGATAAGTGCTATACCAAAACTTGTGGCGGCCATAGCCACCACAAGTTGGATTGTTGCTTTAGAGGGCTTCATAGTTTTGTGCGAAGATAAATCCTCTGATGGTCTTGTACTTTGTCTGCGACACGAAAGCCTCTTTGGCGGCAGCATACTGGACAGGGTCAGCGACGACCGCCTTTACTTTAACGGTTGTGTTTTTGAAGGCCGTGCGACAATTCAGCATTGTTTCAGTGGGGTTCGCCTTTGAAGGGTTGCATAGTCGTGAAGTGAAGTTCGTGCCACTATCGTTGCGATGTGCATAGATGGTCTTTGAATGACGACAGATTCTGCCAGACAGATGTTCGATTGGATCGATATAGGTTACTTTTGCCATGATAATAAAATGTTTTAATTGTTTTTAGTCGGTTAATTTTGCTGTGATTTACGAGGTATTACCTGATAAGCGTTTAGAGTTTGGCGTACTCTTTGGCTACGATAAATCCCCAAAGAGAGACATACTTTTTTTGTTTCTTGAACTCGTTTTTGTAGTTGGTCAGTTGTTCGGCTGAGATTGCTTTTGCCGCTTGAATGGCTTGGATGAGTTTAGTACGCACCTCTTTTTGCGCTTCGGACGGCTCACCTGTGTGTGGGTTACAGATTTTGGATGTGAATAGACGCCCGTTCATCTTTTTGAAGATGATTTCAGAGTGCTTGCATACCTTTCCACGAAACGAGTTGAATGGTACTTCAAGATTGATTTTGGACATGATGTTTTTGTGTAACTTGCTTTGCAAGAGCAAAAAGTTAAGGTTTAGGTTTTGCGGCAGCAGTTTCTTTTATGTCGCGTGCGACCTTTTGCGACATGGCGTAGGAAGGTACACCGTATATCTTTCGAAAGACGGTGCAAAGATATAACCGCGTGGAAGTTCGTTGAGCGGTTATGACAGTTTCCGACGGTTTTCTACAGTATTTTTATGGATTTTGCATGTTTGCTTTGTGTTTTGCGTGTTGATTGATTGCAGTGGGCTGCCGGTAGTCAGTCGGAGAGGTCGATGTCGTATTTATTGACCAGATACTGTACTGCGTTGGGAGGTAACATTTTAGCATAGGGACTGATTCCCAATGATTTGAGAAACTCTCTGTCGGTTCGTAACCAAGAACGAAATACACTGTCGGTTACTCCTGCAGCCTGTGCAAGTTCGGATTTTGAATGACTTTTCATGGTAGAAAAACTGTTTTTAATGCTCGCTATGCGAGGGGTTTGTAACTAAAACTATTTATATCAACTTGCGTTGATTTATTCGCTCGCAACAGTAGGATAGGTTTAAGTTGAAAACAATGTTGAAAGTTAAAAATTGTTTTATATGATGAAGAATGCGAAAAAGAGTTGTTTTGTGATATGATTTCTATATTCTTCCTATATTCTTCCTATATTCATCCTATATTCGTCCTATATAAATC
>CAVEFV010000005.1:0-53587 GCA_963615025.1 Firmicutes bacterium CAG:95 | reverse complement strand
GTGTCGGGCGTTGCCAAAAATATAACTCACTCGTACTGCGGCTACGGCACAACTCACTTCGTTCAGACAGTACCTCCGCTTTTCGCAGTACTCGCTCCATTTTTGACGCACCGACACAAGGCCGAAAGTAGTTGATGAGTTGATAGTTGAAAGTTGAGAGTTGAGAGGTGGGTGTAATATAGGTTATACGGTAACATATTGTTTAGTCTGCGAAGGGAAGTCGAGAGCCATAGCACGCTATGGCTCTACAGCGGGCATGATGGCTGCGCCGTTGATGGTTGCGTATTCGGAGGGATTATGGAGGTGGGAGGGTAACATATTGTTTTTCCTGCGAAGGGGAGTCGAGAGCCATAGCAAGTTATGGTTCTACAGCATACATAAGCGCATGGTGAGTGAATGAATAGAATTGTATGGTGGAGGGGAGACGGAGAGAAAAAAGAGGCTGTCTAATAGGATTAGGCAGCCTCTGTCGGTTTATGCTCGTGTGTTTATTGTATGTCGATGACACGAGTTGTCTGTTTCTGTACAGTGGGATCCAATTTAGGCAGGTCAATATGCAATACGCCATGCTCAACTTTAGCGGATATAGCCTCTTTGTTTACATTGTCAGGCAAGAGCAAAGATTGTTCGAAACGGCTATAATTGAACTCGTGACGCAGATACTTGGTCTTTTTGTCCTCCTCTTTGTTTTCTTGTTTCTTCTCAACCGAAACAACCAATTCATCCTGGTCGTTGACATGTACACGGAAGTCGTCTTTGGTCATTCCGGGAGCGGCAATCTCCACATGATACATCTTTTCGTCTTCTTTTACATTGATAGCAGGTGCTGTGGTAGATACACTGCGCATCAAAGGCCATTCTTCACTGAAAAAGTCGTTGAAGATACTTGGTAACCAGTTTTGTTCTGTTCTTCTAATTGTAGGTAACATAATTGTAAAATTTTAATAGTTGGTTTAGTGCCAATCTCCGAGAACCCTCTCTATAGGATGTCTCTCAATCGACATTCACTTCTGTTTAGGCAAATGATATACCAATGCCAGAAAAAAGGTTATTCCTGCCAAGTTGTCGCATAAAGTATTGCTAATCTGTCATTTTGTCAGTTGAATGTCGCTTACAGGAAATTGCAATTCCAAATATTTGGAAGAACCACAAGAAAAGTATATCTTTGCATTTGGTATGCAAGAAACACTTATCATAGGATTGACGGGCGGCATAGGCAGCGGCAAGTCGTTTATATCAAGGGGTTTAGAAAGTATAGGATATGAAGTATATAACTCCGATGCTGCCGCACAAAGGCTAATACATGATAATCCTTGTGTACGCAGTCAGATAGAACTCTTGTTTGGCAGTGATATATTTGTGGAAGACCATTACGACAGACCCCGTGTGGCGTCGATGGTGTTCCGTGACCCAGCGTTATTGGAGAAACTCAATCAGATTGTGCATCCTGCAGTAGCATACGATTTACAGGAGTGGGGAGGTAATGCCAAAGGGGATATCGTGTTTGCCGAATCTGCCATCTTGTTCGAAAGCGGGTTCAATAAACTATGTCGTGCCGTTGTATGTATCAGTGCGCCGGATGAGATGCGTGTGGCGCGTATTATGGCACGGGACAACACGAGCAGGGAGGCAGTGGAGCAGCGTATGCATAACCAAGCCGAACAAGAGTGGATAAAAAAGCAATCGGACTTGGTGATAGAGAACGACGGAAGTGCTACGGTGGAGGCATTGTGTGAGCAGATTCGTGCTTTTGCCGAGCGATTAAGAGAATAAGATGGATAATTCAGACATCATATTTCGATGTTTTGCTTCAGGAAGTAGCGGTAATTGCTATTACTTGGGCAACTACAAACAAGGAATACTAATTGATGCGGGCATATCAGCCCGTACGATTCATAGTGTTCTGCGAGAGATGGATTTGGACTTTCACAATCTGTTGGGTGTGCTTGTTACTCACGACCATGCCGACCATATACGGGCAGTAGGGACCCTCGGAGAACGATTTCATGTCCCTATTTATGCTACGCCGGAGATACACGAGGGGATAAATCACAACTATGGAGTAAAAGAGAAGTTGCGTACTTGCTGCAAATACTACCAGAAGGGTGTTCCCTTTGATTTGGGCGATATGCATATCAACACCTTTGGTATCTCGCACGATTCGACAGACTGCGTGGGTTATATTATTGATGTTGCTCATCTGCGGTTCATAATGGCGACCGATATAGGCAAAATGGACAACACCTTTTGCCGATATATAGAGACAGCGAATCACTTAGTGATTGAGGCTAATCATGATGAGCAGATGCTGTTGAATGGTCCCTACCCTTCGTACCTCAAGGCTCGTATTTTATCCGACACGGGACACTCGAGCAACAAGACTTGCGGAGAGACTCTTGCGAAACATTACCACAAAGGGTTGCAGAATGTATTCTTATGCCATTTGAGCCACGAGAACAATGACAAGACCCTTGCATACAACACCGTTAAAGATTGTTTAGAGGAGGCGAATGTGCGAGTGGGAGAAGATCTGAACCTGTATGTATTTGAACGGCTGACTCCTTCGCCAGTCTATAATCTGACAACGGGAGAGGTAATACAGATATAAAGAGGGAACCTGTACATTCCCTGCCAGAAGATAAAAAGAACCTAAGTCGGATGTATTCATAGCATTGTTGTTTATCTGCATCGGTTGATGATTCCGACAGGCACAAGATTTGTACTAACTCAATAGAACCCATTACGAAACAATATACAACGCACCTATAAACAATCTAATTCATACCTAACATGGAACGACTTGTAATTATACCTACCTACAATGAGAAAGAAAACATAGAGAACATCGTACAAGTGGTGTTGACACTTCCTATCGAGTTTCATATTCTCATTGTTGACGATAATTCCCCCGATGGAACAGCCGAAATCGTCAAGCGGTTGCAGATGCAGTATCCCAACCAGTTATTTCTATTGGAGAGGAGCGGTAAACAAGGACTTGGTACAGCCTACATTGCGGGATTCAAGTGGGCAATAGAACACAAGTATGAATATATCTTTGAGATGGATGCAGACTTCTCGCATAATCCGCAAGACCTGCTCTCACTGTATGATGCTTGTGCCAATGAGGGTGCAGATGTGGCGATAGGCAGTCGTTATGTAACAGGTGTTAATGTTGTCAATTGGCCGATGAGCCGAGTACTGATGTCGTACTTTGCAAGCAAATATGTTCGTTTTATTTTAGGGGTTGATATACACGATACCACAGCAGGCTTTATGTGCTATCGCAGGCATGTGTTGGAGACCATAGAACTTGACAAGATACGGTTCAAAGGTTACGCATTCCAAATAGAGATGAAGTTTACAGCATACAAGTGCGGTTTTACGATCAAAGAAAAACCGATTATCTTCATTAACCGTGTGTTGGGTACTTCGAAGATGTCGGGTGGTATATTCTCCGAAGCCCTGTTGGGTGTTGTACGCCTTCGTATAGAGTCTTTCTTCAGGAAATATCCTCAAAAGTAATGTATCGGGAAGTGTTATGAGTGTGTTGCAAAGGGTTTCACAATGGTCGTTGTATGTTGCTGTTTGCGGCATCGGTTTGTTGCTGTTGGCTGGCTGCAAGACAGACAGAGCAAGGTCGTACGACGCAGACAAGAGCGAAGGTGGTATCAATGAGGTCAGATATGAGTACGGCATACCTGTAGATTCTTTCTATTGTACAACGGGGGTAGTTCGTAAAGGCGAGACTTTAGGGGGAATCTTTGCTCGTTTGGGTGCAAAACCTAAGGTGATTAACCAATTAGGATTGCTACCAACGGCCGATTTTGATACTCGCAAGATACGACCACAGAAGAGTTATCTTGCATTTTACTCTATGGATTCGGTCTTGTGTTATTTTGTTTACAAGCAAGATTATATAAACAGCATTGTTCTTGATGTGCGAGACACTCTACACATTGAGAAAATACAGAAGCCATTACGACACCATACCGAATGCAGGGAGGTGGTTATTGTATCGTCATTGTGGAATGCTTTTGTGGATGCAGGTATCAGTCCGCAATTGGCCATCGAGTTGTCGGATATATACGCCTGGACTGTTGATTTCTTTGGACTACAGCAAGGCGATCGTTTCCAGGTGTATTATACACAGAGTTTTGCAGATAGTGTTCCCATTGATATAACGAGGGTGCATGCTGCAACTTACTATCACGGAAAGGACAGTCTTTCGGCTTACTATTTTGCTAATGACGATGTTGCCGGTTATTTTGACGAGCAAGGTAACAGTCTGCGTAAAGCGTTCTTGAAGGCTCCTCTTAACTACAAGCGTATTTCTTCGACCTTCACTTATCATCGGAAGCATCCTATCTTTAAGACTGTTCGTCCGCACACGGGAGTAGATTATGCAGCACCTATCGGGACTCCTGTAGTATCAATAGGGGACGGAGTTGTGATAGAGAAAGGATATAAGGGAGGAGGTGGAAACACAGTTAAGATACGCCACAATTCGACTTATACCACTGCCTATTTGCACTTGAGCAAATATGGAAAGGATATTCAAGTAGGGAAGCGCGTAGCACAGGGTGATGTTATTGGTTATGTGGGAAGTACAGGTAATAGCACCGGTCCTCATCTGGATTTCCGTGTATGGAAGAATGGTACTCCTATCAATCCCCTTACTATGGAGTCGCCTCCTGTAGAGCCTATTCCAGCCAAATACAAAGAGGATTATAATGCTACAGTGGTTGCCTTGAATCGTTTTCTGCAATAGCAGACTAATTATCGGATTGACTTTTATAAGAACACAATGCATGGTAAGAACGGAATATCTTACCACGCATATATTTCATATATTTACAGGAGGTTAACAGTGGCGTTGTCAAGAACGCCACTATCTTATTTGGTGTTACTTTGCGAAACTGATTGCTCGGGTTTCGCGGATGACTGTTATCTTGACCTGACCAGGATATGTCATTTCATCCTGGATTCGCTTAGCAAGGTCGAAGGATAGCAGTTCGGTTTCCTTGTCTGTCAGTTATTGGTCCCTTTGATTGTCCGTTTCTACCCCTTGCAGTAGGTTGAACTTGCTTTGCACCTCTTGTCGGCGATATTTGTTAAGTATCTCTGTGAAGCGGGAAAGTGTACGGATATTGTCGAGGTCGGTATCTACAGCGATGTGCTGAAAGTCGCGATAACCCAATGACAAAGACTTGTCAAATGCGTTTAGAGCCTGCTCAGTGCGCCCCATTAGTGCATTAAGACACGCCGCATCATAGTAGTTGTCCCTGTCGGGTTCTTCCACGAGAATACTATCCATCCACGCCAACGCCTCTGCATCTAGTCCAAGGTAATGGAGTGCATAGTGACGAACAGAACCGTCAATCGTGGTATCGGCTGCCAATACCTGTTCAAAATCAGCCTTTGCATGCGCCGTATCGCCCTGAATCTGTTCCAACCGACCGCGCCACAGATAAGCCCTGGGCATCGGACTTAACTCAATGCAACGGGATATATCCGACAAAGCCTCATCATGCCTCTTTTGCTCCAATTGGGCCATAGCACGCAAGTAATAACCACTGGCGGCATTGGACGGGTAATTCTGTATGACATACGAAAAATCATTGATAGCATTGGTATAGTCGCCAATCCCTATATAACAACACCCGCGGTTGATGTACGCATACACATAATCCACATTGATATTGAGCAGTGCCGTGAGGTCGGCTATCGCTTTGCGATACTGATAAAGTTGTTGATAACATTCTGCCCGATTGACAAGCACAAATAGGTCTGCGGTACCTTCTGCTTTCTCCATTCTGTCAAGGTCGTCGATAGCATCAGCGTAGTACCCTTTCGCCATATAGATGCGAATGCGAACACCCTGATAGAACAACTGCGGATAATCCGTCAGATGGCTTATCTGCTCGGACACGGCATTGAGCAGGTAAGGATATTCGGTATAGGCGGAAGCAATCAGTATATCTGTATCGCCAAATCGTCCCGTCTCGTTGTAACCGAGATTGAGGTAGCGGATATATTGGTCTATGAACTTGGTAGTTTCGCCAGTTAACAATGCCAATACGGCAGACAGCCGCCATGCCTCGGTGTTGTATGGGTAGAGCAATGTAATGGAAGTGAGCATAGAACGAGCCTCGTCAGTTTTTCCTACTTGCAGGGTACAACGCGCTATCTCTACCAAGTACGAGTCGTTGGTCGGTGCAAGTTTGCTTGCTGCCTTGTAGTCTGCTAGGGCTGCAGCATAGTCCTCCATTTGGTAGTAAAACTCACCGCGTTTAGCATACGCATCAGCGTTCTTTTTGTCTTTCTTGATAGCAGTAGTATAGTCGTCCAATGCCTTTTGGTATTCACCTATTTCGAAGTATATTGTACCTCGTAGTTGATATACCTCACTTACGGATAGTCCTGAGGTCTTAACATACTTTAGGAGCAGATCTATATCCTGCAGAGCCATGCCATACTGCTCCTGCATTAGGTTGACTAGTACACGATAGCGGTATAACATACCATCCTTGGGATGTTGTTGTAACTCGATAGTACAGAGTTGTGCCGCTTCTGCATATTGTGCACTATCCAACAATTGACTAATTTGCGCAGTCTGTTGCGCTACGAGCGACATCACTGACATACAGAGTGCCGCCAAAAGAATTGTTAATTGTTTCATAATTATATATTTGTTTAGTTTACTACATCTGTTATCCTTCCTATTCTATGCGATATTCCGGCAGTATCTTTGTGCCACTTTCTGCAGTACACAACTTTGTGGACCACAAGATTATGTACCAATACTAATCCTCTATTGTACAACAAATTAATTGCATACTCATCTACTCCACATCACCCGTTATCTAATTTATGCAACCTATTACGCAAAGAGCGACATTACTGATATGCGGAGTGCCACCCTAAGAACGATTAGGTTCATTGTTATATTAATTTTTCTACTTTTGCGTATAAACTTTGGGCACAGGCCAAAAAGTTTCTATCTTTTTATATTCATCCATGATGATAACTTTGTCAATGACTATTTTTTGAATATAGTCGTTGAAATCTGCCAAATCAGTTTGAGATTTCAATATGATAAAAGATATGTCAGAATATCTAAACTTAAGGGATTGGCTTACACGCCATTCTCTTTCATGAGAAAAATCAACAGGATGATCCATAAATGGTTTATACAAAGCCACAAATGGTTTATCTTGTGTCTTGATAAGCCTATTAAATATATTTGGATTGGCATAAAATACAGGATTACCTCCTTTGTGATATAAAAATTCTTTTGTAAAGCCTATGCCATAGCATGAATATCGTTTCGCATGGAGTAACAAACTGCACCAAACGCATTCTGTAAAACAAGCGGCATTGGCATTGTTCCCCGTTGTTAGGCGAGAAGCAATGATTTTACGTTCATTTAAGATACTAAGCAGCCTGTCTCTTGCGCTTTTCCCCTTTATATCTTTTGCAGGATTCGTGATAGATTCACTATCAGGTCTTCTATCTTTTGTGAAGTGTACCAAGTATTTTGAGAAATCAGGTCTATTTACCATGGATGTAAAAGTTTAATATAATTACAAGTTAGAACAGGATGAGTAAACCATATCCTGTAAATTATCTGTAAGCTAACTTTTCTCTTTAGTAGTTACCTCTATCAACAAAGTTATTATTTTCGTAAACCCAATGATATTCAAATCCAGAATGATTTGCATCAACTCTGATATGATTAGATTGTAAATGAACTTTAGGTCCCCACCATGTTTGGGGTGCTAATAGGTTCCAATATAGGCAATCTCTTAATCGATAAATGAAGATTCCTACAGGAAATGAGGCTCCATCCTTTATTCTAGAAGCAATAACAATTTCATCAATGTTATCTCCATCAAAATCATATTGAGTGATTATATATTCCATATTTTTATAGTCTTCTGCGGAATAACGGTCCACTTCTCCTATAGTAAATGGGTCTTCATATTTTATATCTGTTTGGTTTCCTCCTTCATCTGTTAACCGTGCAACGACTCCTATTTGATAATAGAAGATAGATATATTTATATTTCGACCCCGATACGAATATCTCGCTCCATTATTCTGTTCATCTTTAGCAGGACTATATAACACATAAGAGGATATGCCTGTTACAAAATTTTCGTTATCATTTTGTTTTTCAACATGATTTCTTTGTTCTGTTTTTACTGGTGCTGCTTTATCTTCTGTTGTTACTTGTTCATCCGTAAATCCGGAAACTTTGTAGTCGGCTGTTATATAGTAAGTTTTATGAACAATAGCCTGTTTGGGTACTCCTTTTGTATTGTTCCACTCCACTTTAACATCACATTTGACAGTTAATGGGAATGATGTATTGAGATATGAGAAATTATATGGGTCTGAGATTTCGTATTTAGGAAATTTCTCTACATAGGATTTGGTTTGTTCACCTATACTATAATTATACCTGTTCACTCCAACCTTACTATACGGGTTTATTTCATAAGTATAGTAATTACTCAACAAACTATAATTTCCTCCCCTGCTTGAGCAGCGGGATATGTCTGTTAGTAGAGCCCGTACCCTATTTTCATCTATGGCTTCATGCCGTTCTTCTACTACTTCTACAATAGGTTCGTCGACAGGAATAGATTGTATTTTGGGTACATTATTATAGTTTTGCACATTATTGTTAACACAGACACTGATACCTACTACTAACGTGACTAATAATAGCAGGCATACGATATACACAATCTTCTTTCTCTTACTCGTTGTTCCTACATTGCTTTGTGTTGAATTGCTTTCTATTGTCTCATTGCCTGTTGGTGGAGTAATGGTTGGTTGTGTGGAACGAGAAGTAGTTTGGGGCGCAGTTGGACGATTACGCTCTAGTGCGGTATCTAAAAAATCTCCTTTCTCCAAAGCCGCAGCCGTAGGTCTATCCCACGGATTAACAGATACTGATTTCTCTATAACTTCACGCAAAGAAGCAGATATATTTGCAGGTAGTGGAGATATCTCTGCTCCGTTCTTCTGTAGGAGACCACCAGGGAGAGTGCCATCTCCGAAAGGAACAGAACCTGTGATGAGTTCGTAGAGCGTGGCACCAAGTGCCCATACATCACTGGCAAAAGTTGGAGCAGGATTGGTAGAGAACCGCTCAGGTGCCATATATGCAGCAGTACCTGAACCGATATTGTTCACGGATTGAGTTTTGGATAATGTAGCACGAGTGCGTGCCGAGATGCCAAAGTCAGTGATAAGGTAATGCCCATCAGCGGATTGCAAGATATTGTCAGGCTTAATATCTTGGTGCACTATGTTATGTTCGTGCAAGTAAGCCAATCCTGCAGCGACATCGTGGAGTACTTTCCATATTTCATCCTCGCTCAAATATCCTGCACGCTTGGTAACAGAACCATTGGCACAATAAGGCATCACAAGGTAGGGCATGCCGTCGCACACATCAAAGTGTTGTGGTTTGAGCAGATTGGGGTGAGTAAGGTTATAAACACGGCGTATCTCACCGGCAAAGGCTTCTATGCCGTCACTATCTAAACCGCCATTGGGTGCATAGATTTTGAGAGCAATGTCAAGACCTGTGTACTTGTCCTGTGCGAGCCACACCTCGCTAAAACCACCACGTCCTATCAATCGAACAAGGGTATAGTGGTTATGAAATAATGTATTAGGTTGAAGTTGCATATTCTTTTAATTTAGCGAAGCATCTAAGGCTTCTTGTAGTTCTGCCTCGATACCTTCTAAAAATGTATTCAATTTCTTATAAGTACTCATAAAAGCACCAATATCTACAAACTCTTTGTGTGTCGTAGAAGAATTATCCTTATGGATATGATAGCGAAATGTGTCTGAATTGGCATCATATCGATTTAGTTCAGCAATCCTTTGTTCTGCCAGTTCATATATATGTTTTTTTTCTCCATTGTAAAGTTTATCAATAGCATTCCAAAGGCATACTAAACCATGTCCCCTTAAGGGTGATTTTTCCACATCGGAACTATTCTGTTTGTGTAAAATATAAAGTGTAGACAATATTGATTTTAGTCGTAATTCTAAACTATGACGTGATAGAAATATAATAGGATATACTAAACTATCTTTCTTTTGAGTATTATTTGTGATTGATTTATATAATTGTTCTGTGGCTTCTGCGTAATGGTCCGCATAACCTTCGAAATTTTCAAACCACGGTCTACACCATAACGAAGTTTCCATTGTTGGATTTTTGATGAAGAAATTATCACTATCATTCAATGGTAGAAGTTCAGAGTTTTTATAACAGATCTGTTTCAAGTTTGTTTTCATATTATCGTAGTTTTTACTTTCTTAAAAGGAGTGATTAGGGGATTCCCCCTAACCGAAACTCCATCCAATTAATTCTTCAATGCTTTTAGGTTCTGTATGAACACTTTACAATCTTGATAGAAGGTATAAAGACCCACTACGACATTTATGTAAAGTATAAAACCTAGCACATCGCGTACAATGATTGATGTGTATTCTTTAGTCCAAAATTGTTTCTACCAAAGTAGTTTGTATACAATTTTGCCTAAATCTTTCAACAGCACGAATGTACTTACTGTTGTAGAGAATATGCCTCCTATATCAAGGCACATAGACACAAAAGAATTAACCACTTGCCCTAAGGCGTTTCTTTTGGACTTCGTTCTCCATAGAGACTTAGTCCACTAAAATACAGTATTTGTCATAATACTAATTTTTAGATATTAAGTTCAATCTGGAACTCCCAGCGAAGCCAAATGGCTCCGATTTATTTCGATTGTTCTATATAAGTTAGACAAGCATCATATGCATCCATATACGATGATTTTTGCATTGGGATATAGTATATTCCAAAATCTTTGAGAACTTTTATAAAAGGTGATCTGCATAAAGATTTTGAGCCACAAATGGCATCCAAATAGACAATCTTATTGGATACGGAGTTCGCCTTTTTACAATGTGCCCATAGATCTAAAATCCACCATAAATCTAATTCTGCAAATCCTAATCCCAATCCTAAAATATAGACATTCTCATTAAAGAATAAATCAATCCAAGATTCTCCTTTCCATTCTCTATCTGTACTTGTCAATTGACCAGGATTTCGTATTTTTGAGTAGTATGTTGGAATGTATTCTCGAATTTTGGTTATTTGCTTGCAATAATGATCGTAACCTAATATGATAGATTTAGGACGATTAATATCACCATGTATATGCCATATATTTCCGAAGTTATACAACTCTTCATCTTTAGATTGAATATTTTCTATATGCGTATAGTATGAATATATATTATACCTACGCTCCTTTCCGACAAGTCTAGCATTAAAATACTCTTCTAAAGTAAGGTCATAATTTGTCGTTATATAATTTATATTGCGTATTTGACTAAGTCGTTGATAAATTGGATTCTTCCACGGGCCTTTTATTGCACTACACAAGTTCTTCATTAACTGAGGTGATGACATAGACGAAGTTAGTTCTAACTGGTCATACTGAATGGTATTAGGCGAAGCAATACATTGTAAAGCCAGAGGAGTATGCCAAATGCTATCAATTTGTGTGAGCAAATTGTCCCATTTAGGCGCACCCTTTGTGAGAAGGTTCAAACCATTACCATATAAAATTGTTTTTCTCTGCATTGTAATGTTTAATTAGAAAAAGATAATGCCACAGTATATTTTTTTTCTGAGAGCCACATATTTGTGGTCCAATCATAGATACCAATCTCTGCCGTTAAATTTATGTTTTTACTACCAGATGAGATGTGTAATTCTGAATATGGAAAAAACACTATAAAGTCATTGCATGTTATATTTGTATAGGATGCTGTTGCATTATCAGAATGTGCAATCATACCAGCAGAATCAACACATTTCCCATTATAATCTTTTAAATATTCACCTGCAGAATTTTTAAAATGCAGAACTACTCCCACTTTATGTTCTAATACACTAAATGCATCAAATTTGACATGTACACGCATACCCTTTACTCCATTTTCATACACATTTTCATACACATTATGTTCTATCCATGCTGTATGGATAGTAGCGTATGCATTGGGTGATGTTAGGGTAGTTGGGGTTTATGCGGTATTGCATTTGTTTATCAAACTTTGAATATCATTCGTGGCAGGTTTGTCATCACAACTATTTAAGATGTACTCAAAATGTTTTTTAGCCCCTGCATAATCACCTTTGTTATAGGCGGCAATTCCTTCTTTACGATGCCCCTCATAACATTGGGCATACGCACAACCGATAGTTGCGCACAGCAGGAAAATGATTTGTACTAATCGTTTAATAACTTTAGTTCCTTTACCTCTTTTATTTTATTGTTGTACTCATTATATGTAGAACTACACCCCCAATTATCATATTCTTTCCGCTGCTGATTTTTCAAGGTCTGTATGCATTTTTCTTTTTTGTCATTCCACAAATTACAGATATTTTGTCTCTTTGAGTGATCTATAAAAATATAACTAAAATCATTCGACTCATACCGTTGTATTATACAATATGCACCACGTAACAAATTTGGATTCATATCACCACCACCTTCGTTGTAAATATCTATTATTGTTTGAGGTCTATTGGTGTCAATCTCGCGGAGTTTTGAATAACATACCTCTACGGACTTACTATATTCTGTTCGAACCCGATTTCTAGTTTGGACGTAAAAGTAAAAATCATACACTCCAAAAGCAGAGACTCCAAGAATTATAGTCGTGATAAGAACTTTCCATGCTTTTGATTTCTTCTGTTGCGGAGTTGGGGGAATCTTAGGCGTTGTAACAGGTCTCGAATCGGTTTGTGGGGTGGAGACTGTTGGTCTGGGCTGCGTTGGTGGCGTATTGACTCGCTGGGTAGGGCGTGCGGTGGCTGTAGTGGAACTCGTGGCAGCAGATGTGTTGGTTTGCCTTTGTGTGGGGCGTGAAGGTACCGATGCCACAGGCTTGACCAATGACGGGTTGGCTGCCCAGATGGCGATGGTGTCGGCAGTAGGGCGATCCCATGCGTTGGGGGCAAGCATGAGGCGAACAACATGCGTAAGTTCTGCCGAAAGTACGCCCTTAGCGGGATGTATCGTAGGAATATCGGCACCGTTCTTCTGCAGCCCGCCGCCTATCTCGCCGAAGGGGACATCGCCCGTAATAAGTTCGAACACCATAGCCCCCAATGACCAAATATCGCTTGCCTTGGTGGGGGCGGGGTTAGCAGAGAAACGCTCAGGCGCCATATAGGCTGTTGTGCCGCCCGACACGGCTGCCGCACCGATACTGCGACGGAGAGTGGTGCGTGCCTTGGTGGAGATACCAAAGTCGGTAATGCGGTAGTCGCCATTCTCGTCAAGCAAGATGTTATCGGGCTTGATGTCTTGGTGCACAATCTCCTTAGCGTGCAAATACGCCAAACCTGCCGCCACATCGTGCAGCACCTTCCATACCTCCTGCTCGGTGAGTTTGCCAACCTGCTTATTGAGCGCACCTTTGGGGCAGTACTCCATGATGAGGTACGGCATATTCAGCCACTGACCGACATGGGTCGGCTTGAGCAAGTTGGCTTGGTTGAGGTTGAAGACGCCTGCCAATTCCTTACTGAAAATCTGTAGTCCGTTGGTGTCCATGCCCTGTCCGGGCGCATAGACCTTGATGGCAATATCGAGTTCTGTCCATGTGTCGTGGGCAAGCCATACTTCGCTGAAACCGCCACGCCCAATGAGTTGGCGGAGCGTATAGCGATTGTCGAAAAGAGTATCTTGTTGGAGTTGCATAGGTTAGTCGTTTGTGGTTGTGTCCTTAGTTTGTGTGAGTGCTTTCTTTGTCTCGGGAATGGAGTCTTTCTTCGCTTCCTGTTTTTCCTTGTTCGTATCCTGTTCTTGCCCTGTTGCTACCTTGAGGTCTGCGGGGGCCGGTACGGTCTTTACATCGGGAATAGGTTCTTCTTTCGACGCTCCTTCGACAGTGGTTCGACTGTCGTTCGAAGAAGTAGTGGCTTTTTCTTTGTCCTTTTTATTGGATTCTTTTTGGGTAGATTGGCTCTCATCTTTTTTATCCTTATCCTCAGGGGCTACCTCTTCTGCAGTAGTTTCAGTCTTACTACTTTCGTTTAGTATTTCTTCCGCAGGCTGTTGAGCGGGACGGCGTAACTTGCATAGGTAGGGACGAGCGTAGTAGAGAGCGGCAGCGAGGACAAGAATGCCTAACAGGGAAGCCAACGAGATAGAGAGCGTTTTGAGGCGGCGGTTGCTGCGGCGCAGGTGGGCTACAGTGTCTTCTGCAGAGAGCGGCTTATGCGAGGCAATGCCGCCCTTGGTGATTTGTGCCAGCACTGTTGTTACATTGTCGTGCCAACCTGCTGCCTCATCGGCTTGCCAAAGCGCATCACGGCACTCTGCCACCGTGGTGTGGTGCTGCTCGATAACCGAACGAATCTGTGCATCTTGCAGGCAGCCGCAGAGTCCGTCGGAGCAGAGCAGATAGAGGTCGCCCTGCTGAATATCGAAGACTTTGGTGTCCGGTTTTGCCGTGCCACGAAGATCGCCCAGACTGCGGGTGATGATGTTGTTATTCGGGTGGAAAAACGCCAGTTCCTCCGTGATACTGCCAGCATCGACCAACTCCTGCACATAACTATGGTCGTGCGAGAGTCGCTCCAATCCCGTGGCGGGGTTATAGCGGTAAGCACGCGAGTCGCCGCACCAACCGATATACGCCTTGCCGTGCAACAGCCACGCCAGCACTATCGTACTGCCCATGCCCTCTGTCTCGGGGTTGCGTTTGCCCTCTGCCTTGATAGCCGCATCGGCTGCCTGAATGGCTTGGACAATAAACTTCTCGGGGTTGGCAAGTGCCTCCTTCGAGATACGCTCGGCGGCAAATGCCTCCTTGACGCTCTTGACCGCAATAGCCGATGCCACCTCGCCGGCGTTCATGCCGCCCATGCCGTCGCAGACGACGAGCAGGGTGCCTTTATCACCCAGCGTGAGTTCTTCGCCGGCTGCAAAAGTGTATGTATTCGAGGCAATGTCCGAGATGACTTGGTAGTTGTCCTCGTTGTTGTCGCGACCTGCTGCCTCGCAGCGTGCCGCCAATGTGAAACGAATATCTTTCATTGTTGTGTTTCCGTTAATGGGGAATTTATAGAAGTCCCCGTATTGTTTGTGATTTCTCCGTGAAATAGAGTGGATGTTTTCTCCATTAAAGCCCATGCAAGGCTGCGCCGTCTTTTGCCCTCCCAATAGTATAACGAGAAAAAGTCAAAATCTATCAGTAGGGCAAGTATTTTTATTTGACGGCGGCGATGGGGACGATGAGGCCTAAGCCACGACCGGCACCGGAAGAGACTAACCCAACCACCAACAGTTTGCCGTCCGTAGTAGTGGCGAAGACGGGGCCGCCGCTGTTGCCATGCTCGTAGCCAGAATTGGTGGTGGCTATCATGCCATGCTCCAATCCCTGCTTCGCCACTTGCGCTGTGGCAAAAATAGGACTGATGTCGGTGGGCGAGTTTGCCCCAAGCCCCATCGGATAGCCCAAGACTTGCAGTTCGGTGGTCATCTTCAGTTCTCGGCTCAAGGCGTTGTGGAATGCCAATCCGCCCTGCTCGCTCGTGCGGAACGATGCCCAATCGGCAGAGAGTTCTTGCGGGATGGCGATAGTAGCACCACCATCCATTGCGTAGCGTTTGTCGGAGGAAGGGTCGGTCTTAGCATTGGTTGAGACAAAATGCAATTGCTTGCCCGTAGGCGAATAGGCATCGATATAGCACTTGACCGTGCCGCCACTATGGGCAATGGCGTTGATGGCAATGTTCTGCGTGTCGTCTTCACCCGACGGGAACATCCACGGCTCTACCACATGGCGGGCAGTGACAAAGCGGCCGTCGCTCAACAGAAAGCCGGTGCCGGAGCCTAAACCCTCGACAGTCTTGGTTTGTCCCTCGAAGGAGATCTCCACTTTGCGGATATAGACAAAGTAGATGTAGGGCAGCACAGCGTCGAGAGCGGCGTTACCCGTTGTGGAAACAGCGTTTACCTTCGGGACTGCTTCGGGAACAGGGGTCTGCGAGGGCAGAGATTGGATGGCACGGGTAAGGTCGCGTTTGGTCTTATTCAGTTCACGGCTCAACGCCTCCTGCCGGGCTTGTGCCTCGACGAGTGCCTGCTGTGCCTCGTTGATTTGCGTCTGAGTAAGCACTGCGCCCTCTTTGAGTTTGGCGTTCTCCTTGCCGAGCCATATTCCTACACCTGTGCCGCCACCTATCAGCAGCACGATGACAACGGCCATAGCCGCCATAGCGGTTTTGTAAGGACGGAGTGCCTGCTGGCGGAAAAGGCTCAAACGGCGGGAAAGCGCAATGCTGCCCGTCTTGGCTTTTGCCCCCTGCGGAATGATAAAGCCGAGTTTGGGACCATTGACGGAGAGTTGTATCTCATCGCCGTTCTGCAAGTACCACTCCGTAGTGACGGGGTGTCCGTTGAGAAAAGTCTGGTTGGTATGCGATAGTTGTACAAGTTTCCAGTTCTCACCATCGCGCACAATAGCTGCGTGGCGACGACTAACGGTAGAGAATGACTCGTCGAACTGCACCTGGCATTTCGGGTCACGCCCTATCTCGATTTGGTCCACGATGATTTCCTGTGCCTCGCCCGCATGGTGGTACTTGGAAGATACCTTGTGTTCGAGGATGTAGTAGTTTTTTCCACCGGCATTGAAGATAGAGCCGATGCCTGCTCCTACGGAGCCGCTGAGTGTACGTTTGTACGTAGTTGATTGTGCCATACTATTTGTATTAAATTTTTTATTTGTTTATCAGTAAGCCTCTACGCGGAGTTTGGTATCACCAATAGAGATAATATCTCCTGCTTGGAGAAAGTAACCCGCACCTGTTACTTCTGTGGAATTGACAAAAGTGCCGTTCAGCGAGTGTTTCCACCCTCCTGAAGCAAGGTTGTCCCATTGCCCGTCGCGAATAAACCATATCGCCTCCTGCGGGTCGTATTCGAGGGTGCAATGCTTGCGCGAGATATAACTGCTCTGCACCTCACAGATAGGAATCGTGTTGTGAACTGCGTAGTCGCTGCGCCCCATTGTAAGCAAGTTGCGATGAAAAGCATTGAGGTCGTAGGTCTTGCCGTATTCTTCTCCCTGCATAACGCGCAGCAGATAGCCCATAATATGTTTAGGCATAGGAGGCATCGAGTTATCCAAGGCTATATAATCGGTCATCGGCAACATTTGCAAAACCGCATCTGCTGATTGGAGGCGTTGTTTGAAGTCCGGCTGTAGGCATCCCTCTATAATAGGCAAAAATACAGTTCCATATACACTAAGGCTGAGCGGACTGCGATTCCAACTACCCTCGCTGCCACGCTTGATGTAGAGTGCTAAATCGGCTTCGGTGTTGAGTGTACCGAAGGGCAGTTTGCCTGTGAGCAGTTGGTACATCATCACGCCAAACGAGAAAATGTCGGTGGTGGGTAGCACGGTAGCATCGCCTCGCTTAGGTTGTACCTGTTCGGGCGGCATATAGGCATAAGTACCGAAGATTTGCATGGGTTTGCCCAGTATATTGCGCTCGGTCATGCGCTTGTTGCGGTCGCCCGATATACCAAAGTCGGTAAGTACTGCAGTACCATCTTGCTTGAGCAGCACATTCTCCGGTTTAAGGTCTCGGTGTACTTTACCATGTGCGTGTAGGGCTTTAAGGCCGAGCATTATCTGACGGGCAATAGTTACCCAATCAGTATTGCGCCCACACTGCGTGAGGTCGCCGTTGGGGCAAAACTCCATGATGATATACGGGTTGCCCTGCGCAAAGCCGTGGTCGATAGAATGTACCAAGTAGGGGCTGTCGATGCGACCTGTCTGGTACTCCATCTCGAAACGGTCGGAAAGTTGCTCGCGTATCTCGGGTGCAACCTCCCATAGTTTGAGCAGTTTGAGGGCATAGGTGTTGCCTGCGCGGTCAGTGACACGGAACACTTTGCCGAAAGCCCCTTCGCCCAACTCGCGATGCACGGTGTATTGACCGCCGATGACATCACCTATTCGGAAATTACATCGCTCTACCATATATTACTTGTCGAAATGGAAGATGAATTGGCGGTTTCCCATCAAGATAACATCACCATCATGGAGAGGTGTTTTGTTACCCGCATGGACAAAAGTGGTTTGCTGTTGACTACAGTCTTGGATATACCAGACGCCGTCTTTGTAGGTCAGTTCGGCTTGCGTCTGTGAAGTGATGGTAGGGTTCTCGGCATCCAAGTTGGCACGGTTGAGCGTATTGGTGTCGCCTTTGAAGGTAACTGTAGCAGGGGCAGCCTCATCGGAAGATTGACGAACGGGGGTGAGGGTGCATCGACTCTGTGGTGTGACTTGCACCCAGGGATTGATAGTGTCTGAATTATTCGAAGCAGGTTGAGGTGTTGGTGTATGGGACTTTTCTACTTTTAATGCCTTGCCGCATTGTGGGCAGAAAGATGTGTCCGGGCGCAATGGGTAGCCGAATTTTGGGCAGGTGTATGCCGACGCTTCGGGCATAGTAGGCTGGTGTTCTCCGGGTTTTGGTGCGTCGAAGATTACAGCCTCGTTGATAGTCTTGTTGAGCGGTGCTGCTTCGATATGTGGGTGATTGACTTGTGCGGCTCCTGTGAGTGGAGCATTGCACTTTTCGCAATGAGTGAGGGTGTTGGGATTGTCCCAACCGCAATTGTTACAACGCATAGATATCTTTGTATTTGATGTTAATTTTTAGCACGGATATTAACTGCAATTCGTTTTTAGTTGCTTATATATTGTTGAGGCTTGGGTTCCGCAAGGCTCGGATAATAGGTTCGAATAGGGACATAAAAAAAGCGTGGAACCTTGTTCTACGCTCATTCCTATACATTGGGGTCCTAGCAAAACCTTTACCATTAAGAAGAACGACTCAGCCCACGCCGAATATGCATCGTGCCACTGCACCACGGCACACTATCAGCCTTAACCGATAGTTGCACCACAGATGCACGGCGGAATACACATCCCGTAAGCATTCGCCACATTCTTGTCTTGGATGGTAGAAAATTGCTAGGTTTCAATGTACCAAAACAAGCGTTAACAAACGCCTTTTGTTATGTCTTTGCAGGTCTTTTTCCTGCTCGCCCCGCCGATTTAGGCTAATACGGGAGAGACACTTCCCTCCCACCCTCGGCGCGGTTGTTTATTAGATTATAGTCCCATAAACAGAAGGACTATGAGATTTCAATTGGATAAGTTGCGACAAAGGTAAAATTATTTATGCAAATAAACAAATGGAAAGCGTGTTTTTGTGTGAAAAAGTTTAGTAGGATTATGTGATTGTACAAAAGAGAACAATGGGTATCGGGTAATAAGTGGCAAACGGCAATATAAGAAAAGTATGGATAGACATAGAGTTATTCGACAAATAAGACAAGTTTGGCAGATTGGTGGTATTGGGTACTCTATTGAATGCAGTTGGTCACCCTATTGCCCAACATTTGAGTCCGACACCATTTCAAATAAGATTACCACGAACAAAAAACAGGCTGTCTAATATATTTAGGCAGCCTATTTATGGAAAGTGAGAGGACAGGAAGTACCTCTACAGTTATTCGAAATGCTTTACAAATTCGAAATCCATTGACAGTTCGTATTACTTTGCGAAACTGATTGCTCGGGTTTCGCGGATGACTGTTATCTTGACCTGACCAGGATATGTCATTTCATCTTGGATTCGCTTAGCAAGGTCGAAGGAGAGCAGTTCGGTTTCCTTGTCTGTCATCTTGTCGGCTCCGACGATGACACGCAGTTCGCGTCCTGCTTGAATAGCGTAGGTCTTTATGACACCCGGGTAACTTAGTGCGAGGTTCTCAAGGTCGTTCAAGCGTTTGATATAGGCTTCCACTATTTCGCGTCTTGCGCCTGGTCTTGCGCCTGATATAGCGTCGCAGGCTTGTACAATGGGTGCGAGCATTGTTTCCATTTCCACTTCGTCGTGGTGAGCGCCTACAGCATTGCATATATCCGGCTTCTCGCCATATTTCTCGCATAGGTGCATACCCAAGATTGCATGTGGCAATTCGGGTTCATCTTCGGGTACTTTACCTATATCGTGCAGAAGTCCTGCTCGTCTTGCTTTTTTGGGGTTCAGTCCGAGTTCGGATGCCATAGCAGCGCATAAGTTGGCTGTTTCGCGTGCATGTTGTAGTAGGTTCTGTCCATAAGAGGAGCGGTATTTCATTCGTCCTACCATTTTAATCAATTCGGGATGTAGGCCGTGAATACCAAGGTCGATGGTGGTTCGTTTGCCGGTTTCGATGATTTCCTCTTCGACTTGTTTCTTGACTTTAGCAACAACCTCTTCGATACGAGCGGGGTGGATACGCCCATCGGTAACGAGTTGATGCAATGCAAGTCGTGCTATCTCCCTGCGAACGGGGTCGAATGCAGAGAGAACGATGGCTTCGGGTGTGTCGTCCACTACTATTTCGACGCCGGTGGCAGCCTCTAATGCCCGTATGTTGCGTCCCTCTCGCCCGATGATGCGGCCTTTGACCTCGTCGTTATCGATATGGAATACGGTTACAGAGTTTTCGATAGCGGCTTCGGTTGCAACTCGTTGGATGGTTTGTACAACAATCTTCTTGGCTTCGCGGTTGGCGTTTAGTTTAGCCTCCTCCATTATCTCGTTGACATAAGACATAGCATTGGTTTTTGCTTCGTCTTTGAGCGATTCGACCAATTGCCGTTTTGCCTCTTCAACAGAAAGCCCCGATATGGTTTCGAGTTGCACTTGTGCTTGCTTGTGCATTTTATCGATTTCTTTCTGTTTGTATTCGATGGCTTGTTGTTGCTGTTCGAGTTGCTGGTGTTTTTGTCCTATTTCGTTTTGGGCGCGTTGTACCTCACCTTGTTTTTGGTTTAACTGTTGTTCGCGCTGCCCAAGTCGTTGCTCGACCTGTTGCAGTTTCTGGTTTTGTTGTTGTACATTTTTATCGTACTCCACCTTCAGTGCGATGAATTTCTCTTTGGCTTCGATGATTTTATTTTTCTTGATCATCTCTGCTTCTTCCCGTGCTTTTGCAAGCACACCATTACCGACAGTGCGAAGTATGATATAGGATATGATTGCTCCTATGAGAAATGCGCCTATTCCAATTAGTATGATGTATAGCGGACTCATGTTTGTAGGATTTAATTATTAGTATTGTTTGTTATTCTTTTGTTGGTTTGTTTGTGTTTTTATTGTCTCCGTTGTTTGCAGCACCTGTTTATTGAGTTCGGTTATCAAATCTTGCAGGGGTTCAAGTGCTTTGGTGTGCTTATCTAACTGCAATTCGACAGCGACATCCAAGGCTACATAGAGCCATATTTTTTCGGGGGACAACTGAGGATACTTTTTCATGTATCCTTTGTACAACTGATCTATTTGCAAGGCAGCATCCCTGTATGCCGCTTCTTGTTCCCGCAGCACATTTAACTCGATGGAATGGAAATCGATTCTCAGCGTTATATGTTGTGTTGCCGGATTCATTGCTACTCTGTCAGTTTTTCGAGTGCTGTGTCTATCAGTTGTATGATTGATGTCAGTTTGCGTCGTGCCTGCTCCTTGTCTTCTGTTTGGGCGGAGAGAGCGTGTGCCGTCTGCAGACTCTTGTATTTCTTCTTGAGTTGTTCCAATTCTTCGTGGGAGCGCATTATTTCGTTGCGCTGTTGTTCGTTGGTTGTGCGCAGTGCAGCGTTCTGCTGTAACAAGTCGGTACATTGTTGCAGCAATTGCTCAAGATTGTTTTGGAATTCAAGAAAAGACGGCTGCATTATGGTGGTTAGAAACTGTACCCTATGCCGAGTCCCAATATAGATTGGAACTGAACCCGTTCGGTACTTGTAGTTACACCGTTTTTATCTGTTTTGTCAATCAGCACTCCGTTGTAGTATTTAAGGCTTGTGGATAGCGTTACATTCAAGACCTTAAGGAATTGGTATGAGATAGCGAAGTCCCAGTCAACATCGAAGTTACCAAAACGCTGGTGGTCGATATATTTTCCTCTTTCATCTTTACGGTTGTCCCATTTGTAAGGTGTGAAGAGTCCGACGGTGGTGATAATTTTGAGGTCTTTGTATGTATAGTTGATACCTCCTTTGAAGGAAAGACCAAATTGGGCATTGACATTTTTGTCTGCTGCTACGGTTTTGTATGTACCACTGACTTCGTCGTATTGATAATCGACAACGCCGTATTTGAGTTTGAGATACTCACTGTAGTTGTAAGCAGGGTCGTAGGAAGCGGGGTCTAATGTGCCATCTGCATACGCTGCTTGATATGCGGCGTTCACTTTGTTATTGATATGTTGTGAGACATAGGCGGTAGTGATTCGTCCCGCAAGTGGTGAGAGATAGATAGTGAATATGTCGTTAGGTTTCCAGTCGATACCTACTGATATGTCAGTATAAGAAGGGGCTAACCATTTGGATACTGACGGATTATATCCGGTGACATAACTATATCCGTGTGCATATTGTGAGCGGAAGCCACCTAAAACGGTTAGATACCATGTCTTGTGGAATTCCCAACCGAATTTAGTAACAAGGTTTATCTTATCTGTAGATTTCTGCAGAGGGTCTTCTTCCTGATCAATGTAGGAGTATCCTATCTCGGTGTCCAAATTGGTGTCCCATGCGATAGCGTTCTTGTGGTATAGGAGACGCATGCGGGCAAAAGCGACGCCGTTTACATTGTTCTTTCCTCCTGCAGCCCAGTTGACAAGTGCAGTTGCTGATGCATTAAGCCCTACGACACCACTGAATTTCCAATTTTTCTCGCCTGTGTCTATTTTCTTCAAGTCCCCTTCTGCGGATTGGGCTGCATTGGCCTGTGCAGTAACCGTGGCTTTATCTACTACCTCTTGTGCAGAAAGGAGCATGGAGGCAGGTAGTAGGAATGATAATAGAAGTAATTTTGTTTTCATCTTTATAAGTCGTTGTTATTATTACTATTAGGGATCGTTAGGCGTTTTATAGCCCATCCCCCTCTAAAATTAGCGCAAAGGTAGCAGTTTTTTTTTGCTTATGCAAGTATTCGGCAGGTAAATTCAACGGAATAGCGTTAGATGTATTGTGGATGTGGGGTATAGGAAAAATGATTTTTGCAAGGATGTGGGTGTTATGCGAAATAAAAGTGCTACCTTTGCAGTTGCAAAGAGATACGAACTATGAAACGCACACTTTTATTCATTTTATGTTTGTCGTCTGCTGTTGCATTTGCAGAGACAATGCCGAGCGGTTATTATAACAGCATTGAGGGAACTCAAGACGCTGTACTTAAAGGGACGCTCAAATCAATTATCCGTAAACACACTGTGATAGAGTATGGTAGCGGTACAGGACATACATGGGAAGTGTTTTATTACTCTGACCGAGATGACAGCGGCTACTGTATGGACATGTATTGTGATGATTGGAAACTCTTTACAAGTCCGGGCGCAGTTGTTAGCGGGTGCAATATAGAGCACTCTTTTGCTAAGTCGTGGTGGGGAGGAGGGAAGAATGATGCTTATAGGGACTGCTATCATTTGAACCCGTCTAATTCAACGGCAAACTCTTCTCGCGGGAATTATCCTCCAGGCATTCCGACAAGTAATATCAAGGATAAATCTTCGACCGGCTCTTTAACTGTAGGGCAAGCAACATACGAGGGGGAAACTTTTTGGGTGTTTGAACCGAAGGACGAGTATAAAGGAGACTTTGCTCGTGCGTACTTTTATATGGCAACTTGTTATGGTCGTGATACCAACGGGGTTTATGATGATGTTTGCAGTAAATACAAGGGCTGGCGTACAGACAATAAAGATGTAGGGAGCAAGTTTGCTATGCAGAATAACAATTATTTGGAGTTTCGAGATTGGCTGATAGAAGTTCTTTTGACTTGGCATCGTCAGGACCCAGTATCAGAAAAGGAACTGAAACGAATGAATGCTGTAAGTGATTATCAGCACAATCGTAATCCGTTTATTGAATATCCGTGTTTGGCAGAGTATATCTGGGGAAATCATAAGGGTCAGCCAGTTCGGTTGGCTACTCTTAAGAATACTTACGATGCTGATTATCTTAATCTTCCTGAGGAGGAGAGAGGTGGTTGCGATTGTAGTGGTACGGATGTGGAAACTATTACGGAGGAGGTTGTGCAGGAGATTGTCGCAGAGAAAATGCTTTATAACGGGCAGGTGGTTATTGTATTAGATGGTGTTAAGTATTCGGTATTAGGGACACGGATAGAATGAGATGTGAAAAAGAATGCCCACGCTGTGGTGCGCGATTTGTATGTACACACGACATTGATTGTGAATGCGTTGGTGTACGATTGACGGCAGAAGCACGGTCGTATATTCGTGCGCACTATTCGGATTGTTTGTGTTGCGGTTGTCTGAAGGAAATCAATTCATCGTTGAATGGGCATTGATTGGCGTTAGCAGGTTTTTTCGTAGTTTTTAATCTATAGTTTAGCGGGAGTTCGTAGGACTTCCGCTTCTTTTTTGTTGCTTTTAGGTTACTAAATCATTCGATAATCACCCAAGAATCACCCAAGAATCACCCAACAATCACCCAAGAATCACCCAAAGAGATAAGTTAGAGAGTATAGAGAGTCTGCTTACTTTCTAAACGGGAAGTAGAGAGTTGGGAGTTGAAAGATGTGGAGAGTTGAGTGTTGAGAATTGAGTGCAGTTGATAGTTGAAAGTTGAGTGTTCAGGGCAGTTGAGGGATGATAGTTGATCGTTTATGGTGGTTGTATTGAGGGATGTTCGGGAGTGGGAGTTGGAGGGTTCGAGTGGAAAGGGGTTGTCAGATTGATGGAAAAGCAGTACCTTTGCGTGGTTAAAGGATAGTTTGACATATTACTTTATATCACTTTAGGTTATGGTTAGTGGCATTGTTCGAAATCAGATACAATATGTTTTGTGGGTGTGTGTATGCACCTTGTGGATAACACTGATTGCCATAGTTCCTGATTTTGTAGATAATCCTATCGGCGATTGGCGCACGGGGCTGACTGTTACGAGTTATGTATTGGCTTGCAGCGCAGTGTCTTTCTTGCTGCTCTATGCGGTGGGGCAAAGTCGGTGGGCGAGTGCAGCGTTGTTGCCCGTTTATGGTATCATCGGTGCTGCTGTTTCGTACTATCGTGTTGGTTATAAGGTAACTGTTACGCCCGTCATTGTAGAATGTATGTTCAATACCAACCCCGAAACAGTTCGCGGAGTGGTAGGTTGGCAATTGATCGTTTGGATTGTGTTTAACCTTTGCGTCGCCATAGGTTTAGCGGTATGGCGTTGGCGGAAGATTGCTCCTTTGAGGTACGCAGTATTGCAGGCGTTCGTTGCCATTCTCCTTTTCATCGGGTATTATTCGATACCTCGTATGCAGCGGAGTTTGAATCAGCGTTATCCTCTACAGGTTGTTCATAGTATTCGGGAGTATGCGATTGTGGAGGCGAAACGGCATGCACCCCGTACTATACCTGCATACATAGCAAAAACAGACGAGCCGACTACGGATAGCCTGAATATCATTGTGGTAATCGGTGAGGCGGTTCGTGCAGACCATTTGCAACTGAATGGTTACAGACGAGAGACAACTCCCCGATTAGCACAGCGGAAGAATGTGGTTTCGTTGCCTAATGTTCGCACGATATACACGCATACCGCCGCTTCTGTACCGTTGATGCTTACTCGTGCAGATAGTCTGCATCAGGATTATCAATACACGGAGAACAGTTTTGTAGCGATACTGCGAGAGAATGGTTATCACACGGCATGGATTGCCAATCAGGAGATGAACGAGAGTTTTGCCTTTGTTGCGACAGAGTGCGACACGACGATATACCCGAGTTTAGGAAAATCGACTTATGTGTTCTCGGGTTGGTATGATAATGCGCTATTGGCTCCTACGAAGGAGATTCTTGCCAAGCAGCATGCGAAGAACCTGATTATTCTGCACGAGATAGGCAGCCATTGGTACTATAACTTTCATGTTCCCGAAGAAGATTGGTACTTCACGCCTGTTACGACCAACCGAGTTGTACGAAACAATACGACAGAGCAGGTGGTGAATTCGTACGACAATAGTATTCGGTATATGGATTGTGTGGTGGACTCATTGCTGATGCTCGTAGAAGGACAACGGACGATAGTGTTCTATCTATCCGACCATGGGGAGTCGTTAGGCGAGGATGGTAACTATTGTCATGCGGGCGATGCAGAGGCTATGCATAGTTGTGGTGCATTTGTATGGTATTCAGACCTCTATGCACAGACCTATCCAGAGAAGGTTCGTGCATTGGAAAGCAACAAAGACAAGGCGTATATGACAGATATATTGTTTCACTCCGTACTTTCCGCCGCAGGACTGCAGTTGGTGGAAGCCGAAAGGCAGTTAGATGTTTTGAGCCTTTGTAATAACAAAAAAAGTGAGTATCTTTGTTCCCAAAATGATTAGTATATGAAGAATAGTTGTTTATCAGTTGTGCTGTGCCTGCTATTATCGGTGTCGGCATGGAGTCAGACGGTGCGAGAATCGGAGTCGTTGTTGGTGTACTATATGCCTTTTACGACGCTTGTGTTTGACATTGACTATGAGGAAATAACAGAGGAACGGGGTGTATTTTATCAGTATTCGGAGCGTTATTTGCGCACGACGGATATTGTGAAGGAGGATAAGCGTACCTATCGGCTGACGGGAATACGCCTTCGTGCTGCTACGACGGCAGATACGACGCGCGCCTATACTGTTCCTTTCAACGAGAAATACCCCTATTGTTCTTGTTTGTCGCTTACCAAAGAGGGGATTCTATTAGGTGTGAACGCAGAAAGTGTATGCCAAGACAAAGGACATAAGCCTGCAGCCAAAGAGAAGGCTCGGGAGAGGGAGGAAGTGCTTCGCACCGTTCCTTTTTTGGAGGAACAACTTTTGGCCAACTCCACTGCAAAGATGGCAGAGAATACAGCGAAACAGATATATCGCATTCGCGAAAGCCGTTTGAACTTGCTATCGGGAGATGTGGAACATTTGCCCAATGATGGTCGGTCGATGCAGTTAGTTTTGGAGGAGTTGGATGCACAGGAGAAAGCATTGACACAGTTGTTTGTGGGTAAGCGTATCGTCAGACAACACTCTGAGCGTCTGTCGTTTATCCCAACAGATGGCATTGACAATGATGTATTGTTCCGTTTCTCTATGTTCAGCGGTGTAGTGTCGAAGGATGATATGAGCGGCAATCCGTATTATATTCACATAGATAAGTACAAGAAAGAATATGCTTCATCGCAGAAAGATGACGAGAAGGTGCAAGGGGCAAAGTCGCCTATCTGCTACAACATTCCCGGACAAGCGCATATTCTGCTGAACGATGGAGAGCGGACTTGGGTGGATAGCACGATAGATATTGCGCAATGGGGTATTGCGGTTGCTCTTCCCTACTCTTTGTTCAAGAAACCTATTCACATAGAATTTTACCCGAAGACGGGTGCTATAAAATCTCTTCGATAATGCGACGACCATCATTTATCATTCTTACTATAAGCCTGTTGCTTGTTTGTTTCGGTCTTCAAGCCCAAGAACTGCAATGCCAGGTAACCGTCAATTCGGACCAGATAGAAGGCTCTAACAAAAGTATGTTCAACACCTTGCAAACCTCTATCACAGAGTTTGTTAATACAACTCGTTGGACCAATATGACTTTTACGGATGCAGAGCGTATTGAGTGCAGTATGATGATAGTGGTGCAGAGTGTTACCGACAATCTGTTTATCGCTGAATTGCAAGTGCAGGCGCGTCGTCCTGTGTATGGCACTTCATACACGACCACATTGCTCAACTTCAAGGATAACTATTTCAACTTTACCTATCAGGAGTACGATCGTATTGAGTACCAGCCCAATAGCGTTACAGGCAACTTGGCTGCGATGTTGGCATACTATTGCTATCTTATCATCGGGCATGATATGGATAGTTTCTCTCGTTTGGGCGGTACTCCTTATTTCCAGCAATGCGAGAACATTGTAAGTATGGCACAGTCGGCATCGTTAGAGAATAGTGAACTGACAGGCTGGCAGGCATTTGGGAGCAACCGTAATCGCTACACACTGACGAACAACTTGATGGATGAGGCTTTTCAAGGTTATCGTAACTTCTATTATGAGTATCACCGATTGGCGTTAGACCAGATGGCTACGAATGCCGCGAACGCACGCGCCCGTATCGCTGAAGGATTACCGGTGTTGCGTGAGGCTAACCGTTCGCGTCCTGCCACCTATCTTATCAACACCTTTTTAGATGCCAAGTCCGATGAACTGACCAATATATTCCAAAGAGGAACATCCGATGAAAAGGAGCAAGCCTATTCTATCTTGATGGATATTGATCCCACTCGTAATACCTTGTACGAGACCATCACGAATAATCAGTAGTCGCATGGATAGTTTATTAGGGAAAGACATATCCGCCTTGCAAGACATTGCACTTTCCGTAGGGTTACCTAAGTTTGCCGGCAAGCAAATAGCAGAGTGGCTATACAAGAAAAGAGTCGTTTCTTTCGATGAAATGACGAATATCTCCCAGAAAGGTCGTGCTGCCCTGTCGGAGAAATATACCATCGGGCGCAACGCCTATACTGCTGAAGCCATATCACGCGACGGCACCAAGAAATATCTCTTTCCCGCAGCCAAGAGTGCCGTTGAAACCGTCTATATCCCCGATGGGGAACGGGCAACCTTGTGCGTCAGTACACAGGCCGGTTGCCGTATGCGCTGCCAGTTCTGTATGACGGGTACACTTGGGTTTCATGGCAACCTTTCTGTCGGTGAAATCATCAATCAAGTGTTCTCTGTTCCTGACACCCAATCTCTCACGAACATCGTGTTTATGGGAGAAGGTGAGCCTTGCGACAATATCGACAATGTGTTGGGTGCGTTGCAGATACTCACAGCAGACTGGGGTTGTGGTTGGAGTCCCCGTCGAATAACGGTGTCCTCTGTGGGATACATCCCCGGTCTTCAACGACTCCTCTCGGAAAGCGATTGCCATATTGCCATCAGCCTGCACAATCCGTTCCCTGCAGAGCGCGCCGAGATAATGCCTATAGAGAAGGTCTATTCCATTGAGGATGTCATCACGCGACTGCGCACCTGCGATTTTCGTCATCAACGGCGTCTGTCTTTCGAGTATATCCTTTTCAAGGACAAGAACGATACCTTGCGCCATGCAAACCAACTGCGTCGGTTGCTGAGTCCATTGGCGTGTCGAATCAACCTGATACGCTTCCACAACAATCCGCAAGACACCACGAACACACTGCAAGGCAGTAACTTGCAGAAAGCAGAATGGATGCGCGACTATCTGACAGAGAACGGCATAACGACAACCATCCGCAAGTCGCGCGGAGAGGATATATTGGCTGCGTGTGGAATGTTGATTAACTCGCTTCAAGACAAAGAATAATGCGGCGAATCGTTCTCATCGGACTACTATGCTATGCGGCTCTGCTTTTCCCGCAAACGAGCGTACAGATTATTAGTTATAATGTTGAGAATCTGTTTCATCCATCTTCCGACTCGCTACACAATGACTACGATTTCACTCCCGAAGGCAATCATCATTGGACCTTTGCTCGTTACCGTGAGAAGTTGGCACATATCGGTCAAGTGGTCGCAAACATTGGAGGTTGGAACACCCCTGCCTTGATTGGGTTGGAAGAGATTGAGAACGAACAATGCCTGATTGACCTCTGCCGATGGGGCGTACTGAGCAACTACAAATACCAATACCTGCACCACGATTCGCCCGACGAACGAGGTATCGACTGCGCCCTTCTCTACCAGCCTAAACAGTTCAAGTTGCTTGCACACACTTTCCTGCCCGTTCCCACCGACAATCGTCCCACACGCGATATTGTGTATGCCTGCGGTCAATTGCACAACAATGATACGCTACACATATTCCTTTGCCATTTCCCTTCGCAACGGGGCGGAACAACTGCCACCAACAGTCGCAGGGCAATCGCACAAGCCACCTTGCAGACCGCACTCGACTCTCTTCTTCAAACGCAACCCACGGCAAAGATAGTGGTAATGGGGGATTTCAACATGGCACCTGCCGAACAGTTTGCACCCCTGCACAATCTGATGCTTGACTTCGAAGCACAAGGTAAAGGTACCTACAAATGGCACGGCGTATGGAGTTGCCTTGACCATTTCTATGTCAGTCAGAACATCCTGCCTTATGTTTCCATCGAGATATTTTGCCCTGCGTGGCTCTTGCAAGACGATTTGCAGTATCTCGACAAGAAACCTTTCCGCACCTATCAAGGCTACAAATATATCGGCGGTTACTCCGACCATTTGCCTATATATCTAACC
Organism: Firmicutes bacterium CAG:95; assembly: GCA_963615025.1. Taxonomy (GTDB): domain Bacteria; phylum Bacteroidota; class Bacteroidia; order Bacteroidales; family Paludibacteraceae; genus Colicola. The sequence goes on along the minus strand of CAVEFV010000005.1, from coordinate 23,140 downwards.
ATAAATATTCCACAATAATCTCAAACTCTATGAAGCAACGCTTTCCTGTCATTCTCGCACTTCTTGTGTGTGTTTCCACAACCCTATTTGCTGACTCCTACTGGGTCGCTTTCACCGACAAAAAGGGGACTGTCGGCGACATTAACCATCCCGAAACATTCTTGTCCGAAAGGGCTATTGAACGCCGAGCAAGGCAAAACATTGCCATCGACTCATTGGACCTACCCGTCAGCCATATCTATCTGGACTCGCTCGCCACAATGGGGGCAGAGGTGCTGATGGTTTCTCGTTGGCTCAATGGCGCAACAATACACACCTCCGATAACGCTCTCGTCAAGAAACTCAAAAACCTCGCTTTCATCGACAGTTTGCAACGCACCCAATTAGATAACATCTCCTATAGCACACACAAGAAACTGCCAACCATCTACCTCGACGACCCCCTCTCCTATGGCTCTGCCAAGACACAGACCGAGATGCTGCAACTGCAGAAGTTGCACGAAGCAGGCTTTCGGGGTGATGGCATGTACATTGCCGTCATCGACAACGGGTTCTACAATGTAGATAAGTCCGCTTATTTCGATCGCGTCAGGGAACGAATCACCTGCACACGAAACTTTGTAAACCCAGCCACCGATGTCTATGCTGTTGGCGGACACGGCAGTAGCGTCTTGTCGTGCATGGCAGCCTACTCCGAAAACAAGTATTGTGGCACTGCCATCGATGCGGCTTACTGCCTCATTGTAACCGAAGACGACGATACAGAGAGTCTGCGTGAAATTGATGCACAGGTGGCAGGCTTCGAGTTTGCCGACAGCATCGGAGCAGATATCATCACCTCGTCCTTAGGCTACTTTGCCTATTTCGACGACCCTACATCCGACATCCCCTACGCTGCTCACGACGGATATACCATACGCAACAGTCGGGCGGCCAACATCGCAGCACGCAAAGGAATGGTTGTCTGTATCGCTGCAGGGAACGAAGGAGACATTTCCTGGCACTATATCAGTAGCCCTGCCGATGCCGATAGTATCCTTGCCGTCGGCAGTGTAACCAGTTCGCGGGAGAAAAGCAGTTTCTCATCCTTTGGTCCTACCGCCGATGGACGAATCAAGCCCGATGTCTGCGCTATGGGGTCAAACACCTCCCTCTACAATCCAAACAACAATACGATTACCACCTCCAACGGCACCTCCTACGCTACTCCTATCATGGCAGGAGCAGTCGCTTGTCTGTGGCAGGCATTGCCCGAACTGAGCAACATCCGGATTATTCAACGCATCCTCCACACCGCCTCCCTCTCAGACAGCCCCAACAATAGTATCGGCTACGGAATCCCCGATATGTGGTCAGCATACTTGGGCGAAAAAACAAGCATACAGGAAACAACCAACGACCCTGTCGCTACAACCACAGCAACATTCACCCTGCAAGGACAACCCGTTGGAAATGATAGAAAGAACCTGCCGTCAGGCATTTATATTCAACGCGAAGGAAATCAAGTAACGAAGATAATAGTACCCTGATAGCCACCACCTGCCTTCGTATAGATACAAAAAGAGGGTAAGCGAACTACATCGCACCGCTACAACCTCCTACCCTTGCTTCGGTCAAGACCTGGGGGAATTCAAAGGGAGCTGGTCGTGTAGGACTTACCCGACCACAAAGGTACGACTGTTTTTTGATTCGTGCAAGAAAGAACAAGATTTTTCGTAGCAGCCCATGCAAAATAAACTTGTTTCCATCTCATACACAGCAAGATACAAAATTCATAACGCACCGATGTAGATAGGAGAACGAAACCTTAACTGTTATTAAACTATTGCCTACCCAAAAGCACCAGTTTTCCTATCGGAAACAAGGAAACAAGCCTTCGCGAAGCCCCGTCAATACTACCTATTTCTAAAGTTTTATATAGGATGAATATAGGATGAGTATAGGACGAATATAGGATGAATATAGAAACAACATAGAAAAAGGCTACAATAAACGCCATTACAAACATAAACAATAACATTAGCATTTACACACAAAACATTATCATATTATAGTTATGTTAAACGACTTCCTTTTGGCACATATTCACAAATACATACCCTACACGCCAAACGAGCAGCAAGAGGAATTATTGCAGAAACTGTCTGCCTTTGTGCTATCACACGAACAAGAACGACTTTTCCTACTTTGTGGTTACGCAGGTACAGGCAAAACGAGCCTTATTGCAGCACTCGTGCAAGCACTGCACCATCTGCAACAAAAGACCATGCTCTTGGCACCGACAGGACGAGCAGCAAAGGTGCTTTCTGCCTATTCAGGTCGTCCTGCCTACACTATTCACAAACAGATATATCGTCAAAAGGCAATGGGAGATTTTCGCTTTGGTCTATCTTACAACACCCACCAAGACACGCTATTCATAGTTGACGAAGCCTCTATGATAGCCAACAATACAAGTGCCGACGAGCAGAGTTTTGGCACAGGGCATCTATTGGACGACCTACTGAAATATGTCTATTCAGGACACAACTGCACTCTGTTGTTAATAGGCGATGATGCCCAATTGCCACCTGTAGGGCAGGCTATAAGTCCCGCACTCGACTATCAGTACCTGCAAGGATATGGCTTGCACATCTATCAACACACACTCACACAAGTCGCACGCCAAGCACTCGACAGCGGAATTCTAACCAATGCCACACGACTGAGGCAACAGATAGCAGACAACGATGTACTGCACGCACCCGTATTCCAACTCAAACAGTTTCAAGACATCCGACTGCTAAATGGCGAAGAAATGGTAGAAGAGATAGAACGAGCCTATCGGGAGGTGGGAGTAGAAGAGACAATCATTGTAACACGCACCAACAAACGCATGAACCTCTATAATCAGGGCATCCGTGCAAGAGTCTTGTGGAAAGAAGACCAAATAGCAGGAGGGGACAGAATCATGGTAACCCGCAACAACTACTTTTGGACAAAGCAATACGAAGGATTGGATTTTCTTGCCAACGGCGATATGTTCGAGATAAATCGTCTAACGCACTACAGAGAAATATACGGATTTCACTTTATCGACGCCGTTCTACACGCTATCGACTATGATTGGGACATCGATGTCACACTATGGCTCGAAACACTCTACACCGATTCTCCCGACACCAACTATCAATTGCAAAAGACACTGATTAGCCGAATCGAAGAAGACTATCCCGAAATACAGAGCAAGAAAGAACTCTGGAAAAAGATTATGAACAACCCCTACTACAATGCCTTGCAAGTAAAACACGCCTACGCCGTCACTTGCCACAAGGCACAAGGAGGGCAATGGAAACGGGTATTCATCGATCAAGGCATCATCTCGCAAGAACAGTACAATGTCGATTATTACCGCTGGCTATATACCGCCGTAACACGGGCAACAGAACAACTGTTCCTCATCAACTTCACGAACTGAACCCAAAATCTATCAACTATCAACTTTCAACTATAAACTATAAACTGCACTCAACACTCAACTCCTACAAATGCAACTCGGTTGCAGATAGTTTCCACTATCTTTGCATTGTAATTTGAAAAACAAAAGGCTATGCAAAAGAATTATTTCGTACTGACTGCGTATATAGTCGCCGTACTGACGGGTTGTACAGGACACTCGCACTCTCATAAGCACGACGAACATACAGACCATCATCACGAACACGAAGAGGAACAACACACGCATGCCGCAGGAGAGATAGTCTTCTCACAAGAAAAGGCAACGGCTATCGGGTTGCAGACAGAACAAATTGACTATGCACCTTTCACAGAGGCAATAAAAGTATCCGGACAAATCCTCACCCCATCCAACAAAACCCAAGTAGTAGTGGCGGCTACCGAAGGAGTTATCTCTCTGCAACGCACGCTGCACGAAGGTACGGCGGTGCGCAAAGGGCAGGTACTGGCGCATATATCCGTGCAAGGTATGGCAACCGCAGATCCCGTAGAGACAGCACGAATGCAATACGAAGCCGCACGCAAGGAATATGAACGGGCGGAACGACTGACTGGCAACCAGATAGTATCTGCACAAGAAATGGAACAGATAACACTACGATACCAAACCGCCCGTACGCAATACGAGGCACTACGCAACAAGAAAGCAGATGACGGGTGTATAGAAGTGATAGCACCACAAGACGGCTATGTCAGTGGACTCACTTTCGATAATGGCGACTATGTCGAAGCAGGCAAAGCACTACTATCTGTCAGCCAGACAAAAGACTTGTTGCTGCAAGCCGATGTGCCGGAACGCTACTGGAACAGCCTCAGCAAGATACACGGAGCAAACTTCGAGCCTGCATACAGCGGCACTGTATATCGGTTAGCCGACCTAAACGGGAAACTACTATCTATCGGACAGAGTGCAAACAAGCAAACCGGATATGTGCCGGTAGTATTTTCATTCGAGAACAAAGCAGGCTTAATCGCAGGAGCGTACACCGATGTATATCTGCTGCTGCAAGAACAAACGAACGCCCTATCGGTGCCAATCGCTGCCGTATGCGAAGAACAAGGTATCTACTCCGTCTATATACAAATCGACGACGATTGCTACCGTAAACAGGAAGTAACACTCGGACAAAGCAACGGCGAACGCATACTTATCAAGAAAGGTCTCGCAGCAGGCGAAACAATAGTAACCAAAGGTGCCATACAGGTAAAACTTGCAGGCAGTGCAACTATCATACCCGGACATACACACAACCACTAACCTCCCCACTCCATCCGCAGAACAATGCTCACAAAAACCATCGCCATAGCCCTATTGATTATATTCTATGCCACCTATTTCGGCAAGAAGATGGCACAACGAAAACAAGGTATAGCCACCAACCAGATTGGTGTAGGCAACAAGCCAAAACAAGTCTTGCGAACAGAAAAAATCATGGGATTGGCAACCCTGCTCGTAGTACCGGTGGAGGTTATCAGTATCTTTGTTTACCCACATTGGACACTCACGCCGTTATTGCAGCATTGTCCTGTCCTGCAATGGGCAGGGTTGCTCATAGCAGGATTAGGGGTACTGTTTTTCATCCTTGCCGTATGGACAATGGCAGATAATTGGAGAGCAGGCATTCCGGAGAACGACAAAACACAATTGGTGCAAACAGGTATCTATCGTATCAGCCGCAACCCTGCATTTGTCGGCTTCGACCTGACATACATCGGACTACTATTGGCGTTCCCCAATATACTACACCTTGTGTTTGCCTTGTTCCCTGTCATTATGTTCCATCTGCAAATACGGCACGAAGAACAATTCTGCCGTGCAACATTCGGCACCGAATATGAAACCTACTGCCAACAAGTAAGAAGATATCTATAAATGTACTATATCCATAGAAATAACAAAGTATGACAAAAACACATTACACCGGTCTATCTGATGCAGAGGTAGAAGAAAGCCGCCGACTACACGGGACGAACATACTGACCCCACCGGAAGAAGAATCCGTATGGGAGAAAGTAAAGCATTGTATGCATTTCTGGTTGCTCCGATTGGAGTTGGCTGTTCTTGTCATCACTGCTGCATTATCCATCCTGTTACCGCTGTGCGGTATCTGCGAAGACAAGCAACTATGGATTGCGCCCGTCATGTCTGCTACACTGTTTGCTCTGACCTATACAGTTGCTTTCTTGGGTGGGAAATGGGACAACGAGCAAAGAAAGTTCAAGATGGATTCCCTCTTCGCAATTCTGTTGTTCGCACTCTTATTGTCGGGCGGTATTTCTTTCTACGAAGGCGTATTCGGCACCGAAACAGGTTGGAAGCCTTATTTAGAGCCAATCGGTATAGCATTGGCACTGCTGTTAGCCACTGCCGTAGCCCATCTATTGGAAGCCCAAAACGAAAAGACTTTCAAGAGCCTTAACGAAGTAAACGACGATACTCTTGTGAGGGTAATGCGTAATAACACCGTCTGTCAAGTTCCGCGCAAAGATATAGTGGTAGGAGATATCATCTTGCTGGCAACAGGCGAAGAAGTACCTGCCGACGCCGAGTTATTGGAGTGCATGAACCTAACTATGAACGAGTCTTCCCTGACCGGCGAACCGCAATGCTCCAAAACAACCGACAAGGATGCGTTTGACAAAGACGCCACCTATCCGTCCAACCATATTATGAAAGGCTGCACAGTCTTGGAGGGCGATTGTGTGGCACGCGTATTTGCCGTCGGGGACGCCACTGCGTGCGGCAAAGTATTCGAAGCCGCACAAGTAAAGAGCGGCGAAGCAACCCCTTTAAGCGAGAACTTGGAGCGGTTAGCAAGCCTTATCACCAAAGCAAGTTATGCCCTTGCAGGGTTAATCATCATAGGACGCCTTGTCGTCTATTATGCGCAGTACGGTTTTTCGTTCACCAATGCAGACGCAACCATGGACTTTGTTACCTACCTACTGAATACATTCATGATTACAGTAACACTCATGGTGGTAGCCGTGCCGGAGGGACTGCCGATGGCAGTAACACTCAGTTTAGCCTTTAGTATGAAGCGGCTTATGAGACAGAACACCCTGCCCCGTACCATGCATGCCTGTGAGACGATGGGTGCCGTGTCGGTGATATGCTCGGACAAGACCGGTACTCTGACGCAGAACCAAATGAGAGTGGTCGGTACTTCCTTCGCAGCATGCAAAGGGGAGCAACTGGGAACCGACAAGTTTTCGGCATTGCTCAAGGAATGTATTGCAGTCAATACAACTGCCGATTTGGACTATTCCAACCCCGACAAACTAAAGGCTATCGGTAATCCGACTGAGGGTGCACTACTGTTGTGGCTGCACGACAACGGGGTCGAGTATGCCGATATACGCGAATCCGTCAATATCATAGACCGCTTGCAGTTTACGACCGAGCGGAAATACATGGCGACTGTCGTGCAATCCAACATAACAGGAGGTCGAATCGTCTATGTCAAGGGGGCACCGGAGATACTGATGCCCCTATGCACCTTGTCCGACACCGAAAAGCAACACTATACGGCTCAGTTGGCAGACTATCAGCATCACGCCAATCGCACCTTGGCTTTTGCCTACAAAGAGATAGCCGAGTCCGACAATATCTTTACCGACGGCAAACTCAATATATGCGACCTGAATATGATGGGTATAGTGGGTATTGAAGACCCTGTACGCCCTGATGTCCCGGCAGCCATTGACGAGTGTATCAAAGCGGGAATACAAGTAATGATTGTTACAGGCGATGCACCGGGGACCGCCAAAGAGATAGGGCATCGGTTAGGACTATGGACAGACCATGATACCGACGAGAACCTGCTGACAGGTACCGAGATAGGAACCATGACCGATGAAGAACTGAAACAACGCCTTCAGAAAGTCAAGATTATTGCACGCGCCCGCCCTAACGACAAGGAACGCACCGTACGCCTACTCAAGACGATGAACAAAGTAGTCGCCGTAACGGGCGATGGCACCAACGATGCACCGGCTCTCAATGCCGCTAATGTGGGGCTGTCGATGGGCGACGGTACGGCTGTGGCAAAGGAAGCAAGCGATATGACGATATTGGACGACTCATTCCGCACGATTGCCAATGCGGTCATGTGGGGGCGTTCGCTCTACAAGAATATCAAACGCTTTATCCTGTTCCAGATGATCATCAATGTAGTGGCGTGCCTGATTGTGACGATCGGTGCGTTTGTCGGCACCGAATCCCCGCTTACTGTAACACAGATGCTGTGGATAAATTTGATTATGGATACCTTTGCCGCACTCGCATTGGCGTCATTGCCTCCCACACCGTCCGTGATGAAAGAAAAGCCGCGTAGCGTAAACGAGCATATCCTCAAAGGTATAGGGGCGGATATCCTCGAGATAGGTGGTATATTTGCTGTTGTCTTATTGGGCATACTCCTATTCTTCCAATATGCGGATGTAACCTCACTATGGAATGTACTTTGCGGTAAAATCGTATGGAGTACCCACAAAGGATTGTCCATGTATGAGTTAGGTCTGTTCTTTACGATCTTTGTGATGCTGCAATTCTGGAATTTGTTCAATGCCAAAGCCTTTATGACGACCAATTCGGCTTTTCAAGACCTCTCTTGGAAAGACACAAAGTGGTTTATTATCATCGTCCTTGTGATATTCGCAGGTCAACTCATCATCACCGAAACACCCGGTGTACAAGGTATGTTCAACATCGCAAAAGGAGGACTCCTCTGGCAAGACTGGCTCATTATTATTGCCGCCACATCCCTTGTGTTATGGATAGGAGAACTTATCCGACTCCTATCACGGATTAACTACAGAACAATCCCTTCACGATCAACGATATGAAAAGAACAGTAATTACACTTTTGTGTCTATTCAGCCTGTATAACGCCATAGCACAAACCACACCGGTATTTAGTAAAGAACAATTGTCCTTGAGCGATGGTTCGGTATTGCCGTACCGGCAAATGCAGATAGAGGGTGCGAACCCGATGTTAGTCATTTACCTGCACGGCGGCAGCAGTTGTGGTACCGACAACGAGACCCAAATGAACGAGGCGGGTATTGATTCGATAGCGCAATACCTGCTACGCCAAGACACGCCTACTGTCTTTGTCGTGCCGCAATGTGGCAACCGGACAAAAGGCTGGGGTGGAATGGCTGCCCAAGTAAGACAGTTGTTAGACTATGTGGCGCAACAGACGCTAACCGACACCACCCGTATCTATATCTTCGGGGGCAGTATGGGCGGCACAGGGACTTGGAAAATGCTATCCCTCTACCCGAACTACTTTGCGGCGGCAATGCCCTGCGCAGGCAATCCTAAAAACATGAGTGTGGAGAATATAGCCACTACGCCGGTCTATACCGTGATGGGATTAGCGGATAAGGTCATGGGCAGCGATGTGCGCACGACAGTGGAAACGATGGTCGCGCAGTTACAGACTTTGGGCGATGAGGTCGTCTATGATACCGTAGAAGGTTGGACACACGAGATGACCTGTATCCAGAGTTACTCCACGCCCCGCTTGGATTGGTTGTTCGCTCATCGGAGAGGACAAGCAACCGACTTAACGCCCCCTTCAACAGATACCGGAGATGATTATTGGTATGACCTATTGGGACGGCGTTTTGCATCACCACCTACGCACGGACTGTATATCCACCACGGAAAGAAGGTGGTTCGAACCCAATAGAAGACCTATCGCCCGAAGAAATATACCTGTATATGCTCAATAAAATCATATCTTTTGCCTTGCGCAATCGGCTCGCCATTGTGTTGGCAGCGTTGCTTATTCTCTCTGCAGGTATCTACTGCGTTCGGGAGATGGATGTGGATGTATTCCCCGACTTGAATGCGCCCACCGTGGTCGTTATGACCGAAGCCACGGGTATGGCACCCGAGGAGGTGGAGCGGCTTGTAACATTCCCCATAGAAACGGCGGTGAACGGTGCTACCGATGTGCGTCGTGTGCGTTCGTCTTCTACTACGGGATTCTCCGTGGTATGGGTGGAGTTCAACTGGGGAACGGATATCTATCGTGCCCGCCAAGTGGTCAGTGAGAAATTGGCAACCGTATCCGAGTCACTGCCCGACTATGTGGGTAAGCCTATTTTAGGTCCTCAGTCATCTATCTTAGGCGAGGTGCTGATTATCGGTTTGACGGCAGATTCTACCACGACCCAAGAGGAACTGCGCACGCTGGCGGATTGGACGATTCGCCCACGCCTCTTGGCTACGGGCGGTGTGGCACAAGTAGCCGTCCTGGGCGGCGACATTCGGGAATATCAAATACAGATAGACCCCAACCGTATGCGTACCTACGGAGTTGCACTCGACGACCTGCTGGCTGCCGTACGCAATATGAACCAAAATGCATCGGGCGGCGTGCTGTACGAGTACGGCAATGAATATATTATCCGTGGTGCATTATCGACCAACGATATGACCTTGCTGGGGCAGACACCTGTTCCTACTATCGCCGGCGGCACGGTACGCTTGGAGCAAGTAGCCACGGTCGCAATCGGCGCACAGACACCTCGGCTCGGCGTTGCCTCGGTGCGGGGCAAGTCTGCCGTACTCTTGACCGTCACCAAGCAGCCCAACACGGGCACACTCGAACTGACCGAGCATTTGGATAAGGCGATGGAAGAAATACGCTCGCAACTACCTGCTGATGTACAGGTATCCACCGACATATTCCGCCAAGCCAACTTCATTAACGGCTCGATCGGCAACATAAAGCAGTCGCTCTGGGAGGGTGCATTGTTTGTTATTCTCGTGCTGTTCATATTCTTGCAGAACGGACGCACCACGCTTATCTCGCTGGTATCCATTCCTCTGTCGTTACTTATCACCATACTCGTCATGCGTATTTTCGGGCTGAGTATCAACACGATGAGCATAGGCGGTATGGCGATAGCAATCGGTTCGTTGGTGGACGATGCCATCGTTGATGTAGAAAATGTCTATAAACACTTGCGGCAGAACGCACTGCTACCCAAAGACCGGCGGCTGCCGATATGCGAGGTGGTATTCAATGCCTCCTACGAGGTGCGTATGCCGGTCATCAACTCTACATTTATTATCGTTGTCAGTTTTGTTCCTTTGTTCCTACTCTCGGGCATGGAAGGGCGTATGTTGGCACCACTCGGTTTGGCGTTTATCGTATCGCTCTTCGCATCCACCCTTGTGGCACTGACGCTTACGCCCGTACTCTGTTCCTACCTGCTCGGCACAGAGCGTGCTATGCGACACGCCGACCGTGAACCTCGCCTGGTAGTTTGGCTGCGTAAAGGGTATAGCCGTGCGCTCGAATGGGCATTGTGTCATAAGAAAGGCGTGCTTGGTACTACCTTCTCGCTCTTTGTCGCAGCCGTGGTCGTGTTCTGCTGCTTCGGGCATAGTTTCTTGCCGGCCTTCAACGAGGGCTCTTTCACCATTAACATCAGCACCTTGCCGGGCGTATCGCTCGAAGAGTCTGATGCGATAGGACGCAAGGCAGAGGAAATACTGCTCTCTATCCCGGAGATACAGACCGTAGCACGCAAGACGGGGCGTGCCGAGTTGGACGAACATGCGCTCGGTGTCAATGCATCGGAGATAGAAGCCCCCTTTGTGTTGGCAGACCGCTCCAAAGAAGAGGTGATCGCCGACATACGCCAGCGTATGAGTGTGCTGTCGGGTGTTAATCTGGAAATAGGGCAACCTATATCGCACCGAATCGACGCCATGCTATCGGGTACGCAGTCGAACATAGCCATTAAGATATTCGGCACAGACCTAAATCGTATGTACCGACTCGGGCAACAAATCAAGACCGCCATCTCGCCTATTGAGGGCGTGGCAGACATCAATGTCGAGCAGCAGGTAGAACGCCCGCAGTTGCTTATCACACCCCGTCGGGATATGCTTGCCCGCTATGGTATCTCGCCGGCGGAGTTCTCCGAGCAAATTAGTGTGTTGTTAGGCGGGAGCGTGGTGTCGCAGGTCTATGAGGAGAACAAAGCATTCGACCTTGTGGTGCGTGTGGCACCCTCGGCGCGTGAGAGTATGGACGCTATCCGCGACCTCTGTATCTCTACCCGTACGGCACAAGTCCCGCTGTCGGCAGTGGCGGATATACGCTCTGCCATGGGACCCAATACAATCAACCGAGAGAATGTCAGCCGCAAGCTCGTGGTGTCCGCCAATGTCACGAACGGCGATTTGCGAGGTGCGGTGAACCAAATCGAAAAGACTATCGGCGAACAGATTACGCTGCCCGAAGGCTATCATATTGAGTACGGCGGACAGTTCGAGAGCGAGCAGAAAGCCTCCCGAACCATTGCGCTTGCCACAGTCGGAGCCCTATTGGTTATATTCTTACTTCTCTTTATGCAGTTCCGTGACCTTCGCCAAGCCACCGTCGTGTTGTGCAACTTGCCGCTTGCTTTGATGGGCGGCGTGTTGGCGGTACTGCTTGACGGCGGTGTACTGAGTATTCCGGCTCTTATCGGTTTTATCTCGCTGTTTGGTATTGCCACTCGCAATGGCATGCTGCTTATTGAGCGCTACAACGACTTGTCGCGCGAGGGAGTATCGTTGCACGAGCGTATTATGACCGGCTCGGCAGACCGACTGAATCCTATTCTTATGACTGCACTCACTACTGCCCTTTCGCTTATCCCGTTGGCCTTAGGAGGCGACTTGCCTGGCAATGAGATACAGAGCCCTATGGCAAAAGTGATACTCTTGGGATTGCTCTCCTCTACGCTGCTCAACGGCTTTATTATTCCCATTATGTACTCGCTCGTCGAAGCACGTCACCCGCATATCAACACCCCAAAATAACGCCTGTTATGAACAACATTCGGAAGATATTACTTGTTAATTGTTCATTGTTAATTATATCTTGTGCCTATGCACAAGATATGACCACAATCCTGTCGCAGATAGAGCAGAACAACCAATCGCTGCAAGCCTTGCGTCAAGAGCTAGAGGCAGAGAAAGCCGCCAACCATGTGGGCATTGCCCCCGCCAACCCGGAAGTGGAGTTCAGTTACCTTTGGGGACATGGTACCGAAGAGGGCAGCCGTATGGACTTATCGGTATCGCAGTCGCTGCCGTTGAGTACCATACTCGGTTACCAGTCGCGCCTCGCCAAGCAACAAGACTTGCGGGCGGACTTGCGCATGAAAGTGGAGCGCACGGCAGTGCTGCTGCAGGCGCAGCAGATGTGTATCGACATTGTCTATACCAATGCCATGCTCTCAGAGTACGGCAAGCGGCTCGCACATGCGCAGACGCTGGCGGAGGCGTATCAGCAGAAGTTTGAAGCAGGCAATACCAATGCGTTGGAGTACAACAAAGTGCGGCTCAACCTCGCTACGGCGCAGGGCGAATACCAACGCTTGCTCACCGAGCGCAACACCCTCTTGGAGCAGTTGGCATCGCTCAATGGTGGCAAGGCGATTGCGCTGAATGATAGTGTGTTCGAGGGGGTACTGCCCCCGGCGGATTTCGATAGTTGGTATGCCGAGGCAGAAACACGCAGCCCGATGTTGGCGTATGTGCGGCAGGAGGTGGCGGTGGCGAAAGCCGATGCCCGACTGAGCAAGGCGGAGTGGCTGCCCGACTTAAGCGTAGGCTATATGTCGGAGGGTCTGACGGGCAACTACTACAATGGTATTACGGTCGGCGTCAGTGTGCCGCTCTGGCAGAACAGCCATCGTGTGCGTCAGGCGAAAGCATCCGCCGAGGCGGCGCAACTGCGGGCAGACGAGCAGAAACAACGCTTTCTCTCCACCCTGCGCACGCAGTATGCGGCTGTTATGGGGCTGCAAAAGACCTGGCAGGGCTACCACGAGGCGTTGCTGCTCACCAATAGTGCCGACCTGCTATTGGAAGCCCTGCAAGCCGGTCAAATATCAATGCTCGAGTATATGATGGAACTTTCTATCTACTACGACGCCACCGCCCAAGCCCTCACCGCCCAACGCGACTACTACAAGGCCTTAGCCGAGTTACAAGCCGTAAGCCTGTAATATATAAGTTTCCCCATACTTTGTACACAGAGGTATATTCGCCAATGGTCGAACCGTATGGCTCACTTGTTTATGCTCTGAATACTCATTGCGGTCCTACCGCTGTCAAGCATGAACTATAACCGAAGCATTTAGTACTTCCGACTATGGCACTTACCTATTGGCAATTGAATACTTTATTTTCTCCAATTTATATAGGACTGATATAAGGACGATCGCCCTACTGATACCCTACCACTACCCTACCACTTATGACTCTTATATGAGTTTTGCTCCTATATGACACAGATGCCCAGCCTACGGTCGCTTTGGCACAAAGCGTTTCCTTCGGCGTTGTTTGCGAATGCATAAGGTACGACCTTTTTCCGAGATAGGCAAAATCGATACGCAATAGGACACAAAAGGCTACAAAAAGGCTGCCTAAAAACCCTATAAAACCCATATAAGAGTCATAAGTGGTAGGGTAGTGGTATGGATGTGCTATGGATGTGGTATGGATATACATGCGAGATTAGTGGCTAAAACTTACCACTCTTTATTTCCTTTCCCCCTCTTGCCTATTTCCCTAAAAAGTAGTACTTCTGCCCCCGAATTAGACCATTGGGCGGAAAGGGGTGCGCCTGTGGTCTGCAATACATATCACTCCTAACTTTAGCGTTTGCTATTGTTCTATTCGCATTGAAACGTAGGAAATTTCAAAATCGAAAAAGGAACAAGTCAAAGCAAACGCCCGTGCTATATCGCGCGGGCGTGACTTGCGTTCCTTTAAGGTATCCTACGACCGCAATGCGAGCAAGTTACGCTCGCGTTTTTTTTGTGCTTATGGAACACTACCAATTGCCCTAATAGCACATTCTGTATGCCTAAGAAGGAAATCAAAACAGACCTTTGGGTCTATGACTTACTCAAAGAAGCCGACATCTCTCTTACTGCACAAGGCTCTGACCTCCTCGAAGTCAATCAAGCACTCGCCGACTTCTGCGCTCGTGAGGACTCGGAATGTTTCCGCGCAGGAATAGAAGAAGAACGACAAAAATATTCGTGGAGCCGTATGCTCCAAACCATAAAAAGCGTGTAAGTATCTGACCAATGGAGAACCGATACCCGACGAGGTGAGTGACTACACGGATCTATGCTACGAGAGGGTGGCGGAAGTGAGATAACAAACAGGCTTGTCCGATAGGGCAAGCCTGTTTGTTTTGTGGTGGCGGGGAAAAAGTTCTGTGTAGGCGGGGGGGGAGGGTTCCTTCGCCGCAGGGCGGTATAGGAGACATCCTGCTCGCTATGCTCGCGAAAAATAGAGGAAAACATCGATTTCAAATTGAAAAAACACTTATAATATATAAATATCAACTATTTATAACTACTCAGCAGCGATTTACCGCAATAGTAAGAATGGGTAATAACACGACGATAGAGAGACGGTATGCAATACCGTCTCTACGGGTAGGGAACAATGCCTAAAGTATGAGGACAATCGCAAAATATAAAGACATTACGCAAAGTATAAAGGCAACACATATATAGTTGGAAATGTGTTGCCTTTTTGATGTTGCGGAAAGGGTTATATGGGTTAGTCCTTGCTATGGTAGCGGCGGTACTTGGCCGGCCATGCTGCTATGCGCTGAGGTACCTTGATGACCCAACGCACACACTTGTCGGCTGCGAAATGAACCGTGTCGTACCAATGCTCCACCGGCAACATTACCTCGCCGCCACGCTGCGCTGCGGACTCGTGTATCAACGCATCAATACGAGATTTCTGCTTGCCCGCCGAGGGCTGGAAAAAACGAACCACGACAGAAGGCACGGAATAGAAACGGGACAGCCACGAATGGGCGCAGAGTTGGCGACCCTGAGGATCGAACAAAAGCGTGGAAGTGCCGTCGTGGTGGCGCTGAGGCGACAAATAGAGCGTGCGGAAATTAGCCGCTAACCACAGGAAAAACGGATAGTACGGCTCGATGACGGAGGGACGGTCGAACGTATAATGTCCGCCGAGTGGCGTGGTATCGAAAGCGGCTATCATCTCTGCCTTGTGGTCGGCATAACGGAACGTCTGCACTGCCTCACGAGAGAATCGGGTGCGGATAAGACGCAGATCGAAAACATTGAAAAAGGGGTTGGTCACGATAGGATTGCCGGCACGCATATATTGTCCGCCATCGGAGCAACCCGCATTGGCATAACCGTTAGCAATCACATAATCAACCAATTGCAGCACCGCCTGCGGGTCGGTGATGAAACAATCCTCATCGACATTGATGGCAATATCGCAATCAAGGTCGGCGAGCATGGTATAGAAATAACCATCGGCAGACTGGTCGGTCAGACGCACGCAGGGATAGCCCAACCCCTCGTAGAAAGCCTTAGAAAGACGGTAGAGCCGCAGGTCGAACGAGCGGCAGAAAAACTTGATGCGAAGCGGAGTAGCAGGGATGTTCATACGGTAGGAAAATGGTAACAGGTTGCTTTTATTTTGAAAAAATAGGTCGGAAAATGTACTTTGCTGCAAAAAAGACTTTCGGGGGTCTATTTTGGTATAAAAAAAAGGACTTTACAAGGTCTTTTTTGGGGGGGCTTGTCGTCTAATAGAGTAATCCGAACATCCACAGTGGAATACGATTTCCACTGCCTATCTCAATATCATCGATGGCGAGATAGCCGTTGGGCAGGTCTTTTATCTGGTCGAAGGTCTTGTTTGCGCCGCCTACCTCGAAAATATACTGTCGGTTAATCTCAAAATCGCCTTGCTTGGGCAACAGCACCTCTTGCGTTTGCCGCATTTGGTTATAGAAGAAAGTCTCCCGCAGTGTTCCTTTGTCGATATGGGATGTTAGGCAGTACATCAAGTTGGGGTTCTCTAAGTATATTTTGTCAGGCTTGCTGAGTGCTTTGAGATTCTTGACTTCGGACGAGAACAGTGCCAGCAGGTCTGCCCGTTGCAGGGTGTAGAGCATTTTCAGTCCATTGCTGCGGTTAGTCTCCAACTCTCGATATACTTCTGCCATTTTGGGCGTGAAGGGTACTCGCTCTGCAAGAATGATGAGCATCTTCTGTATTTTCTGTATCGTGCTATACGATACATCATCCACTAAGGGCAACTCACTCTCTAATACTTGCCGTACAGCGCTTTGCAGCCGTTCGTAGAACCCATTTCCTGCCTCTCGGTAGAAGGGATAGTAGCCGTGTTGCAGATATTCTGAAAAGAGGGGAAGAATCCGATGTCCATCTAAGTGTGCTGCAGCAATGGAGGTGTGTTTTGTGAGTAGTGTCTCTAAATCAATCGCATCACCAATAGGATACCCCTCAAAGAGCAGAAACTCGCGGAATGACATACCATGCAGCGTATATACTCGTTGCCGGCGCGACAAATCACCCTCGTGTGCAGAGAGTTGCAACATCGAAGAACCCGTATAGACAATATGCAGTTTCGAGAAATTGTCGTATAGGTTTTTGATTACTGTCTGCCAATGAGGCAAGTAATGTATCTCATCGAGGAACAGGTGTGTCCCGCCATGCGTATAGAAGTACTCTGCCAAATCCAAAAGGTCGTGTGTTTGGAACCAAAGATTGTCCATCGACACATAGAGTACGCTCTGCGTGTCTGCAAAGGCTGCGTGAATGTGCTGTAAGAGCAAAGTGGTTTTGCCGACGCCCCTTGCCCCCTTGAGACAGATAAGGCGGTTGTCCCAGTTGATTTGATGGTACAAGTAGCGGTGGTGGGTCATCGACACCTCTGCTATGCGCATATTCGACCATCGCTGCAGTTGGTCTATGTCTAATTCGTTTGTCATATCGGCGGCAAAGGTACGACTTTTGTGTTGTTTATACAAGCCTCATATCAAAAAAAGACCGCCGAAGGTCTTTTTCTCAACAAAAAAAGACCCTATAAAGTCTTTTTTAATAGAGAACATAGTTATTTCTCAGGCAAAATAAGTGCATGGAAAGCGTTCTGCACCGCCGCATATAAGTAGTACTTGAGGTACACTTGCCTAAGCGTATGCGAAAATCACATATTATTCTCCCTGTAACCCCCGGACGGCACACCGGACTATGCCTATATGGAAAACTATATGCGCTCACTCGAAGCCCAACAACTCCGCCACTACCTTACCTACAAAAAGTAATACCACAAAAAAAACAGATTGTGAACACACGCATTCACAATCTGTAGTGGGGACTTCCTTCCATATATTCCCCATTAAATAAAAAGTTGAACCTATATAGTCAAAAATGTATCATGCATTGTCCGTAACGACACGCCACTATGTTTGCAGTTTATATTCCTCACCCCAAAAGACTACTTCAGTCTTAAAAACCCTATACCGAACCGCTCAACAGCAGCGCGTTCCAATTCTTCTCTTACGGATGGGTCTGCAATACTGATAAGTGCTTTGGCGCGTTCTGCGAGTGGTAAGTTGCGTAGATAGACTATACCATGTTCGGTGGCTATATACTGTGCTTGGAAGCGTGTAGTAACTACGCCTGCACCCGGTGTGAGATGAGCAACAATCTTCGATTTTCCGGGCTTGCCATTCTTACCGCGCGTCATACTGGGCAGAGCGATAAAGCATTTACCTCCTTCGGATAGAGATGCCCCATACATAAAGTCGTGCTGTCCTCCTACACCGGAGATAATAGTGTCGCCAATAGAGTCTGCGCATATCTGTCCTGTGAGGTCTATCTCTATGGCGGAGTTGATAGCCATAACTTTAGGGTTCTGTCGTATGATAGAGGGGTCGTTCGTCCATGCCACATCTCTAATCACAAAGTCCGGGTTATTATCTATATGGTCATAGAGTCTTCGTGACCCTAATACAAGACAGCCGACAGACTTACCGGGCAGCACTCGTTTGAGGGAGTTATCAATAACTCCACTCTCCAACAGAGGCAAGACACCATCGGTAATAGCCTCTGTATGTAGTCCGAGGTGTTGATGGTCTTTCAGTGCATTGATGACTGCATTAGGGATACCCCCTACTCCTATCTGCAGGGTGGCACCGTCAGGTATCTGAGCAGCGATATAGTTTCCTATGCGTGTCTCTATCTCATTGGGTGTAGGTGTAGGAACCTCAATCAATGGTTCATCTCCACGGCACATAGCACTGATTTTACTAACATGAATAACAGGGTCTCCAAAAGTACGAGGCATATACTTATTGACTTGCGCAATTATCGTCTTTGCACATTCGGATCCCGAATAGGCTATGTCTGCTGATATACCGAAAGAGCAGTAGCCGTTCTCGTCAGGTTCGCTTACATTAAGGAAGGCTACATCTACAGGTACTTGTCTGCTACGGAACAAGAAAGGTACTTCTCCTAAGAAACAGGGTATAGTGTCTGCTACTCCCTCTCGCATAGCGTTACGGAGGTTGTTAGGAACAAAGATATTCAATGCACGGAACGAGTCTATAAGTTCTCTTTTTGCATAAGGTGCATCTTCAGGATGTACTCCGAAGCCTGAGATGACCTTCACATCACGAAGTTCGGATGCTCGGTCTGTTAATGCCCGTAGTAGTACCATCGGAATAGAAGTAGAGCCCTGTACAACTATGGTGTCTCCACTCTTGACTAATCTCACAGCCTCAGCAGGAGTCAGGTATTTTGGGGTATTATCCATGTTAGTAGATATTAAATGTTAGCATTGCAATAATCTTTATTGAACAGCGATAGTCTGCTGTTCAGTTCTTCGTATTGGTCTTCTCGGATAGATGAGGCACATCCACGCATCCCTTCCCTTTGTGCGCCTGTACTACTGAGGGCTATAGCAGATACGCCATAATAAATAAGTTTGTTGAGTAGTTGTTCGCCTGTCCAGTTTTTGTATCCAAAAGTAAAGAAGAAGCCGTCTCCTACTGTCTTGCCGTCTGCATCTTTGTCATACACTACATGAAAGCCGTTGCGAAGCATAATCTCTTTTATCTTGGCGGCTCGTCGTGCATATTCGCGAGTATTCTCAACAAAAGGTATCTTACCTTGACATGCTGCACGAAACATAGCAGCCATAGCGTACTGTACAGAGTGTGTAACTCCTGATGACAGGCTGTATAGTACGATATAGACGAAATTACGCAGGAACTGTCCATCGTTGTCGTAGCGTTCTGCGAGGTTAGGAAAGCATCGGTGTGCAAGAACAGGGTTCATGGCTACTATAGCACCGCGTTGTCCTGCGTAGGAGAACATCTTGGAGCATGATATCATGTGTACGCAGTTATTTGTATAGTTGCCTACAGAGGGTTGGTATGGTGGTTCATAAGGGACACCTCGTTTCTCCCTGAAATCCATATTGAGGTATGCAAGGTCTTCTATAACCAGTACATTGTATTGGGTGGCGAGGCGTCCTATTATCTCCAGTTCTCTTTCTGTCAGGCACATCCATGAGGGGTTGTTCGGATTAGAGAACAGCATGGCTGCTATACGCCCTGTCTGAAAATGGCGTTCCAGTTCTGCTTCGAGTGCTTCACCACGATAGTCTGCTACATCAAAACAGTCCACTCGTACGCCTATGACTTTACACTGCTGTTTCTGTACAGGGAAGCAAGGATCTATAAACAATACGGTATCCCGCTCTTTGTCGAGTTGCGACATAGTAAGATTGAGAGCGAAGGCTGCTTGCATGCTGCCTACTGTCGGCACTATACAGTCTTCGGGTATATCAAGTCCTATGAATGCCCGTACGAACTCACTGCCCCATTGTTTGACTTCCGGAATACCGGTGATGATAGGATAATGCGCTGCACATCCTTTCAGCAATGCCTGATGTTCAGCCTCGATACCTATCACCTCCGAAGGTAGTCCGGGTTCGCCTAATTCCATGTGAATAAACTCTTCGCCTGTGGCTCGTTCGATGTCTTTTATTACACCAACGAGTTGACGGATAGAGGCACTTCCTAATTCGTGTGCGTTACGAAGACCAAAGTCCATACATGTCTGGTCAACTAATTGCTTATCTAATGGAAACATAAGGTATTGTTTTGGTAGTAAGATATTCAGTTGTGTTTTGAGTTGCGGTAGCCTGCTTCGATTGCGGCTGTATTACTCTGTACAATAGCCTCTCCTTTGCGGGCAAATACGCGTTGCACTCCTGCAATCATCTTTTCATAATCGATGTCGAGCATGGGTATGGAGGCTCCAAGCAATACCATATTGGCTGCTTGTGAGGGAGCACCTGCCTCTTTGGCTAATGCGTCCACATCGAGAAGAATATGATTGGGTATATTCTTGATATGGTTTATGACCTCGTCGATATCGGGATAGTTAGGTATATTGACGAAGGGGACAGATGATGTTACTATCCATCCGTCGGGCTTGAGATACGGCAGGTAGCGTAGTGCTTCCATCGGCTCAAGTGATATGATTAGGTCTGCACCGCCCATGGGTATAAGATCGGAGTGTATTGGTTCGGAGGAGAGACGAAGATTCGACTGTACATCTCCGCCTCTCTGACTCATACCGTGTACCTCTGCTTGCTTTAGGTAAAGTCCTTCTGCGAGTGCTGCTTCACCTATGACTGTTGCGATGGAGAGGATTCCTTGTCCGCCCACACCTGCGAGGATAATATCTTTTTTCATGTTTTTTCGTTGATTTAAGGGTTTTACTTTTTTGCTTTCAGGTGGCGTTTGAGTGTTTGTATGCACTCACGACGGGCTATGATAACTGATGTACCCGTATATTCAATCTCTTCGCGTAGTACCTGTTTGATTTCGTCCATGTTCTTAGGCAGTGGAACCACTACCCGTACATGCTCTGGTTGTACTCCGAGTCCGCAGCATATCTGCTCCAAGCGTCCTGTTCCTGCTGAATCTTGTCCGCCTGTCATACCTGTAGTGAGGTTGTCGGATATGAGTATCACTACATTGGCGTTGCTATTGACACAATCGAGCAGACCTGTCATCCCCGAATGTGTGAAGGTGGAGTCTCCTATGACGGCTATGGAAGGATGCTGCCCCGCATCTGCTGCTCCCTTTGCCATAGTAACGGAGGCACCCATCTCTACGCAAGCATGAATGGAGTAGAAAGGAGAGAGTGCGCCTAATGTATAGCAGCCTATATCTCCGAATATGCGTGGTTGCTGGTATTCGCGTGCCACCTCGTTGAGTGCTGTATATACATCGCGATGTCCACACCCTTGGCATAGTGCGGGCGGACGACCTACCACTATGCTGTCGGCTTCGCGTGTGGGTAGTGCATCCAAGCACAGTGCTTTGCGTACGGAATCTGGATTCAACTCTCCCATACGGGGTAAGTCTGCTGTGAGTCTGCCACGAATATGGACGCAGGAAGGTACAAGTCCGTGCAGCAGTTCCTCTACGATAGGTTGTCCCTCCTCCATCACAAGGATGTCTTTTGCTCCGTCATTAACCATTTGGTCGATGAGTTTGGCAGGTAGCGGGTATTGACCAATCTTCAGGATAGAGTAGCCTTGCGTGCCATCGTAGTTCTCCATGAGGTAGTTGTAGGCAATACCTGTTGTCAGGATGGCTTTTTCGGGGTTTGTGCCACGAGTATAGGTATTGTATGCCGAAGTCTCACTCTCTTTGAGGAATGCAGGTTGTGCCGCTACCAACTCGGCGTAGTTCTTTTTGGCGAAAGCAGGTAGCAAGATGAAGTGCTGTACATTTGTCGGGATAGACATATCGTTCTGACGGGGTTGCTCGTCGGATGTTTCAACGATGGAACGACTATGTGCCATTCGAGTAGTAACGCGCAATAGAACAGGTGTGTTGAGCCTTTCTGACATGGTAAAGGCAAGTTGTGTCATGTTGTATGCTTCCTGTTGATTGGTTGGCTCGAAGCATGGTATCATGGCGAATTTGGCATAGAAACGGCTGTCTTGTTCGTTCTGTGAAGAGTGCATGGAGGGATCGTCTGCTGCAAGTACTACAAGCCCCCCGTTTACTCCTGTGATAGCAGCATTCATAAAGGCATCAGCACAGACATTCATACCGACATGCTTCATGCATACGAGTGCGCGCTTGCCCATATAGGACATACCCAATGCGGCTTCCATTGCCGTCTTCTCGTTGGTAGCCCAGCGGCAGAAAATAGGGTTGGATGTGTCGCCTGTTTTCTGTTTTCGTGCCTCGTAGAGTTGTATGTACTCCGTGATTTCTGTGGAGGGTGTTCCAGGATAGGCATAGACACCACTTAGTCCTGCGTCTATAGCGCCTTGCGCTATGGCTTCGTCGCCTAAAAGAAGGTGTTTCATTGATTAGATTTTTATAGGTTAATTATCTTTTGTGCGTTTTGTGTGGCTCCATGCTTGGTCAGTGGTGTTGCCGGAGTAAACACAACAAAGGGCATGCGTAGGTGTACATGTCGTTTATCATGGTAGTTTTCTTAAATTCACCTGCAAAGGTAATGTATTCGTGGAATAATGCAAGTGTTTTCCCAAAAAAATATCTGTTGGGGAGAGGAAGGAGGATTGGGAGTTGAGAGTTGAGGGAGGTTTGTTAAGTTGATAAGTTGAGGAGTTTATGTGTTTATGCGTAGTTTAATTGGTTGAAGGGGTTAGTTGGGTTTAACGGGAACATATTGTTCTGTCTGCGAAGTAGAGTCGAGAGCCATAGCACGCTATGGCTCTACAGCGGGCATAAGCGTTGGATGAAACATT